>DASPPM010000483.1:0-6102 GCA_035625535.1 Alphaproteobacteria bacterium
GGCGCTCGGCCTATTTCCCGTCCGCATAGCCCTCCACCCCGAGGTCGTCGTCACGGTCACCGTGAACGTGGCGCGCTCGCCCGAGGAGGCCCAGCTCCAGATCGAACGCGGCGGTGCCATCATCGGCATCGCCGAGCCGGCGGCCGAGCCAGCGCCGGCGGAGGTCCGGGCCGGCGAGTCCTCCGCCGCGGAGGCCCCTCCGTCCTGAGAACGCGAGGAGCGGCCTCGCTCCGCTCTGTACAGGGCGGCAAAGAGTCTGCAAGATGGCGCTTGAGAGCCGCTCGCGGCGGAGCGGCTGAGCCTGTCGCCGCCGCGCGGAAAGAACAAAGCATGGGAGAGGGCCATGCTGCTCCGTCACATCCTAAAGCGGCTGGTCCGCGTAGGCACGCTCAGGGTGGTCGATGCGAATGGCCGTACCTATCGCTTCGGCGAGGGCGGCGGGCGATCCTCGGCGATACGGCTCCACGACCGCAAGCTCCACTACAAGCTTTTCGTCCATCCAAGCCTCTACCTCGGCGAGGCCTACATGGACGGCACGCTCACCATCGAGGAGGGCGACCTCGGCGGCTTCCTCGAGCTCGTGCTGAGCAACATGGAGGGACAGGAGACGTACCCGGTCCAGCTCCATTACGAAACCGTCCAGCGTTGGTTGCGCCCCTTATGGACCCTCAATTACCCGGGCAGAGCCAAGCGCAACGTGGCGCACCACTACGATCTTTCCGGCCGGCTCTATGAGCTCTTCCTCGACAAGGACCGGCAATATTCCTGCGCCTACTTCACCTCCGGCAATGAGAGCCTCGAGGTCGCGCAGGACAACAAGAAGCGCCACATCGCCTCCAAGCTTCGCATCGCGCGCGGCCATCGGGTCCTCGACATCGGTTCCGGCTGGGGCGGGCTCGCGCTTTACCTCGCGCGCACGGCGGAGGAGGTGGAGGTGACGGGGGTGACGCTCTCGCAGGAGCAGCTCGAGGCGTCGCGCCGGCGCGCGGCCGATGCCGGGCTTGCGGACCGCGTCAAGTTCGCGCTTCGCGACTATCGGGAGGTCGAGGGGCGCTTCGACCGCATCGTCTCGGTCGGCATGTTCGAGCACGTCGGACCCGGCTATTACCGCGACTTCTTCGCCAAGGTGAAGGAGCTCTTGAGCGACGACGGGGTCTGCCTTCTGCACTCGATCGGACGCATGGAGCCGCCCGGCGGCACCAACCCATGGCTCAGGAAATACATTTTCCCCGGGGGCTACACGCCGGCACTCTCGGAGGTGCTCGCGGCCGTCGAGAGAGTCGGGCTCTGGGTCACCGACGTCGAGATCCTGCGCCTCCACTATGCGAAGACGCTCGCCGAATGGCGGCGGCGCTTCATGGCCAACCGGCAGGAGATCCTGAAGCTCTATGACGAGCGCTTCTGCCGCATGTGGGAATATTACCTGACCAGCTGCGAGGTCGCCTTCCGCCACTTGCGACAGATGGTGATGCAGATACAGCTCACCAACCGCCTCGACGCCGTTCCGCTCACCCGCGACTACATGCTCGATTGGGAGCGCGAGCACACGACGCAAAGCGACCTCTCCGTCTCCGCGCGGGCGTGACTCGGTAGCGGCACATCTCCCGAGTCGCCGCGCTTTCGCGACGTCGCCACGCGCCTCCGGATGGCTTTCTTCGCGGGACGCCGGCCGGCTGTGTGCCGGCAAAAAAGTTTCGGCGCCGCATCAATGACTTGCGAGCGCCCGCGATTCTATCCCCGTGTTCCACCTATTTCGCGCGCAGAGACCCTTTGGCGTGCCCCGGCACTCGGCGCTAATCTCTCTCGGTCATGGTTACTCTCTCGAACGACAGCGCCGCCATAACCCCGCTCGGCCGCGGACAAGATGCAGGCGCGGGCCTGCGCACCCCGCCGCACAACGCGGAAGCCGAGATGGCGCTCTTGGGTGCAGTGCTCTCCAACAACCGCGCCTACGAGAAGGTGTCGGAATATCTCAAGGCCGAGCACTTTGTCGACCCCAGGCACCAACGCATCTTCGCGGCCTGCGCGCGCCTCATCGAGCGCGGACAGCTGGCGAATTCGATCACGCTCAAGGCCTTTTTCGAGCAGGACAAAGCGCTCGACGAGATCGGCGGCACCAAGTACCTCGCCCGCCTCGAGGCCTCGGCAATCAGCATCATCAATGCCGGCGAGTACGGCCGCACCATCCACGATTTGGCCTTGCGGCGCGAGCTCATCGAGCTCGGCAGCGAGATGGTCAACCGCGCCTTCGAAGTGACGATCGACGAAACGGCGGTGCAGCAGATCGAGGAGGCCGAGCGCAACCTCTACGAGCTCGCCACCACGGGCGAGTTCGAGGGCGGCTTCGTGCCGCTCGCCGATGCCATGACCGAGGCAATCCACTCGGCCGAGGCGGCGTTCAAGCGCTCCAGCCACGTGACCGGCGTCACCACCGGCCTCATCGACCTCGACCGCAAGCTTGGCGGTCTGCATCCTTCGGATCTCGTCATCCTCGCCGGCAGGCCGTCGATGGGAAAGACGGCACTTGCCACCAACATCGCCTTCAATGCCGCTGCCGCCTACCGGGAGGAGAGCGACGAGGAAGGCCGAAGCCGGGTGGCCGAGGGCGCCAAGGTCGCCTTCTTCTCCCTCGAGATGTCGGCTGAGCAGCTCGCCAACCGCATTCTCGCAGAGCAGACCGGAATCTCCTCGGATCGCATCCGCCGCGGCGAGGTGAGCCGCGATGACTTCCCGCGCTTTCTCGAGGCGGTGCAGAGGCTCCAGCACCTCAACCTCTTCATCGACGACACGCCGGCGCTTAGCGTGCCGCAGCTCAGGACCCGCGCGCGTCGGCTCAAGCGGCAGCATGGGCTCGGCCTCGTCGTCATCGATTATCTCCAGCTTCTCCACCCGGGCGGGGTCACGCGCAACGACAACCGGGTGCAGGAGGTCTCGGAGATCACCCGCGGGCTCAAGGCGCTGGCCAAGGAGCTCGACCTGCCCGTGCTGGCGCTCTCCCAGCTCTCTCGCGCCGTCGAGCAGCGCGAGGACAAGCGGCCCCAGCTGGCCGACCTGCGCGAGTCGGGATCGATCGAGCAGGATGCGGACGTCGTCATGTTCATCTTCCGCGAGGAGTACTACCACGAGCGCTCCGAGCCGAAGCCGCGTGCGGACGAGGCGGACGACCGCTTCGAGCAACGTCACCGCCGCTGGCAGGAGCACGGCGAAAAGATCCACAACGTCGCCGACGTCAACATCGCCAAGCAGCGCCACGGGCCGATCGGCGGCGTGCACCTTCTCTTCGAGAGCGCCCTCACCCGCTTCGCCAATCTCGAGCGCACGGACTACGCGCCCGAGGAGGCCCCCTAGCAGCTCGCCCACCCTCGCCCGCGCAACGGGAGGGGGATGCTTTCGCCTTCCCGGCAGCACCGGCGGGAGGCGGGGAAGACGGCGCAAGTCCTTGCCACTACAGCCCAAATTCGCGAAGGCCGCGTTGACACTCCGACAAGCATTGGGTATGGTGCGACCCGTCCGACGCCGCCCGCGCCGGCCCCGGCACGTAGTTGCGGACCGCCTATCGATGGAGCGCCTCATTCTTTGTCAGAGCGACGTGCCGGCAGGGCCGATAACGTGATCTCAGCGGTGCTGGCACCGATCGGGCGGGTTTTCATCGTCTTCCTCGCGGCGGTCGGACGCATCACCGTCTTCACCGGCATCGCAGTATCGCACTGCGTCCGACCCCCCTTCTTCCTGCGGCTCGTCGGGCAGCAGATGATCCAGATCGGCTACTTCTCGCTGCCCGTCGTCGGCCTGACCGCAATCTTCACCGGCATGGTGCTGGCGCTCCAGAGCTACACCGGCTTTTCGCGCTTCAATGCCGAGCAGGCCATTCCGACCGTGGTCGTGCTGTCGATGACGCGCGAGCTGGCGCCCGTGCTCGCCGGCCTCATGGTCGCGGGCCGCATCGGTGCAGCCATGGCGGCCGAGATCGGAACCATGCGGGTCACCGAGCAGATCGACGCATTGGAGACGCTCTCGACCGACCCCTTCAAGTATCTCGTGGCACCCCGGCTCATCGCCGGGCTCGCCATGCTGCCGTGCCTCGTCTTCGTCGCCGACATCATCGGCGTGTTCGGCGGCTACATCGTCGGCGTGTACAAGCTCGGCTTCAATCCTTCCAACTACATCAAGCTGAGCTGGGAGGACCTCAAGACCATCGACGTCGTGTCAGGACTGGTGAAGGCCGGCGTGTTCGGCTTCCTGATCGCGCTCATGGGCTGCTATCACGGCTATCATTCCAAGGGCGGTGCCGAGGGCGTGGGAGCCGCGACCACGAACGCGGTGGTCTCCGCCTCGGTTCTCATCTTCGCCTTCAATTACGTGCTGACGGCGCTTTTCTTCGGCACCTGAGGGCGGCGCCTGCCATGGCCGCGCTTGTCGCGGGACGGTCGTGCAGCGCATAATCAGCAAGCCATTCGGCGGCCGCAAAAGCGTGAGGAGCGAACCCGACGCATGACCGACGCCACGCCCAAGATCAGGCTCCGCGACGTGCACAAGCGATTCGGAGAAAAGGCGGTGCTCACGGGCGTCGATCTCGACATCGGCGTCGGCGAGTCGGTGGTGGTGATCGGCGGCTCGGGCTCGGGCAAGTCGGTCACCCTCAAGTGCATCCTGGGCCTCTTGGAGCCCGAGCGCGGCTCGATCGAGGTCGACGGCCGCGAGGTGGTGGGCATGCGCGGCCGGGAGCGCGAGGAGATCATGCGCAAGTTCGGCATGCTCTTCCAAGGCTCGGCACTCTTCGACAGCCTCTCCGTATGGGAGAACGTCGCCTTCGGCCTCATCCAGGCCAAGGGCCTCGCGCGCGAGCCGGCGAAGGAGATCGCCATCCGGAAGCTGGCGCAGGTCGGGCTGGGACCCGATGTGGCCGACCTCGAGCCCGCCGAGCTCTCGGGCGGCATGAAGAAACGCGTGGGCTTGGCGCGCGCGATCGCCACGGACCCGGAGATCATCTTCTTCGACGAGCCGACCACCGGGCTCGATCCCATCATGGGCGACGTGATCAACGACCTCATCCGCAAATGCGTGAGCGAGCTGGGGGCGACGGCCCTTTCGATCACCCACGACATAGCGAGCGCGCGCAAGATCGCCGACCGCATTGCCATGCTTTATGGTGGTAAGATCATCTGGTCGGGAAAGGTCGCCGAGCTGGACCATGTTGCGAACCCTTACGTGGACCAGTTCATCCACGGGCGGGCCAAGGGGCCGATCAAGATGGAGGTGCACGCGTGAGCCCTACCCCCTCACTGCGGCGGAGGTAAGCCCTTAGGTGGCCAAGCCGCAAAACCGTTACGTGTGTCAGGAATGCGGCGCCGCCCATCCGCGCTGGCAAGGCCGCTGCGAGGCCTGCGGCGCCTGGAACAGCATCGTCGAGGAGCTCCCGCGTGAGACGAGCCCGCGCGGCCTCGATGCGGGCAAGGGCAAGGCGCTCGCCTTCTCGCGACTCGATGGCGCCGCCCCGCAAATCCCTCGGCGCGTGAGCGGCATCGTCGAGTTCGACCGCGTCTGCGGGGGCGGCCTCGTGCCGGCCTCGGCCGTGCTCGTCGGCGGCGATCCCGGCATCGGCAAGTCGACGCTCCTCCTCCAGGTGATCGCGCGGCTTGCCGGCGAGGCGCGCGTGGCCTACATCTCGGGCGAGGAGGCGATCGACCAGGTGCGCATGCGTGCCGCCCGCATGGGCCTCACCTCGGCTCCGGTCGAGCTTGCCGCCGCCACCAGCATCCGCGACATCTTGACGAGCCTGGACGTCCCCGAGGGCCCCGAGGTCGTGGTGATCGACTCGATCCAGACCATGTACGTCGACACCCTCGACTCGGCCCCCGGCACCGTCGCCCAGGTGCGCGCCGCCGCCCAGGAGCTCATCCGCGCCGCCAAGCGGCGCGGCAGCATCGTCCTCCTGGTCGGTCACGTCACCAAGGAGGGCCAAATCGCCGGCCCGCGCGTGCTCGAGCACATGGTGGATACGGTGCTCTATTTCGAGGGCGAGCGCGGCCACCAGTTCCGCATCCTGCGCGCGGTCAAGAACCGCTTCGGGCCGACCGACGAGATCGGCGTGTTCGAGATGAC
>DASPPM010000484.1:0-2670 GCA_035625535.1 Alphaproteobacteria bacterium
GAATTAGTGGGCTCTCGGCGGAAGCATACCAGAAGTTGAGCGCAATTCGCCCCGGGACCTTGGGGCAGGCCGCGCGCATCCCCGGCCTCACCCCTGCCGCGCTCACCTTGCTCCTGCGCTTCGTGCGCCGCGACAGCAGCAGCGAGCCGCGCCGCGAATCGGCGTGAGTGCCGCCGCACCTCTGACCCCGCAGTCGTTCCAGGCGGCGACGAATGTTTCACGTGAAACACTCGCGCGCCTGGAGCGCTACGCCGCGCTCTTGCGGCGCTGGCAGAAGGCAGTCAATTTGGTCGCGGCGAGCACGCTCCCCGACCTGTGGCGCCGGCATATGCTCGATTCCGCCCAGCTCCTGGGCCTCGTCCCAGAGCGGCCGTGCCGGCTCGCCGACCTTGGCAGCGGCGCCGGATTCCCCGGGCTGGTGCTGGCCATCATGGGGGTCGGCGAGGTCGAGCTCATCGAGTCGGATGCCCGCAAATGCGCCTTCCTGCGCGAAGCCATTCGCGCGACCGGGGCATCGGCGAGGGTGCGGGAAGGTCGCATCGAGCAGCTGTGCGACGGGAGCTTCGATGTGGTGACGGCGCGCGCGCTCGCGCCCCTCAGCGAGCTTCTGGGCTACGCCCAAGCCCTTTTGGCCCCGGGCGGAGCGGCACTTTTCCTCAAGGGCAGGCGGCTTGAAGAAGAATTGACCGAGGCGCGGAAAGCATGGAAGATGAGTCTCGAGCGTTTTTCGAGCATCAGCGCGCCGGGCGGGTCGATACTTCGCATTAGGGAGATTACTCGTGTCGAATCAAATGGATAGCCTTGACGACTCGAGCCCGCCCCGGCATCCCCGCATCATCGCGATCGCGAATCAGAAGGGGGGGGTGGGCAAGACCACGACGGCGATCAATCTCGCCACGGCCTTGGCCGCGGTGGGCCAGCGCGTGTTGCTGGTCGACTTCGACCCGCAAGGCAATGCCAGCACCGGCCTCGGCATCGACCGCGAGCGGCGGCGCCTCAGCTCCTACGAGGTCCTGCTCGATGGCCTGCCGATCGATCAGGCGCTGCTCTCGACCGGGATTCCCGGGCTCGATCTCATAGCAGCCTCGCTCGAGCTGACCGGAGCCGAGCTCGAGCTCGTCGATTCGCCGCGCCGCGAATATCACCTCCATGACGCCCTCGCCGCTATGGCGCCAAGCCATGATTACGTGCTGATCGATTGCCCGCCCGCGCTAGGACTGCTCACCCTCAATGCGCTGGTGGCCGCCGACGCGGTGCTGGTGCCGCTGCAAGTTGAGTTCTACGCCCTGGAAGGCCTCAGTCACCTAATTAGTACGATAGAACGCGTGAAGCGTACGTTCAATTCACGCCTAGCCATCCAAGGTGTAGTATTGACGATGTATGATCGCCGCAACGGATTGAGCGAACTGATCGCACGCGACGTACGCGAACACTTAGCCAGCAAAGTATATCAAACCGTTATCCCGCGCAACGTACGGGTCTCGGAGGCGCCGTCGCACGGCAAGCCCGTGCTGCTTTACGATTTGCGTTGCGCAGGTGCCCAGGCTTATTTGCAGTTGGCGAGCGAGGTCTTGCGCCAGGAGGGCTTGTCGCGCGAGCCGATCGCCGTGGGGGCAGGGAGGTGACGCCCGAGGTAAAGCGCCGGCCGCTCGGGCGCGGGCTCTCGGCCCTGCTCGGCGCCGCGCCTGAAGAGAGCGCGGCATCCGAGGAGAGCCGCTCCCATCGCCTGCTGCCCACAAGCGCGCTCAGGCCGGGGCGCTTCCAGCCGCGGCACAGCTTCGATGCGGAGGAGATGGCGTCGCTTGTGCGCTCGATCGAGGCGCAAGGCATCCTGCAACCGATTCTGGTGCGCCACGCGCGCGACGACGCAGCGGCTTACGAGATCATCGCCGGCGAGCGGCGCTGGCGTGCCGCGCAAGAGGTGCCGCTGCACGAGGTTCCCGTCACCATCCGCGACCTCTCCGACGCCGAGGCGCTCGAGATCGCCCTCGTCGAGAACATCCAGCGCGAGGATCTGAGCCCACTCGAGGAGGCGGAGGGCTACCAACGGCTGATGGCGGAGTTCACCCATACGCAGGAGGACTTGGCCAAGGTCGTGGGCAAGAGCCGCAGCCACGTCGCCAACATGTTGCGGCTCTTAGGACTGCCGCAGCCGGTCAAGGACTTGCTGGCGCGGAAGGCGCTCAGCGCGGGCCATGCGCGCGCGCTCTTGAATGCCCGCGATGCGACCGCGCTCGCCGAGGAGGTGGTCAAGCGCGGCCTCAATGTGCGTCAGACCGAACGCCTGGTGCGGCGGGGGACGACGCGGCGGAGACGCACTTCGGTCGCCGAGGCGGGCAAGGATGCGGACACGCGCGCGCTCGAGCACGACCTCTCCTTGAAGCTTGGTCTCAAAGTGGCGCTCAGGCACCGCGGCACCAAGGGCGAGCTGGTACTGCGCTACGACACCCTCACACAGCTCGACGAGCTGGTGCAGCGTCTCTCCCGCGATCCCGCCGGAGCGTGAGCCTGCGTCACACGCTGCGCCGGCGGCGCAGCGCCGAGCCCGCGAGCTCGAGCAAAGCGCGCGCCGCGATGGCCTCATCCGGCATGGCGGTCGACTTGCAGGCGATCTCCGCCGCGGTCAGGCGGGCGAGCGCCTCCGCGACGCGGGCGGCGGGCCACAGCTTG
>DASPPM010000485.1:0-24233 GCA_035625535.1 Alphaproteobacteria bacterium
GTGGGGCGTCTCGGTCGTCGGCTTGATCGTGATATTCCTGCAGCTCGTCTAGAGCGGAATCCATTTCGGTGGAAGCAGCCCCCTCACCCTACCCTCTCCCCCATTGAGGGGGAGAGGGTTGCGCAGCCTTAGCGAGCGTAGCGAGCTTAGGCAAAGCTGGGTGAGGGGGCGATTCCGCTTCGTCGGAATTGCTCTAGGAAAGAACGCGGGGACGCCAGCGCCAGCGGCCGGCCTCGCGCGGCCGCGAAGCCCCTTTCAACGGCGCGTGAGGGGCGCCCTCGAGAAGCGCATCTCCGGCGGCGCTCAGTCGGCGCGACCGGCCTCTCGCGGGCCGCCCTCCTCGCGCCTCTGCTCGCGCTCGCTCGGCTGCGCTGCGGCCTCCTTGCCCGTCTTCTGGTCGACCGCCTTCATGGAGAGGCGAACCTTGCCGCGCTCGTCGATGCCGAGCACCTTGACGTAGACCTGGTCTCCCACCTTGGCGACATCGGAGGGCTGCTTGACGCGGTAAGGCGCCATCTCCGAGACGTGCACGAGGCCGTCGCGGCTGCCGAGGAAATTCACGAAGGCGCCGAAGTCGACGAGCTTGACCACCTTGCCGCGGTAGATCACCCCGACCTCGGGCTCGGCCACGATGTTGCGGATCCAATCGATCGCGGCCTGGTTCGCGCGCTCGTCGACCGCCGCCACCTTGACCGTGCCGTCGTCCTCGATGTCGATCTTGGCCCCCGTGACCTCGACGATCTCGCGGATGACCTTGCCGCCCGTGCCGATCACCTCGCGGATCTTGTCCTTGGGGATGGTGAAGGTGGTGATGCGCGGCGCGTGCTTGCTCACGCCCTCGCGCGAGCCCGCGATCGCCTTGCTCATCTCGCCCAGGATGTGCATGCGGCCCTCGCGCGCCTGATCGAGCGCCGTGCGCATGATCTCCTCGGTGATGCCGGTGATCTTGATGTCCATCTGCAGCGAGGTGACGCCTCGCTCCGTGCCGGCGACCTTGAAGTCCATGTCGCCGAGATGGTCCTCGTCGCCGAGGATGTCGGAGAGCACGGCTAAGCCGTCCGTCTCCTTGATGAGGCCCATGGCGATGCCGGCGACCGGGCGCGTGAGCGGGACGCCCGCGTCCATGAGCGAGAGCGAGGCGCCGCAGACGGTCGCCATCGACGAGCTGCCGTTCGATTCGGTGATCTCCGAGACGACGCGGATCGTGTAGGGGAAGCCTTCCTTCGGCGGCATGAGCGGACGCATCGCGCGCCAGGCGAGCTTGCCGTGCCCGATCTCGCGGCGACCGGGGGCGCGCATGAAGCTCGCCTCGCCCACCGAGTAGGGTGGGAAATTGTAATGGAGGAGGAAGTGCTCCCTGTACTCGCCCTCGAGCGCGTCGATGATCTGCTCGTCCTGTCCGGTGCCGAGCGTAGTGGTGACGAGCGCCTGCGTCTCGCCACGCGTGAAGAGGGAGCTTCCGTGCGCGCGCGGCAAGATGCCCACCTCGGCGACGATCGGGCGAACGGTCCGCGTGTCGCGCCCGTCGATGCGGAGGCCGGTCTTGAGGATGTTGCCGCGCACGATCTCCTTCTCGAGCGGCTTCAGAAGCGAGGCTGCGAGCTCCGCATCGAAGCCTTCTTCGATCATCTTGGCGAGCGCATCGGCCTTCGCCTTGGCCACTCGCTCGACCCGCGTCTGCTTGACGGTCTCGCGGTAGGCCGAGCGCAGCGTCTCCTCGGCGACCTCGGCCAGCCGAGCGGAGGCGCGCTCCCTGTCTTCGTGTCCGCTCGGCAGCGCCCAGGGATCCTTGGCGCACGCCTCGGCGAGGTCGATGATCGCCTGGATCACCGGCTGGAAGCCCTGATGGCCGAACATCACGGCCTGAAGCATGGTCTCCTCCGGCAACTCCTTGGCCTCGCTTTCGACCATGAGCACGCCGTCCGAGGTGCCGGCGACCACGAGGTCGAGCTCGGAGGTGGCCAGCTCGTCCATCTGCGGATTGAGCACGAAATCGCCGTTGATGCGGCCGACGCGGGCGGCAGCGATCGGGCCCATGAAGGGAATGCCGGAGATGGTGAGCGCTGCGGAAGCCGCGACCATGGCCACCACGTCGGGATCGTTCTCCAGATCGTGGCTGAGCGTGGTGCAGATGATCTGCGTCTCGTTGGTGAAGCCGGCGGCGAAGAGCGGCCGGATCGGCCGGTCGATGAGACGCGAGGTGAGCACCTCCTTCTCCGTCGGGCGTCCTTCGCGCTTGAAGAAGCCGCCGGGAATCTTGCCGGCCGCGAAGGTCTTTTCCTGGTAATTCACCGTCAATGGGAAAAAGTCGACGCCGGGCTTGACGGTCTTCTCTGCAACGGCGGTCGCGAGCACGGTGGTCTCGCCATAGGTCGCGAGCACGGCCCCATCGGCCTGGCGAGCGATCTTGCCGGTCTCGAGCACCAGCTTACGCCCGCCCCAGACGAGCTCTTTCCGATAAATCTTGAACATTTTGCCCTATCCTTCCGCTCTCCGGTCGCTGCCGGATCGCTGTAAAACGACGCTGCTCCCGTCCTCCGGAAACCGGACCGGGACGCGAGCAGGTCGGACCCGCTCCATGCGCGCATGGGCGAGGGGGTGGCGCCTTCTCGTGGGGATTGCCCGCGGCATGGCGCGCGTCTGCGTCAGCGGCGCAGGCCGAGACGCTTGATCAGCTGCTCGTAGCGCTCCGGGTCCTTGACCCGCAAGTAATCGAGCAGCCGCCGGCGCTGGCCGACCATCATGAGAAGGCCCCGCCGGGAGTGGAAGTCCTTCTTGTGGAGATTGAGGTGGTCGGTGAGGTTCTTGATCCTCTCGCTGAGGATCGCGACTTGAACCTCGGGCGAGCCGGTGTCCGTCTCGCCGTGGGCGAACTCGCCGATGAGCTCGCGCTTGCGCTCCGCGCTAATCGACATCGCTTTCTCCTGAAAGCTAGGGGTTACACATGAAGCACCCGCACCGGACGGAGCTGGAGGACGGGTGTGGAGGCGACCCGGACGAGCGCCACCGGCTTGCCGCCGGAAATCGCGCAGACCACGTCGCCGTCCGCCATGCCGTCGATCTTCGCTCTATCGGCGGTGCGGAGCACCTGCACGGGGCGACCGCTCCGCAAGAGCTTCGCCTCGATTTCGGTCAGGGCCAGCGCCGGGATGTCGGCCAGCGCGGTCTCGACCGGTAAGAGGTGCTCGAGTGCGGCGGGACTATGCCCCAGCGCCTCGAATTTATCCAGGGAAATCGCCTCGGCCTCGCTGAAGCGCCCGACCGAGAGCCGCCTGAGGGCCGCGATATGCCCGTAAGTCCCGAGGGCTGCGGCCAAATCGCGCACGAGCCCCCGCATATAGGCGCCCTTGCCCGAGAGCACCTCGAAGACCGCGTGGTCGGCATCGGGCACGGCAAGGAGCTCGAAGCGCTCGACGCGGACGCGCCGGGCCGCGAGCTCCGGTGCCTCGCCCGCGCGCGCGAGATCGTAGGCGCGCCGACCTTCGACCTTGATCGCGGAGTAGGCCGGCGGAACCTGCTCGAGCTCGCCCGCAAAGCGCGGCAATGCCGCCGCGATCTCGGCCCGGCTCGGCCGCTTGTCCGAGCGCGCGACAACCTCGCCTTCGGCGTCGTCGGTGGTGCGCTGCTCTCCCCAGCGCACCGTGAAGCGGTAGCGCTTGCTGCCCTCCATCGCATAGGCGACGGTCTTGGTGGCCTCGCCGAGCGCGATCGGGAGCACGCCCGTCGCCAGCGGATCGAGCGTGCCTGCATGGCCCGCCTTGGCGGCACCCAGCACCCGCTTCACCCGGCTGACGGCCGCGGCGGAGGTGATGCCGGCGGGCTTGTCGATGACGAGCCATCCGTCGATCTTGGCACCCTTTCGCCTACGTGCCACGGCCGCGCTCCTCGCCCGGGCCGCGCGGCGGGGCGCCTTCCGTCTCGCCCGCCTCGGCGCCAAGGTCGCGGACCACGGCGGGGCTCGAGAAGAGACGGTCGAGCTCGGCCGCGCGCTCGAAGGCCGTATCTTCCTCGAAGCGGAGTTCGGGCGCATAGCGAAGCCTGACCTCGTGGGCGAGCTGCCCGCGCACATAGGCGGCGGCGCGGTTGAGCGCGCGCACGACCGCCGCCGTGTCGCCGCCGCCGAAGCGCAGGACTCCCGCCGTCGCATGGCGCAGATCGGGGCTCATGCGCACCGCGGTCACGGTGATGGGGACGCCCACGAGATCGGGATCGCGGAAATGGCCGCGCTCGATGATGCGGGCAAGGGCGTGACGAATTTCCTCGCCCACGCGCCGCTGGCGCTGGCCCTCCGGCTTGAGACGTTGTCTTGTCATGTCACGTCTACGGGTTCAGCACGATCTTCCGGAAAGCGGGTGCGGCAGAAGCTCGCGCACGACGGAAAGCGCCGAGGAGCCGATTACAGCTCCCGTGACACCTCCTCGACCTCGTAGCACTCGATGATGTCGCCCTTCTGCACGTCCTGGAAATTCTCGAAGGACATACCGCACTCATAGCCTTCCTTGACCTCGCGCACCTCCTCTTTGAAGCGACGCAGGCTGCCGAGCTTGCCGTCGTGGATGACGACATGGTCGCGCAGGAGGCGCGCCCGCGCGCTGCGCCGCACGAGCCCGTCGGTCACCATGCAGCCGGCGACCTTGCCGACCTTGCTGATGGCGAAGACCTCGCGCACCTCGGCATGGCCCAGGAGCTTCTCCTCGACCCTCGGGGCCAAGAGGCCGGAGAGCATCTTCTTCACGTCGTCGACGACGTCGTAGATGATGGAGTAGTAGCGAATCTCGAGCCCGTCGCGCCGGGCGAGCTCGCGCGCCTGAGGGTTGGCACGGACGTTGAAGCCGACGATCAGCGCCTGGGTCGCGGCGGCGAGCGCGATGTCGGATTCGTTTATGCCGCCGACGCCGGCATGCAGCACGCGCACGGAGACCTCGTCCGTAGCCAGGCGCTCGATCGCGTTCACGATCGCCTCGGCCGAGCCCTGAACGTCCGCCTTGACCACGATGGGCAGCTCCTTGGCCTCGCCCGCCGCGATCTTGGAGAACATCTGCTCCACGGTGCCGCGCGCGCCGCGCGACACGCGAACGTCGCGGAGCTTGCGCTGGCGGAACTCCGTGACCTCGCGCGCCCGCGATTCGGTCTCGACCACGCTGAAGGCATCGCCCGCGAGCGGCGTGCCGTTGAGCCCGAGCACCTCGACCGGCGCCGCCGGGCCGGCGCTTTCGATCGGCAGCCCGCGATCGTCGAGCAACGCGCGCACGTGCCCCCACTCGCTGCCGGCGATGAAGATGTCGCCGACCTTGAGCGTGCCGCGCTGGATGAGCACCGTCGCGACCGGACCGCGGCCGCGCTCGAGCTTCGCCTCGATCACAGTTCCCTGCGCCAAGCGCGCCGGATTGGCCTTGAGATCCAATATCTCCGCCTGGAGAAGGATGGCCTCCTCGAGCTTTTCGAGATTCGTGCGCTTGGTCGCCGAGACCTCGATGGCAAGCACGTCGCCGCCGAACTGCTCGAGCACGACGCCGTGCTGCAGGAGATCGTTGCGCACGCGGTCCGGATTGGCATCGGGCTTGTCGATCTTGTTGATCGCGACCACGATGGGAACGTTCGCGGCCTTGGCGTGGTTGATCGCCTCGACCGTCTGCGGTTGCACGCCGTCGTCCGCCGCCACGACGAGCACGACGATATCCGTCACCTTGGCGCCGCGCGCGCGCATGGCGGTGAAGGCCTCGTGGCCCGGCGTGTCGAGAAAGGTGATGCGCTGGCCGGTGCTGAGCGCGACCTGGTAGGCGCCAATGTGCTGGGTAATGCCGCCCGCCTCGTGCGCGGCGACATCGGTCGCGCGCAAGGCATCCAGGAGCGAAGTCTTGCCGTGGTCGACGTGTCCCATAACAGTGACGACAGGGGGGCGCGGCACCAGGTTCTCGGGGGCATCCTCGATACCCTCGAGGCCGATCTCGACGTCCGCCTCGGAGACGCGCTTCACCTTGTGGCCGAACTCGGCGACCACGAGCTCGGCGGTGTCGGCATCGATCGCCTGGTTGATCGTCGCCATCACGCCGAGCTTCATGAGCGTCTTGATCACGTCGGCGCCGCGCTCGGCCATGCGGTTCGCGAGGTCCTGCACGGTGATCGCCTCGGGCACCACCACCTCGCGCACGATCTTCTGGCCCGCTTCCATGAGGGCCTGGCGCGCGCGCTGCTTCTCGCGCTCGCGCGCGCGACGCACCGAGGCGAGCGAGCGCACGCGCTCCTCCTCGCTGTCGGTGAGCGCCTGCGTGATGGTGAGCTTGCCGGTGCGCCGGCGCGGCTCGAGACGCTTCGGCGCCAAGGCCGGGCGCGCCTTGCCGGCCGCGCGCTTGGTCGCCCGCTCGGCCTCTTCCTCCTCCTCGGGCGCCAAGGCCGCCGCCGCTGCGGTCGGACGCGGCACGGCCTTGAGATGGGGAGCCCCCCGCGCCTCGGGCTCGGCGGCCTCGGCACCGCGCGCCTGGCGCGGCGCTTCGCGCGCCTCCTCGGCCGTCTCGCGCCGCGGCTGGATGAGCGCCGCGAGGGCGGCCTCCTCGGCCTTGCGGCGCGCCTCCGCCTCGGCCTCGCGGCGTGCCTCCTCCTCGGCCTTGTGGCGGATCTCCTCCTCGGCCCGGTGGCGCGCCTCCTCCTCGATGCGGTGGAATTCCTCGCTCTCGTGGCGCCGGCGCGCCTCAAAGTCGGCTTGAACGGCGCTCTTGAGCGCGCGCACGCGCGCCGCGCGCTCCTCCTCGGTGAGCGTGCGCGCGGCGTGACCGGCCTCCTCGGCCGCCGCCTCGGCGTGCGCCGCCGCCAGGTCCGGCACGGGCGCCTTGACCTCGTGGAGCAGGCCGCCGGCGTCCTGGGTGAAGGTGCGCTTGCGCTTGACCTCGACGGTCACCGCCTTCGAGCGGCCATGGGGGAAGCTCTGGCGCACCTGCCCGGTCTCGACCGTCTTGCGCAGCTCGAGGCGGCCGGGACGCGACAGCCCAAGCGGCTTCTTCTGGTCGGTTTCGTGCGGCTCAGTCATATCGGTCCGTTCTTCCCTCATGGCGACTTCGCCTTGTCCGCAGCCGGCAGGATCACGCGGCCCGCAGCGACAAAGCCGGCAAGACGCGACGCCTCGGCGAGGAGCCGCCTGGCAAGCGCGCCCCGGCCGAGGGCGACATGCACGGCCTGCTCTCGTCCGAGCGCGGCGCCCAGCTCGCGCGCGCTGAACAGCTCGACGACCGGCAGGCGGCCCTCGCTTCCGAGAAGCTTGGCGCGCCCGCCCTCCGATCCGTCGGTCGCCTCAAGCAGCAACGCCGCCCGTCCCTCCTCCAGCCACGCGCGAACTTGCTCGAAGCCGGTGGCAAGCTGACCCGCGCGACGCGCTAGCCCGACGATATCCAGGCAGCGCCGTCGCAAGAGACCCTCGATGCGGTCGGCCATTCCCGGGGGAACCCTGACCGCCGTCCGCGCCGCCTTGGCGAAGCTGCCCTTGGCACAGGCTGTTTCTACTACATCCCGCCGCGCCTGCAACCATAATCCCCGCCCGGGCAGGCCTCCCTCGAGGTCGGGCAAGAGCGTTCCTTCTGGGTCGACCACGAAGCGGATGAGCCGCTCCTTGGGCAGGACCGCACGGCTCACGATACAGCGGCGGAGCGGGGCATGGCGCTCCTCTCCGCCGTCCTCGCGCGCCGGCTCGAGGGGCTCGGCACCCGCGTCCGCCCGCATGGCGCCGATCGTCCTCAGCTCCCCTTCGGCTGCGGCTCGGCAGCCTCAGCCGCCGGCGCCTCGTCGGCGAACCAATGCTGGCGCGCGGCCATGATGATGGCGTTCGCCGTCTCCGCATCGAGCTGGAAGCTGCGCAAGAGGCCGTCCTCGGGGCTGATGAGCTCGTCGCTCGAGAGGTCGGCGAGATCGTCGAGCGTCTTGATGCCCGCCTCGCCGAGCGTCACCTGCATGGCCGGCGTCAGGCCTGGGATCGCGCTGAGGCTATCCTCGACCCCGAGCTCGCGGCGGCGGTCCTCGAACTTGCGATCCTGCTCTTCGAGATAGACGCGCGCGCGGGCGCTCAGCTCGCGCGCCAGGCTCTCGTCGAAGCCCTCGATGCCCGTCAGGTCCTCGAGCGGGACGAAGGCCACATCCTCGATGGTCGAGAAGCCCTCGGTCACCAGAAGGTGCGCGAGCACGTCGTCGACGTCGAGCGCATCGATGAAGAGCTGGGAGCGCGTGCGGAACTCCTCCTGGCGGCGCTGGGACTCCTCGTCCTCGGTCAGGATGTCGATGTCCCAGCCGGTGAGTTGGGAGGCAAGCCGCACGTTCTGCCCGCGCCGGCCGATCGCGAGGGAGAGCTGCTCGCTTGGCACGATCACCTCGATGCGCCGCGTATCCTCGTCGAGCACCACCTTCGCGACCTCGGCGGGGGCGAGTGCGTTGACGACGAAGGTCGCGGGCTCGGGGGACCAGGGAATGATGTCGATCTTCTCGCCCTGCAGCTCGCTCACCACGGCCTGCACGCGGCTCCCCCGCATGCCCACGCAGGCGCCCACGGGATCGATGCTCGAATCCTTGGAGATCACCGCGATCTTGGCGCGGCTGCCCGGATCGCGCGCGACCGCCTTGATCTCGATGATGCCGTCGTAGATCTCCGGCACCTCCTGCGCGAAGAGGCGCTGCATGAACTCGGGCCGCGTGCGGGAGAGAAAGATCTGGGGCCCGCGAGGCTCCTCGCGCACCTCGTAGATGTAGGCGCGCACGCGGTCGCCCTGGCGGAAGCTCTCGCGCGGGATCATCTCCTCGCGCCTGAGGATCGCCTCGGCGCGGCCGAGGTCGACAATGACGTTGCCGAACTCGACGCGCTTGACCAAGCCGTTGACGATCTCGCCCGTGCGGTCCTTGTACTCCCGGTACTGGCGCTGGCGCTCCGCCTCGCGCACGCGCTGGACGATCACCTGCTTCGCCGTCTGTGCCGCGATGCGTCCGAAGTCGATGGGCGGCAACGGATCGGTGATGAAGTCGCCCACCTTGAGCTTCGGATCGATGCGCTCAGCCTCAGCCAGCGAGATCTGGGTCGTCTCGTTCTCGACCGGGTCCGCTACCTCGCGGTAGCGCACGAGCTTGATCTCGCCGGTCTTGCGATCGATCGCGGCGCGGATGTCGTGCTCCAGCCCGTACTTCGAGCGGCCGGCCTTCTGGATCGCCTGCTCCATCGCCTCGAGCACCTCGTCGCGGTCAATGCCCTTCTCCCGCGCGACCGCATCGGCCACCTGGAGGAGCTCGATGCGCGGCGAGCTAGCGCTCATCTGAACTGTGGTCATTCCTCTACCTTCGTCGTTCGTTGGCGGCACGCTCTTGTGCTTGCGCGGCCGCGAGGAGCTCATCCGTCAAAACCAGCCGAGCCTTGAGGATCGCGCCGAGCGGCAGGCTGACGCTTCCCTCCGGCAAGGCGATCCTTACCATCCCTTCCGCGATCCCCAGCAGCCTGCCGCGGAAGCGACGGCGGCCGTCGAAGGGCACCGCGGTCTCGGCCCTGACCTCGAAGCCTGCGAAGCGCTCGAAGTCCTTCGCGCGCACGAGCGGACGGTCGATCCCGGGCGAGCTGACCTCGAGGGTGTAAGAGCCTTGCAGCGGATCCTCCACATCGAGCAGCGCCGACGCCGTCCGGCTGATCGCCGTGCAATCGTCGAGCGTGATCGGCGCGCCATCCGTCCGCTCCGCCATCACCTGGAGCGTGGGGACGCGGCCGCCCGAGAGCTGCACCCGCACGATCTCGTAACCCATGGCCTCGAGCGATGGGGCAAGAAGGCGCTCGATGCGGTGTTGCAGTTCCGATCCTACCACCGACGACTCCCTTGCCCGCCGTGCGGGCCGCGCCAGCCGGACCTCCTATGCAACCTCGACCGAATAAAATTAAAGAGTGGGCTTCTGACCCACTCTCGTTCCGGTCTCTTACCTCATCAGTCCTTCCGGGACCACGTCTTGTCCGGGAAATATAGCGATAGAGCCGCGCGCCGCAAGGCCTTTTTGACTTTTCCGCGGGCCTCAGCCGGGCCCGGCAGCCCGGAAATCAAGCCCCTCTGGCCCCGTGCGGCCGACGCCGGTAGACGAGGTAGGTGGGCCGCCGTCCGGCTTTGAGGGCTTTTTCCTCGTAGCGCGTGGGCGGCCAGCCCGTCGGTCGCTCGTGAAAGCCCTCGCCCCCTCCTTCGGGCCCAGCGAAGCCGCCGTGCGCGGCGAGCTCCTCGCGCATGGCGGCGGCGTAATCCTCGTCGTCGGTCGCCAAACGCAGCTCGGCTCCTTCGGCCATCGCCCGCGCCAGGAGATCGAGGGTCTCTTTTTGGATGAGGCGGCGCCGACGGTGCCGCGTCTTGGGCCAGGGATCGGGAAAGAGGGCGATGACGCAGGCAAGCGAGCCTGGGCTGAGCGTCTCGAGCAGCGGGCGCGCGTCGTCAGGGAAAATGCGCAGATTGGCGAGCTTCTCGCGCGCGATCTCCGCCAGGAGCTTGACGATGCCGTTGAGGTAGGGCTCGCAGCCGATGAAGCCCAGCGCCGGTTGCGCCTTGGCTTGCGCTGCCAAATGCTCGCCCCCGCCGAAGCCGATCTCGAGCCACACCGCCTCGGTCGCGGGGGCGAACAGCCGCCTCGGGTCGAGCCGCTCCCCGCGAGGGGCAGGCTCGATACGCACACGCGGCAAACTCGTGCGCAGCAGCGCTTCCTGCCGCGGACGCAGCTTCTTGCCCTTGCGGCGGCCATAGAGGCGCGGGGCGAAGTCCGCGCGCATTGGCTCGCTTGCGGAAAGCTCAGGCGCCGTTGAAGCCGAAGAAACGCCGGAGCTCGGGCGCGAGATCGGTCTTCTCCCAGGAGAAGCCGCCGTCCGGCTCGGGCGGCCGCCCGAAATGGCCATAGGCGGAGGTGCGCGCGTAGATCGGCTTGTTGAGCTTGAGATGCTCGCGAATGCCGCGCGGAGAGAGATTGACCATGTCGCAGAGCGCCTTGACGAGCCGCTCCTCGTCCACGCGCCCCGTCGAGTGGGTGTTGACATAGACCGAAAGCGGCTTGGCGACGCCGATCGCGTAGGCCAGCTGGATCGTGCACTCGTCGGCCAGGCCTGCGGCGACGACGTTCTTCGCAAGATAGCGCGCGGCATAGGCGGCCGAGCGGTCGACCTTGGTCGGATCCTTGCCGGAGAAGGCGCCCCCGCCGTGGGGCGCCTTGCCGCCGTAGGTGTCGACGATGATCTTGCGCCCGGTGACGCCGGAATCGCCGTCGGGGCCGCCGATCACGAAACGTCCGGTGGGGTTGACGTAGAAATCGCTTTCGGGACACATCCAACCCTCGGGCAGGACGTTCATCACATGGGGCCGCACGATCTCGCGCACCTCGTCCTGGTCGAGCTCGGCTGCATGTTGGGTGGAAACCACGATCGAGGCGGCGGCGACGGGCTTGCCGGCCACGTAGCGCAGCGTCACCTGGCTCTTGGCGTCCGGCCCGAGGCCCGGCTCGGCCCCCGAGTGGCGCGCCTCCTTGAGCGAGAGCAGGATGGCGTGCGCGTAATAGATGGGAGCCGGCATGAGCGCGTCCGTCTCGCGGCAGGCATAGCCGAACATCATGCCCTGGTCGCCCGCACCCTCGTCCTTATTGTCCTTGGCATCGACCCCTTGCGCGATGTCGGAGGACTGGGCGTGGACGTGGACCTGCACTTGCGCCTTCTGCCAGTGGAAACCGTCCTGCTCGTAGCCGATCTCCTTGATGCATCGACGCGCGACCTCCTCGAGTGATTGCTTGGTGATGCTCGCGGGCCCGCGCACCTCGCCCGCCATCACCACGAGGTTGGTGGTGACGAGCGTCTCGCAGGCCACCCGCGCGAAAGGATCCGCGGTGAGGTAGGTGTCGACGACGGCGTCCGAGATACGGTCGCAAACCTTGTCGGGATGACCCTCGGAAACGGACTCGCTGGTGAACAGATAATCGCGCAGGGCCACGCTCACCCCCCTTGACGTGCGATGTCGAGGAATCGGCCGCTCCCTCGAGTGCGCATGCGCGTTCCCGCCGCGGCCTGAAGCGCGGTTTTGTCGCAGCCTTTGAAGGGCCGTGTCAAGCACAACTGCGAGCGCAGGCGTGGAAATTGCCGCGCCGCTTGGCCCGAGGCAGCCGGACGACAAGGCCTCCGCCCATCCTCCGAGCTTGGCGCACGCGCAAGGCACCTCGCGCTCAGACTGAGATCAGGTCCACGCGCGTGCGGCCGGCCGGCCTGCCGGTTGCGAGGCGGCGAGAGGTCTTGCGGAGCGGGATTAGGCCGCGTCGCCCGCGCGGGCCAGCGCCTTGGTCAGCTCGAACACCTTCTTCCGCACCCCTGGATCGGTGATCCTGTAATAGGCACGGACGAGCTCGAGCGTCTCTCGCTTCGCCATCGGATCGAGCTCGAGCTGTTCGCCCTCCTCCGCCGCATGCGTCCGGCTCGCGCGCAGCGCCGCCTCGCTAGGCATGTCGTCGAAGAAGAACGATACGGGGACATCGAGCACGCGACTCAGCTCGAACAGCCGGCTGGCGCCTATGCGGTTGGCGCCACGCTCGTATTTCTGGACTTGCTGAAAGGTGAGGCCGATGGCTTCGCCAAGCTTCTCTTGGCTCATGCCGAGCATGGTGCGACGGAGCCGGACCCGACTGCCGACATGGACGTCAACGGGATTGGGTTTACCGGTCTTGATACGGGTTGCGCGTAAGCGTGGGGCCATGATGGACCATCGTGAGTTGTTTGCGGAAACAGTATTTGGCGGAAAAAAACTTACTTATAATCCCGTGGGGGGTCAAACGGTAAATCATCTAGAAATTTATGCAATCGAGTTTCGGACAAGATAAAGTCCGAGGACTAGCGCGAAAACCGCCAGGCCAGGAGCAGAAAGAGCGCGAGGAGCCCTGCGAGCCCGAGCGAGCCGAATCGCGCCATTGCGGTGGCGCCGGGGAGTGCCGCGGGGAGCGGCGCATCGACTACGCCCCTCTTGCCGAGCCCGAGTCGCGCGATCACGCGGCCATAGGGATCGATCACGCCGGAAATGCCGGTATTGGCGGCGCGTAAGAGCGGGAGGCCCTCCTCGACCGCGCGCACCCGCGCGCTCTCGAAGTGCTGATAGGGGCCGGAGCTGTCGCCGAACCAAGCGTCATTGGTGACGTTGAGGAGCCAGCCCGGCCGTCGCGCGGGGTCGGCCACGTCTCCGGGGAAGATCGCCTCATAGCAAATGAGCGGGCTCACCGGCGGCAGATGCGGCAGATCGAGCGTGCGCGGGCCGGGGCCGGGGGAGAAGTCGCCGAGGCCCGGCGTGAGCTTAGCGAGAGGCAGGATGCCGCGCAGAGGGACGTACTCGCCGAAGGGCACGAGATGGAATTTGTCGTAACTGGCGACGACTTGGCCGGCGACGTCGAGCACCTCAAGGCTGTTGTAATCATTGTATGAGCCGCCCAAGGGAGTGCCGCCGGGGCCGGCCGGCGCACGGCGCAGCGTGCCGGTCAAAAGCACGCCGTCCTTTGGCACGATGCGCCGAAGCGCCTCTCTGAGCTCGCCCTCTTCTGCGAGATGGAAGGGGATCGCCGCTTCGGGCCAGATGAGATCGCTCACCTGCGCGTAGCCGGGCCCGAGCGATAGGCGCATCATCTCGACGAGGTTCTCGCGCAGCCGCGCCGGATCCCACTTGTCGCTCTGCGCGATGTCCGGTTGCACCAGGCGCAGCTTGACGTTCGGCACCATGACGGCGGGCGCATCGGCGAGACGCAGCGCGCCGCCCAGCCAAAGTGCCGCGGCAAGCAGGGCCGCAGCGACGATCGGCAGGAGCGGGCGGCGCACGGCATGGGCGCCCGCAGCCGCCGCGGGGAGGGCAGCGATCACCACGGTCAGAAGGCTCAAGCCGTAGATGCCGACGACGGAGGCCAATTGGATGGGCGCATCGGCAAGCGTCCAGGTGTAACCGATGAGGTTCCAGGGAAAGCCGCTAAGGAGGTGGCCGCGGAGCCACTCGACCACCGTCCATGCCACGGCGAAAGCGAATACGCGTCCCACCCCTTTGGCGCGCGAAAGCTGCAGCAGCAGGAGCGCCGCCGCCGAATAGAGAGCAAAGCCGGCCGAAAGGCCGCCCGTCGCGAAGGGGATCATCCAGCCGAAGCGGGCGATGTCGACCGTCATCGAGATGCCGATCCAGTAAAGGCCGGAGAGGAAGAAGCCGAAGCCGAACCACCAGCCGAGCGCCAGGGATTGCAAGTGCGTCTTGCTGCCGTCGTGAAGCCAGAGCAGGCCGCCGAAGGCAGGCACGATCAGTGGCGTGGCATAGACGGGCGGGAGCGAGAGCGTGGCGAGCACGCCCAGGAGTGCTGCAAGCGCGTAGCGGCGCCAGCCCGCGAGCGCTGCCAGCCGGATTGCGATGGTCGCGAAAGCGCCGAAGATCTTTGGCGCCGGATCGACGCGCGCCGCCGTCACGCAGCACTCGCCGGAGGAGGAGGCGGTTTGCGCACGCGCAAGCGCTTGATGCGCCGCGGGTCGGCGTCGATCACCTCGAACTCGAGGCCCGAAGGATGCGCCACCACCTCGCCGCGCGCGGGAACGCGGCCGGAAAGCGCGAAGACGAGTCCGCCGAGCGTGTCGATGTGCTCGCGCTCCTCCTCGCGCAGCACGCGGCCGACCTTGGCCTCGAACTCCTCGACCGGCACCCGCGCATCGGCGATGAGCACCCCGCCCGCGCCCTCGACGATGCTCGGGCGCAGCTCGCCATCGTGCTCGTCCTCGATCTCGCCCACGATCTCCTCGACGACATCCTCGATGGTGACGAGGCCGTCGATGCCGCCGAACTCGTCGACGACGAGGGCGAGATGCCGGCGCGTGGCGCGCATCTTGAGCAGGAGGTCGAGCGCGCGCATCGAAGGCGCTATGAAGAGCACGGGGCGCATGATCTTCTCGATGTGGAACTCGGCCGGCCGGCCCCACCATGCGAGCACATCCTTGATGTGCACCATGCCGATCACGTCGTCGAGCGACCCGCGATAGACCGGGATGCGCGAGTGCGCCTCCTTGCTCATCACCCGCAGGAGCTCGTCGAGCGAGTCCGTGTGCTCGATCGCCACGATGTCCGCGCGGGGCACCATGACATCCTCTGCCGTGAGCTCGTGGAGCTCCAGGATGTTGGCCAAAAGCGCCCTTTCCTGCGGATCGATCTCGGCGGCGGCGGCGGCGGTCTCCTCGATGAGCTCGCCGAGCGCCTCGCGCAAGGACCCTTCGCCGTCGCGCTGTCCGCGCAGGCCCTTGAGCCAGTTGCGCAGAATCCCGACGAGCGACGTGCTGCCGCCACCGCCGCGACCGGGTGCCGAGGAGGGCTCAGCCATGGAGCGCAACCCCGCCGCGGCTTGACCGCGACGCACGCCCTTCGGGCCGGGGTGCCTCGTAAGGGTCGGCGATGCCGAACCCGGCAAGGACGGCGGCTTCGAGCCGCTCCATGCGCGCGGCGTCTCTTGCGAGCACGTGGTCGTAGCCCAGGAGATGGAGCGTGCCGTGCACGACGAGGTGGGCGAGATGATCGGCGAGCGGCTTGCCGAGAGCCGCCGCCTCACGGCGGCTCGTCTCGAAGGCGACGACGACGTCGCCGAGAAGTGCCGGCCGCGCCGGCTTCGTTGCGCGCGCCGCGCGCCCGCGCTCCGCGTCCGTGAGCGCGGGGAAGGAGAGCACGTTGGTCGCGGCGTCCTTCCGCCGGTAGAGGCGGTTGAGCCCGCGCACCAGCGCATCGTCGCCGAGCACGAGGCTGAGCTCGGCGGCGCCCGGCACTTGAGCCCCCTCGCGGCCTGCCGCGGCGAGTGCCGCCGCGGCCGCCCTCTGCGCAAGCCGGGGCGCGTTCGCGATCGCCCGGCGCCAGCGCGCGCACGCGAGGGAAACCTCGATCTCGATGCGCGTCGTCATGATCAGCCGGCGCCACCCCTCTTCCTCGTCGGCCGCGCGGTCTCCAAGAGCCGCCGATCCTTGGCGTCATAGGCGCGCACCACGCGGGTGACGAGGGGATGGCGCACCACGTCCTTGTCGGTGAAGCGGATGAGGGTGATGCCGGCGACGCCCTGCAGCACGTCGATCGCATCCTCGAGGCCCGAGCGCGCGCCGAGCGGCAGATCGATCTGCGTCAGGTCGCCCGTGACGGCCATGCGCGAATTCTCGCCGAGGCGGGTCAGGAACATTTTCATCTGGATGGGCGTGGTGTTCTGCGCCTCGTCCAGAATGATGAAGGCGTTCGAGAGCGTACGGCCGCGCATGAAGGCAAGAGGCGCGATCTCGATCTCGCCGTTGCCCAGGCGCTTCATGACCTGGTCCGCCGGCAGCATGTCGTAGAGCGCGTCGTAAAGCGGACGGAGATAGGGGTCGACCTTCTCGCGGATGTCGCCGGGGAGGAAGCCGAGCCGCTCGCCCGCCTCGAGCGCCGGGCGCGAGAGGATGATGCGGTCGACCCGCCCGCTCGTGAGCATGGCAACCGCGGTCGCCACCGCAAGATAGGTCTTCCCCGTACCGGCCGGGCCGAGGCCGAAGACGAGCACGAACTCCTGGAGCGCCTTGATATAGTCGCCCTGGGTGGGCGAGCGCGGCGTGATCACGCGCCGGCGCGTGACCACCTCGAGCTCGGCTTGGCCCTCGCCGCCGTGTGCCGCCAGCCTCAGCGCGGCATCGACTTCGTGCATGTCGACGTCCTTGCCCTTCTTGAGCCGACGGTAGAGTGCGGTGATGGCGTCGCGTGCCGTCCCCGCCTCCGCGACCGGACCGTAGATCGCCAACTCGTTGCCGCGCTGGGAAAGCTCGACGCCGAGCTGTTGCTCGATGCGCGCGAGATGCTGGTCATGCTCTCCGTAGAGCCGCGCCAGCAGCCGGTTGTCCTCGAACTGCAGGCGGATCGGGTTGCCCTCGCCCTCTCTCGTGCGCGTGCTCACGCGGGGATCCTTGCCTCCTCGATTGGCGCCGCCGGCTGCCGCGGCGCGTTGGAACGGGCGCCCGTGAGCCGGCCCGCGACGCTCACCGCGCGGGCGTGGGTGATCTCGACCTCGACGACCCTGCCGAGGAGCTCATCGCCTGCCGCCACGTTGACGACCTGCATATGGGGGCTGCGTCCGGCAAGCTGACCGGGCCGGCGGCCCCGCCGCTCGAGCAGCACCTCGACCCGCTTCCCAATGCTCCGCTCGTTGAAGGCGCGCTGCTGCCTGGCGAGCAGGGCCTGAAGGCACGCGAGCCGCTCGATCTTCACCTCCTCGGGCGGCTGATCCTCCATCAAGGCGGCAGGCGTGCCCGGGCGCGCGCTGTATTTGAAGGAATAGGCCTGGGCGAAACCGATCTCGCGCACGAGCTCGAGTGTGGCGGCGAAATCCTCCTCGCTCTCACCCGGATATCCGACGATGAAGTCGGAGGAAAACGCGATCTCCGGCCTCACCCGCCTCAAGCGCGCGACGATGCGGCGGTAGTCGTCCGCACGGTGGCGACGGTTCATCGCCTCGAGCACGCGGTCCGACCCCGATTGCACGGGAAGATGCAGAAACGGCATCAGCTTCCCTATGTCGCGATGAGCCTCGATGAGCTCGTCGTCCATCTGGCACGGATGCGAGGTGGTGTAACGGATGCGCAGAAGCTCCTCGATCTCTGATAGATGCGCGATGAGCCGCCCCAAGCCCCAGCTCCCGCCCGCCTCGGCCGCCCGGCCATGGTAGGCGTTGACGTTCTGGCCGAGAAGCGTGATCTCCGAAGCGCCCGCCGCCACCAGACGGCGCGCCTCGGCCGCGACTTCCGCCACGGGACGGGAATATTCCGCGCCGCGCGTATAGGGCACCACGCAAAAGGTGCAGAAGCGGTCGCAGCCCTCTTGTATGGTGAGGAAGGCGGCCGGGCCCCCGGGGATGCGCGTCTCGGGCAGCTCGTCGAACTTGCGCTCGACCTCGAATGCGGTCTCCAGCACGAAGCGCCCGCGTGCCGCGCGGGCGATCATCTCGGGCAGGCGATGGTAGGCCTGCGGACCGAAGACCAGGTCGACCGCGGGCTGGCGGCGCATCATCTCGGCGCCCTCGGCCTGCGCCACGCAGCCCGCCACGGCAAGCGTCATGGCGCGGCCGGAGGCTTCTTGCGTCTGTTTGAGCCGACTGAGGCGGCCGAGCTCGGAATAGACCTTCTCGGCCGCCTTTTCGCGGATATGGCAGGTATTGAGAATGACGAGGTCCGCCTCCGCGGCGGCAGCGACGGCCGTGAAACCGAGCGGCGCCAGAATCTCCGCCATACGGGCGGAATCGTAAGCGTTCATCTGGCATCCGTAGGTCTTGATGAAAAGCTTCTGTGCCACGCGCGTCGTCCTATGGGCTGATCGCGGCTCGAGCGCCGCGCGCGCGGCGCGGGGGCCGGACAGTATCAGCTCGCGCACCCGCGTCAAGGGCGGCTTCCCTCACTCTGCGGCCTCGAGCGCTGCACTCTTGCCCCCTGCTTCACCCACCCGGCCGGAGAGCGCTCGCGCGACACCCGCGGCAACCTGGCGGAAACAATAGTCGGCCAGCGCCTTGCGCGAGACGAAGGCCTCGTGCGGCGCGGGCGGATGGAACTCGACCACGACCGTGGGATTGCCGAGCGCTGCCACCTGCCAAATATGGGGCGCCATGTCCATGTCGCCATACCACGCGTAGAAAGGACGCAGGAAACGGCCGAGCGGCGTACCGTCGAGGGCCACATAGGCGACCGATACCGGCTGGACCGTCAAGGGCTTGCCGTCGATCTCCTCTTGCGCGACCGCGAAGAGCGCGCTCTTGAACGGCAGCACGCGATTGCCGTCGTTGCTCGTCCCTTCCGGGAAAAGGATGAGCATGTCGCCCGCGGCGAGACGCTCTGTGATCACGTCGCGCTGGCTGGCCGCCTGTCGCCGCTCGCGCACCACGAAGATAGTGCGCTGGAGCTTTGCGAGAAGCCCGAAGAAGGGCCAGTTCGCCACCTCGCGCTTGGCCACGAAGGAGCCGCCGATAAGCGAGGCAAGCACCATGATGTCGAGATATGAGGTGTGATTGCACGCGAACAGCACCGGACGCGAGTGCCTCATCTCGCCGCGCACCTCGAGCGTAATCCCGAAGATGCGGCAGCAGGTGCGATGATAGAAGAGCGGAATTCGCTCGCGTGCGCGGGAGTGGAGGAAGAGCGCCAACGCCTGCGCCGGAATCAGCGCCACGGTCAAGCCGGCGTAAAGCAGCAAGCGG
Organism: Alphaproteobacteria bacterium; assembly: GCA_035625535.1. Taxonomy (GTDB): domain Bacteria; phylum Pseudomonadota; class Alphaproteobacteria; order JACZXZ01; family JACZXZ01; genus DASPPM01. Next base: position 19,204 of record DASPPM010000485.1, read on the forward strand.
ACAAGCGCGCGGAGCGGCGAGCCCATGAGCTAATCCAAAGCTCCCCCGCTCTTGGCAACCCGCTCCGCCGAGAAGTGCTCGCGATATTTCTCGGTGACCCAGCCGGTCTTGACCAGGATGAGCACATCGGTGGTGTTGAACTGATGGTCGACCACGGCACCATCGCCGACGAAGCCGCCGAGCCGCAGATAGCCCTTGATCAGCGGCGGCAGCTCGGCGAGTGCGCGGCGCGGATTGATTGTCGCCGGATCGAGCTGGCGCATCTCGATGAAGCGGCCGGCGACCGCGCGGGCGCGCAAGCCGGGCGGGGCAAGGTGATAATGGTAGAGATAAGTGAGGACGACGGCATGGGCGCTCGGATCGGTGCCCGGCAGGCTGGCGCAGCCGAACATCAACGCCACGTCGTACTTCCACACGTAATCGGCGATGCCTTTCCAGAGAAGCTGCATGGTGCCGCGCGTGCGATAGTTGGCATCCACGCAGCTGCGACCGAGCTCCAGGATTTCGCCCGGGTAGTCCTTGAGCTGGGTGATGTCGTACTCGCCCTCGCTGTAGAAGCCGCCCGCCGCCGCCGCCGCCTCGCGGCGGATGAGGCGATAGGTGCCCACCACGCGCTCGCGCACGTCGTGCTTGTCGTTGTCGATGACGAGAAGGTGGTCGCAGCTCGCGTCGAAACGGTCGAAGTCGATCTTGCGCGCGGCGACTTCGGGGTCCGGCTTGGCCGACATCTCCTCGTAGAACACGCGGTAACGCAACGCCATCGCGGCCTCGATTTCCTCCTCGTCCTCGGCGAGGCGGACTTCGAGGTTGCTGACCCGGGTCACCTCCTCGGGTGCCGTCCTCAGCTTCCTGAGCGGCGTGATCTTGCTCACGCGTGCGCCCTCCCGCTCGGCGGCCTGCTGCCGCCCAAGAAAGCAATGAGCGGCTCGATCATTTCCGCGGCTTCGCTTGCGGACCGAGCGGAATGCCGTAGAGCTCGAGTCGATGGTCCACCAACTCGAAACCGAGCTCCTCGGCGACCTCGCGCTGGAGCTGCTCGATCCTTTCATTGGAGAACTCGATGACGCGACCCGACTGGATGTCGATCAAATGATCGTGATGGGATTCGGGGATTTCCTCGTAGCGCGCACGGCCGTCGCCGAAGTCGTGACGCTCGAGAATGTTCGCTTCCTCGAAGAGGCGGACGGTACGGTAGACCGTCGAGATGCTGATGTGGGGATCGATCTCGGTCGCGCGCCGATAGACCTGCTCGACGTCCGGATGGTCGTGCGCGTCCGAGAGCACGCGCGCGATCACCCGACGCTGGTCGGTCATCTTCAGGCCCTTGTCGTGGCAAAGCTTCTCTAAGCGCGACGGCATGACTCCAGCCGCTTGTGCCAAACGCCGCCCGACAGTATAGCCGAAAAGCCTTAAGCCGCCTATCGCGTTCGCCGGCCGCTTGCCATGCAAGCGCTTGCAAGCAAGCGTCCTTGCTTATGTCAAATCCTCAGGCTCCTCAACGTGGCATGCTCCGTCCCCAGCGCTTCGCACCCTCCGCCGTTCGTGCACGAGGCATCTCGCGCCGCCGGCCAATCATGTCGTCGTCCCGATCGATTGCTCCGGCGAGCGCCCGGCTTCGCCCTGTTGCCAACTCACCCTTGCCGGCCGCCCATGCGCGCGCGCGTACCGAGTCCGATTTCCTTGGCCAGCCGGCTGCGCTGCTTGGCATAGTTCGGCGCCACCATCGGGTAATCCGGTCCGAGGCCCCAGCGCTCGCGATACTGCTCCGGCGTCAGGTTGTACGCCGTCTTGAGGTGCCGCTTCAGCATCTTCAGCTTCTTGCCGTCCTCGAGACAGATGAGGTGGTCTGGGGTCACCGACTTCTTGATCGGCACCGCCGGCGGCGGCCGCTCGGCCGGTGCCGCGGCGGGCTTTTCGAGATCGAAAAGGCTGGCGTGCACCGACTTGATCAGGTTCGGCAATTCTGCGACCGGCACGATGTTCTTCGACACGTGTGCGGCGACGATTATCGCGGTGAAGGACAGAATTTCACCCGGGCTTCTTTGCTCGGCCATTGTATTGCCTCCTCCTGCTCAGCGCGCTGTAGTTATAAATACTTCTGTGTTGCAGGACAACCTCTTTGGCGTATCCAAAAAGTCTTCTCTTATCAAATGGTTGCATGCGGCAGCGCGCGACGCATGACGAGTGCATCGCGATCCCCGCTGCTCTCGTGCCGGTAGTAGCTGGCGCGTCGGCCGACGACGGCGAAGCCCTGGCGCTCGTAAAGCGCGCGTGCCGCGTGATTGTCGGCCGCGACTTCGAGAAAGATCGCGCCTGAGCCCCGTGCGGTTGCCTCGGCTAAGGCAGTGCCGAGAAGTGCTGTCGCCACCCCTTGTCTGCGCTCCGCGGGCAGCACCGCGAGCGTCAGGATCTCGCATTCGCCGCCGCCGGCGCGGCAGAGGATGAAGCCGAGCGGCTGAGCGACGGACTCGCGAGAGCGCGTGCGTTCGGCGAGGAGCGCGAAGGCGCCCGGCGTTATGAGGAGCTGGCCCAAGGCGAGCGCCGACCAGGGATCGTCGAAGGCGGCTTCATGCACGGCTGCGAGTGCGTCGAGGCTGGCGAAGCCGGCCGCCTTCACCGAGAGCGTCACGGCACCGCCGCCGCGGGAGTCGTGACGGAGGGCGGACGCAGATAGAAGGGGGGCGGCGGCTCGTCGGATGCCTCCGATGCGCGAGCGGCGGCAATTCTCGCCACGACGGCGGCATCGATGAAGCCGGCGCTTGCGCCCTCGCGCACGTCGCAGCCCCGCGCGCGCAGCGCGGCGACGACGCGCGCGGCGCCGTCGCCGGCGAGCAGCAGGGGACGCGCTCCGTGGCGTTCCGCGATGGCCTCCGCTGCCAAGACCATGCCCTCGCTTTCGGCCGCGAGGGTCTCGTCGAAGGCTTGCACGAAGAGCTCGTCGCGCTTGCTGTCGATGACGGCGAGAAGGCTCCGGCCGGAGCGCTCCTCCTTTGTTGTCGCATGGGCGAGGGCTGTGAAGCTGGTGATGCCGAGCATCGGGCGCGCGGCGGCGAGTGCGAAGCCGCGCAACGCCGCGAGGCCGACGCGCACCCCCGTGAAGCCGCCCGGACCCGTGGTCGCGGCAAAGATATCGACGCCGGCGAGTGCGATGCCCGTCTCGCTCGCGACTTCGAGCACCATGGGCAAAAGACGCTCGGCATGCTCGTGCGCGCGCGGCTCAAAGCGTCGCGCCCGCACGGCGCCGTCCGCCCACAGGGCGGCCGAGCAGGCGGCACCCGAGCTGTCGAGCGCGAGGATCCTCATTGCCGCGCCGCCGTGCTAGAGAGGAAGGGAGAGCGCCATCCAGGCAATCCCCACGAGAGGCTGTTGCGATGATTCTGCTGCCGATCACAGAAGAGAGCCATGCCGTCAAGTTGGCGCTCGCCTATGGCACTCCCGACAACTTCACCGGCCAGCCGATCTACCGGCGCGCCGCCTGCTATCTGCATCCCGACGCCGCAAAGGCACTCGCGCGCGCGATCGAGCAGGCGGCGGGCCTTGGCCTCGCGCTCAAGATTTTCGATGCCTACCGCCCGACCGAGGCCCAATGGCTGATGTGGCGCCACACGCCCGACCCGCAATTTCTCGCCGACCCGCGGCGCGGCTCGCCCCACTCGCGCGGCGTGGCACTCGACTTGACGCTCGTCGATCGCGACGGCGGCGAGCTCGAGATGGGAACGGCCTTCGATGACTTCACGCCCCGCTCGCATCACGACAGCCTCGAAGTCTCGCGCGCGGCGCAGCGGAACCGCCATCTGCTCCTCGGCATCATGAGCGCCGCAGGCTGGGACTTCTACAGGAACGAATGGTGGCATTACCAGCTTTTCAACGCGCGCCGCTATCCGCTCATCTCCGATACGGCGCTGCCCCAGCCGATGCTGTGAGAGGCGGCGCCGACGCGAAAGAGATCGCGCACATGTTGCCGGCCGCGCGCGAGGGGCGCACGCGTGGGCGGGTGGTGCGAAATAGGTAGGGCGCTCAGACGGCCCTGACTTCGACGACCTCGGGGAGATAATGGCGCAGCATGTTCTCGATCCCCGCCTTGAGCGTCGCCGTCGAGCTCGGGCATCCCGAGCAAGAGCCCTGCATGTGCAGATAGACGACGCCGCGCTCGAAGCCGTGAAAAATGATGTCGCCGCCGTCCTGCGCCACCGCCGGGCGCACCCGCGTGTCGAGCAGCTCCTTGATCTGGGCGACGACCTCGCTCTCCTCCGCCGCGGCGGAGCCGTGCGGTGCCTCCGACGCCAGGATGATCGGGCGGCCGGAGGTGAAATGCTCCATGATCGCGCCGAGGATCGCCGGCTTGAGGAGTTGCCACTCCTCTTCGGCACCCTTGGTCACGGTGACGAAATCGGAGCCCAAAAACACCCCCGACACGCCGTCAATTTGAAACAACCGTTCCGCTAATGGCGAGCGGCTCGCGGTCTCGGGCGTGGGGAAATCCGCCGTGCCCGACGCCATGACTTCACGGCCGGGCAGGAATTTGAGCGTGGCGGGGTTAGGCGTCTGCTCTGTTTGAATGAACATTCCGGTTCTCGCGCAGCTATTGTCGCCACGGGAAAATCGCCGGGCGCCCCTAAGATGGGCCGGCTGGCGTGGAAGATCAAGTTTGCGATGCTATATGAGGAGCGAGGTGAGGGACGAGGAGATCTGCGATGAACGACTTAGCGGTGGGGCCGCCCGCGCCCGGCAAGCTGGGCCGCCTGACGCTGCCGGAGCCGATCCAGTGGCTCTTAGGCGAGGGCCGCAGGATCGACGACGGGGGCGTCTTCTTCGGCGAGCTGTGCCAGCGGCTGGTCGCCGCCGGGCTGCCGCTCATGCGCGCCAATCTGACCATGCGCGTACTGCACCCGCAACTCAACGCCGTCTATTATCGCTGGTGGCGCGGTGGCGAGGTCGAGCGCCTCAAGAGCGAGCACGGCTCCGAGCAAAGCGACGCCTATCTCAATAGTCCCATCCGCGTCATTTACGAGGGGGCCGCCGGGCTCAGG
>DASPPM010000486.1:0-2002 GCA_035625535.1 Alphaproteobacteria bacterium
GAGTTATGCCGCCCATCGATTCCGGAGTTAATCCGCCCACCTGTCGAGGCGGCTTAACCCTATCTGGGAATCGGGCGCCGGAAGCCTCTGCTGGCTCGTTAAGGGTCCGCTCTTTGATCCGTTCAAGGAGGGAACCGATGCCAGCGGAGAGGATCGCAATGCGCCAGGTGCGCGAGATTTTACGATTGATGACGGTGGAGAAGCTGGCCGTGCGGGAGATCGCGCGGCGGACCGGCAAGGCGCCGTCGACGGTGCGCGCAACGTTCGGGCGATGCCGCGCGGCGGGGGTCAACTGGCCTCTGCCTGAGGGGCTCAGCGATGGTGAGCTTGAGGAGCGGCTTTACGGCAAGGGCGGCGCCAAGCCCGGCCCTGCGCGGCGGACGGAGCCGGACTGGGCCTCGATCCATCGGGAGCTGAAGCGCAAGCACGTCACGCTCTCCATCCTCTGGGAGGAGTACATCGCTCAAGAGCCGGAGGGCCTGCGCTATTCGCGCTTCTGCGAGTTGTACAGGACCTTCGCTTCCAAGCTTCCGGTGGTCATGCGCCAGACCCATGCCGCCGGCGAGAAGCTATTCGTGGATTACGCGGGGGATCCCGTGCCGGTCGTCGTCAACCGGCTCACCGGCGAATGGCGTCCGGCGCAGATTTTCGTGGCGGTGCTGGGCGCATCGAGTTTCTCCTACGCCGAAGCGACCTGGACGCAGAGCCTGCCGGACTGGATCGCAGCCCATGTCCGCGCTCTGGAAGCGATCGGCGGCGTTCCGAGGCTCCTTGTGCCGGACAATCCCAAGGCGGCCATCGTCAAGGCTTGCTTCTACGATCCGCAAGTCAACCGGACCTATAGCGCGTTCGCAGAGCACTACGATATTGGCATTTTGCCGGCAAGGCCGCGCAAACCGCGCGACAAGGCCAAGGTTGAAGCCTGTGTTCTCATTGTCGAGCGCTATCTGTTGGGCCGCTTGCGCCACCGAAGCTTCTACAGCCTCGCGGAGTTGAACCAGGCTATTCAGGAGATGCTTGCCGATATCAACGAGCGCCATCCGCTGCGTCGCCTCGGCGTCACCCGCCAGCAGCTCTTCGAAGACCTGGACAGGCCGGCGCTCAAGCCTTTGCCCGCGGAGCCTTACGTCTATGCCGAGTGGCGGATCCGGCGCGCCGGGCTCGACTATCATGTCGAGGTCGAAGACCATTACTACAGCGTTCCCTACCGCTTCGCCAAAGACGAGTTCGACGTGCGCATCACGGCGCGCACGGTGGAGGTGTTTTGCAAGGGCGAGCGCATCGCCGCCCATATCCGCAACTCGGGCAATCACCGCCACACGACGACGCCTGAGCACATGCCGTCGAGCCATCGGCATTTCGCCGATTGGTCCATCGAGCGCATCCGCCGCGAAGCCTCGGCCATCGGCCGCTCGACGGGCGCGTTGTGCGAACTGATCCTGGAAGAGCGCCGCCATCCCGAGCAGGGCTTCCGCGCCTGCCTCGGCATCATCCGGCTCGCCAAGTCCTTCGGCCGCGACCGGGTCGAGGCGGCCTGCCTGCGCGCCCTTGAGATCGGCGCGCGCAGCTACGGCTCGGTCCGCTCCATTCTCGACAACAAGCTCGATCGCCAGGCCGCAGCCAAGCGCGCCGCGGACGGCCCGGCGATCCTCCACGCCAATATCCGCGGCCCGCGCTATTACAACTGAGAGGTCTTATGCTCACTCATCCAACCCTCGCCCAGCTCGAGGAGCTGGGCCTTACCGGCATGGCCAACGCCTTGCGCGAGCTTCTCTCCTCGGGCGACGCCGCAGGCCTCAGCCTGACCGAAGGGCTCGGCCTGTTACTGGACCGCGAGGCAAGCGATCGCCGCGATAAACGACTGGCGTCGCGGTTGAAGTCCGCCAATCTGAGGCATCAGGCCGTGGTCGAGGATGTCGACTACAAGCATCCGCGCAAGCTCGACCGGGCCGTGTTCCAGACGCTGATCGCCGGCGATTGGATCGGCGCCCATGACAATTTG
>DASPPM010000487.1:0-3608 GCA_035625535.1 Alphaproteobacteria bacterium
CGCGCCGTCACTTCGGCCGTATATCCATCGGGACCGAGGCGGGCGAGCGCCTCGCGCCCGAGGATGTGCTTCCGGATCACGTCGCTGCGCAGCACGACCGCTCCCGGCACGGCGCCGAGTGCGGGTGCGAGTGCCTGGGCGAGCGTCGACTTGCCGCTGCCCGAGAGCCCGCCGAGCGCCACCAGCACGGGTGCGGGCGGAGCGAGATAGCCGAGCGCCAGATCGAGATAGGCACCCGCCTCCTCGGTCATGCGGCGCGCGCGCGCCGCTTCCGGCTGAGCCGCCGCCGCCGCGGCTCCCACCTGCGCGCGCACGGCCGCCCGGCAGGAAAGAAAGAGCGGGAGCGCCGCGAGGCCGGAAAGCTCGCCAACTGCTCCTCGCCGCGCGCCCTCGGAGAGATAGCGGTTGAAGACGAGATTGCCGAGCGGGTCGAGCCGGCGCTTGTCGAGGTCCATGAGCAGGAAGGCGAGATCGTAGAGCACGTCGATGCAGGCGATCTGGTCGTTGAACTCGATGGCGTCGAAAAGCGTCGGCCGCCCTTCGAAAAGGCAGATGTTGCGCAAATGGAGATCGCCGTGGCAGTGGCGCACGAGCCCGGCCATCCGCCGTGCCTCGAGCAATGCGCGAAGGCGTCTGAGTGCTGCCTCGCTTTCGGCCTTGAGGCGAACGACCTTGCTCGCCTCGAAGCACCCGCCTGTCGAGCCGCCGAGCTCGGCATCGTTGCCGGCGATCACGCGGGCGATGCCCTCGGCCCCGCCATAGTCGAGGCGCCGCTCGGCGGCCGCGTGAAGGTCCAGCACGGCATCGGCCAGGGGGCTCATGAGCGAAGGCGCAAGCGCGCCGCGCTCCGCGAGGCGATCGAAGAGCGCCTCCTGGTCGAAGCGCCGCATGACGACGACCCAGTCGACGACCCGGCCCTCGCCCCCCAGCCTGAGCGCGCCATCGGCATCACGCGTGATCGGCGTCGCGGCGAGATAGAGGGAGGGCGCCGTGCGCCGGTTGAGGGCGAGCTCGGCCTCGCAGGCGCGTCGGCGCAGCGCCAAGGTCGAGAAGTCCATGTAAGGAAACTTGACGGCGCGCTTGAGCTTGTAGGCCCGCTCGCCGGCGAGCGCCACGACGGCGCCGTGCGTATCGATGCGCTCGACCGCGGCACCGCCATGCGTGCGCGGATCGCAGAGAAAGGCGATCACCTCCCTCTGATCCTCGACGACGTGGCTCGCAACACCCATCGCCTTCACTCGCTCGCTAGAGCGGAATCCATTTCGGTGGAAGCAGCCCCCTCACCCCACCCTCTCCCCCTTTGAGGGGGAGAGGGTTGCGCGGCCTTAGCGAGCGTAGCGAGCTTAGGCAAAGCTGGGTGAGGGGGCGATTCCACTTCGTCGGATATTGCTCTAGATACCTGCTCGGTGTCATCTGAAGTTCACCAAATCAGGAAAAACCTGTCGTTGCGAGGCGCCCGAAGAGCAACGAAGCAATCCAGCCCGGGCGTACGCCGTGGTTCGCTGCGCTCGCAGCGACGGTCAACTCCGGGTGGCACGAACCTTCAAATTACAACACTAGCACGGGAAGGAAGGAGGCGAATTGCGATGGATCAAACGGCTTCGGGCCGGGCGCGCGGCGGCGCGCGCCTGCTCAGCGCACAAAGCTCGGCCGCGCCTCCGGGACCCCGGCCGGGTCCTCGTGAATGATCACCTCGGCGTCTGGGAAGGCCTCGAGCAGATGCGCCTCGACGGCATCGGCGATCTCGTGGGCGCGCAGAAGCGTGATATCCGGGTTCATCTCGAGGTGGAGCTGGATGAACTGCCTCGGCCCCGAGGCGCGCGTGCGCAGATCGTGGAGCGTCACCACGCCGGAATGGGAGAGTGCGATCTCCCTGATGCGCCTGCGCGCGTCGTCGGGCAGCTCGCGATCCATGAGCTGATCGAGCGACTGGTGCGCGATGTGCCAGGCGCTCACCACGATGTAGATCGCGATCGCGATCGCGAAGAGCGGATCGAGGAAGTGCCAGCCGAACTCGAGGCCGAGGAAGAGCGACAGCATCACGCTGCCGTTCACCATCAGGTCGCCGAAGTAATGGAGCGCGTCGGCCTTGATCGCGATCGAGCGCGTCGTGCGCACGACATAGCGCTGGTACTGCAGCAGCACGAGGGTGACCACGATCGAGAGTCCCATGACCGCGATCCCGAACGCCCCGTTGTGCACCGGCTGCACGTCGATAAGCCGGTGGCCGGCCTCGAAGATGAGGAAGACGGCCGAGCCGGCGATGAAGGCCGACTGGCCCAGCCCGGCGAGCGCTTCCGCCTTGCCGTGACCGAAGCGGTGCTCCCGGTCGGCCGGCACGAGCGATTGGCGAACGGCCACGAGATTGATGACGGAGGCGGCGACATCGAGCAGCGAATCGATGAGGGTGGAGAGGAGCGCCACCGAATCGGTCACCAGATAGGCGCCGATCTTCGCGACGATGAGCAGGGTGGCCACCGTGACGGACGCGTAGGTGGCGCCGGTCATCAGCCTTGCATTGTTTTGGCTCGCAACGCCGCTATCCAGCATAGGGACCTCGCCTTGCCGAGCCCGGCTTAGGGATAGAGCCGCTCGCAGCGCCAGCCGTCCTCGCCGCGGGAGTAGACGATGCGCTCGTGGAGCCGGAACGGGCGCTCGCGCCAGAATTCGATGCGCTCGGGTCGGATGCGGTAGCCCGACCAATGGGGCGGACGCGGAACTTTGCCGAAGCCGAACTTCGCCGCGTATTGGGCGACGCGCCGCTCGAGCTCGAAAGCACCGGAGAGCGGCCGCGACTGCTGGGAGGCCCAGGCGCCGATCTGGCTCTGACGGTGGCGGGAAGCGAAATACTCGTCCGCCTCCGCATCAGAGACCCGGCTCACCGGACCTTCCACCCGCACCTGGCGGCGCAGCGATTTCCAGTGGAAGCAAAGGGCCGCGCGCGGATTGGCGTCGAGCTCGTGGCCCTTGCGGCTCTCGATGTTGGTGTAGAAGACGAAGCCGCGCTCGTCGGCATCCTTGAGCAGCACCATGCGCACCGAGGGCACGCCGCGCGCGTCCGCCGTCGCGAGCGCCACCGCATTCGCCTCCGCGGGCTCGCTCGCCTCCGCCTCCTTGAACAAGTGGCGGAAGAGAGCCACCGGGTCCTCGCTCGAGCCTTCATTCATGGCCGTCTCAGCCAGCCTCAACCCTTCCGGTGAGAGTGATATAATTCGATTGCGCTCGGCGCGCACGGCAAAAAACCGCTCAATATCGGAGGATACGGCCGCGCTCCGTGCAAGGAGGCGGTGCTGCCGCCTCCGGGCGTGCCGCAGGGTCGAGGCGGTCTCGGCGTATCTGGTGCACCCGATATGCGAGGCGGCGCGAGGCAATCGGCTGCGGGAAGAGTGCTGTGGCACCCGGCAAGGCTCACGACAGGAAAGGTGCTTCGGCGCCATTGCTCCACGGCCGAGCAAGCGGGCACGGCGATCAATGCCGGACGGCGGCGGGTCAATTGACAAGGAACTGTCGGCACCCTACGTTCAATCGGCTGTTCATGGATCTTTCGTTCCTTGTTTTCCGCGGTTTTCACCGTCGAGTCGCACAGCAGGGCGGCTCGAACCCCACCT
>DASPPM010000488.1:0-2646 GCA_035625535.1 Alphaproteobacteria bacterium
TTCGGCGTCAACGGCGGCTACGTCGTCGCCGAGGAGACCGTGATCCGCTACCTGCGCGAGACCTCACCGTTCTACATTTATTCGAACCCGATCACGTCCGCCGAGGCCGCCGCCGCCCGCGCGGCGATCGACATTCTGGACAGCCCGGCGGGCATTGCGCTGCTTGAGCACTTGCGCGCCATGACCGCGCGCTTCAAGGCCGGGCTCGTCAAGCTCGGGCTTGAGACGCTGCCGGGCGAGCATCCGGTCGTGCCGTTGATGCTGCGTGACACCGCTCGGACCTCGGCGCTGGTCGCGCATCTGCGCCGCGAGGGCGTGCTCGCCACCGGCCTCAATTATCCGGTGGTGCCGAGGGGCGACGAGGAGATCCGCTTTCAGATCAGCGCGGACCACACCGTGGCCGACATCGACGCGGCGCTTCAGGCGCTCGCGAGGTTCGCGGGATGATCGTGCGTCCGTCAACGGCGCGCTAGGCCGGAGAGTTCGAGTTATTTGCCACGGATGGAGGACCGCCATGCAGATCGAGAAGAAGCTCAAGGACATGGGCATCGTCTTGCCGAATTTCGGCTCCGAGACCTACTACGGCGCCAACTACGGAAAGATGAAGCCGTTCCATCGCTCGGGAAGCCTCCTCATCCTCTCCGGCCACGTCCCGGACCTGCCGGATGGCAAAGCGCTCCACCCCGGCCGCGTGGGCGCCGAGGTCACGGTCGAGCAGGCCTATAGGGCGGCGCGGCAAACCGGGATCAACTGCCTCGCGGGCATCAAGCAGGCCATCGGCGACCTCGACAACGTCGTGGCGCTCGCCCGCACCCTGAACTTCGTCGTGTGCGCGCCAGGCTTCACGGACCCCAATCTCGTTTCGAGCGGTCTCACCGATCTCTTCGCCGACGTCTTCGGCCCCGAGCGCGGAATCGGCTGCCGCGCGACGATCGGCGTCATGGCGCTCTCCAAGAATCACTGCTTCGAGACTTGGATGGACCTCGAAGTCCGCTGATGGATTTCAACCGCGCGCTTGCCCCCTCGCGGCGGCAGGGCGTCACGACAAAGCACGGACCCGCGCAAGCCGCCGATCCCTGCTCGATCAAGGCGCGAGATAGCATGAGATATGACTTTTTTGCACTTCGCCCTCGACCCCCGATCGGCGGTAGACTAGTGTTGGTCTCGGCTCATTCGAGCGAGACGGCTCGGACTGGACAGCGCGGTCGCGCGGATTAGGGAGAGACGGTGCCCATGCTCGACTATACAGCCCCGTCGACGGTCGAGGAGGCCATTCGCATCCTGTCCGGCGCCTCCGGCGTCGCGAAGCTCCTCTCCGGAGGGACCGATCTGCTCGTTCAGCTTCGGTCGGGCCGAAGCAAGCCGGACTTGATCGTCGATACGAAGAAGATCCCCGGCATGATCGGCATTCGCGAGGTGGATGGCGGTTTCGTGATCGGTGCGGCAACGCCGGGCGCCATGATCGGCGAATGCGAGAGCCTCCAGAAGGCGTGGCCGGGGGTGGTCGAGGCCGCCAACTTAATCGGCTCGACCCAGATACAGGGGCGGGCGTCCCTTGCCGGCAATCTCTGCAACGCCTCCCCGGCGGCGGACAGCGTCCCGGCGCTGATCGCCGCGCGCGCAACTTGCGTTGTGGCGGGGGCGAAGGGGCGGCGCGAGGTTCCCGTGGAGGACATCGTCACGGGTCCGGGGCGCACATGCCTGGCCAGGGACGAATTGATCGTCGAATTTCACCTGCCCAAGCGGCCGCCGCGGTCGGCGGATGCCTATCTGCGCTTCATCCCGCGGACCGAGATGGACATTGCCGTGGTCGGCGCCGGGGTCAATGTGACGCTCGACCGGAGCGGCGCCTGTACCGACGCGCGGGTGGCGCTGGGGGCCGTGGCACCGACGCCCATCCTCGTTTCCGAAGCCGCCGCCGCTCTCGTCGGGCGCAAGCTCGACGAAAAGGCGTTGGCATTGCTCGATGGCGCGGCGCGGCGCGCCTGCAAGCCCATCGACGACAAGCGCGGGACGATCGAGTTCCGCACCAAGATTGCCGGCGTCCTGGCACGGCGGGCGGCCGCCATCGCATTCGAGCGCGCGGGGGAGCAGCGATGACCAAACATCACGTATCGGCGACGATCAACGGCGAGCCCGCCGAATTCCTGTGCGAGCCGCAGCAGACGCTCTTGGACGCGTTGCGCGACCAGCTCAACCTGACGGGCAGCAAGGAAGGTTGCAGCTCGGGCGATTGCGGCGCCTGCAGCGTGATCGTCGACGGCCGCCTCGTCTGCTCGTGCCTCATGCTTGCGGTCGAGGCCGAGGGTCATGCCATCGAGACGATCGAAGGCCTGGCGCAAGGCAGCAAGCTCCACCCGTTGCAGCAAAAGTTCCTTGAGCACGCAGCGCTGCAATGCGGTTTCTGCACGCCGGGTTTGCTGGTCGCGGCGAAGGCCCTTCTGGATCGCAATCCGAACCCGTCCGAGATCGAGACGCGATACTGGCTCGCCGGGAATCTTTGCCGCTGCACCGGCTATGACAAGGTGGTCCGCGCCGTCCTCGACGCCGCGGCCGAGTTGCGAGGGGCGTGAGGCTGACATGACGCCGATAAGTGGTCAGACCGGATAACAGGGTCAGGCGAGGTTGCCATGAACGACGTAGCAC
>DASPPM010000489.1:0-11654 GCA_035625535.1 Alphaproteobacteria bacterium
GGGCTGGCTGTTGAGGAGGGCCGCGGCGAAGATTTCGGGGTGGCGGCACTTGAGCCAGGCGGAGACGTAGACGAGAAGCGCGAAGCTCGCCGCGTGGCTCTCGGGGAAGCCGTACTCGCCGAAGCCCTCGATCTGGTGGAAGCAGCGTTCGGCGAAGTCGCGCGCATAGCCGCGCGCGATCATGCCCTCCACCATCTTGACGCGGAAGCTGTTGATCTTGCCGGTCTTGCGGAAGGTCGCCATGGCGCGGCGCAGCTGGTCGGCCTCGGACGGCGTGAAGCCCGCGGCCACGATCGCGATCTTCATCGCCTGCTCCTGGAAGAGCGGCACGCCGAGCGTCTTGGCGAGCACCTGGCGGAGCTCGTCCGAGGGGTAATCGACCTTCTCCTCGCCGTTGCGGCGGCGCAAGTAGGGATGGACCATGTCGCCCTGGATCGGGCCCGGCCGCACGATCGCGACCTCGACCACGAGATCGTAGAAATCGCGGGGCTTCATGCGCGGCAGGAAGCTCATCTGGGCGCGGCTCTCGACCTGGAAGACGCCGATCGAGTCCGCCCGGCACAGCATGTCGTAGACGGCCGGCTCCTCGGGCGGCACGGTTGCCAGGCTCAAGCTCTCGCCCTTGTGCCTTAAGAGGAGGGCGAAGCTCTTGCTGATGCAAGTGAGCATGCCGAGCGCGAGGATATCGATCTTGAGCATGCCGAGCGCGTCGAGGTCGTCCTTGTCCCACTCGATCATGGTGCGCTCGGGCATGGCGGCGTTCTCGATCGGCACCACCTCGGAAAGCGGGCTGCGGGTGATGACGAAGCCTCCCACGTGCTGGGAGAGATGGCGCGGGAAGCCGACGAGCTCGGCTGCGAGCCGGAGCGTCGTCTTGAGGCGCTCCTCGGCGGGGTCGAGACCGAGCTCGCGCACGCGGCGCGGGTCGATGCCGTCCTCGCTCCAGCCCCACACGGTGTCGGCAAGGGCACCCACGACGTCGAGAGAGAGGCCCATCGCCTTGCCGACCTCGCGCACGGCACTCTTGGCACGGTAGCAGATCACGGTCGCCGCGATGCCGGCGCGCTCGCGGCCATACTTCGCGTAGACGTACTGGATGACCTCCTCGCGCCGCTCGTGCTCGAAGTCGACGTCGATGTCGGGGGGCTCGTTGCGCTCGGCGCTCACGAAGCGCTCGAAGAGGAGGTCGAGCCGGCTGGGGTCGACCGCGGTGATGCCGAGGCAATAGCACACCGCCGAATTGGCGGCGGAGCCGCGCCCCTGGCAGAGGATGCCCTCTCGGCGCGCGAAGCGCACGATGTCGTAGACGGTGAGGAAATAGGGCGCGTAGCCGAGCTCGCCGATGAGTGCCAACTCGTGCTCGAGCTGCGCCCGCACCTTGTCGGGAATGCCCGAGGGATAGCGCTCGGCCGCCCCCGCCCAGCTCTCGCGTGCGAGGTAGTCCTGCGGCGCAAGACCGTCGGGGCAGGGATCGACGGGGTATTCGTAACGCAGCTCGTCGAGGGAGAAATGCGTGCGCTCGACGATCTCCAGCGTGCGCAGGACCGCGTGCGCATGGTGGCGGAAGAGGCGCGCCATCTCGCCGGGCGATTTGAGATGGCGCTCCGCATTGGCAAAAAGGCGAAAGCCCGCCTCGTCGATCGTGCATTTCTCGCGGATGCAGGTGAGGACGTCCTGGAGCGCGCGCCGCGCCGGGGCATGCGCGTGCACGTCGTTGGTCGCGACGAGGGAGATGCGGAGGCGCTCGGCGAGCTCGGCCAAGCGCTGGATGCGCGCGCCGTCGTCGCCGCGATAGAGATGATGGGCGGCGAGATAGAGGCGGTCGCCGAGTGCGGGCTTGAGCTTGTCGAGCGCGAGCTCGAAATCCTCGCCGAAGTCTTCCGGCGGCAGCGCCACGACGAGCTGCCCCTCGGCGTGGGCGATGAGGTCGGCGAGCGTCAGGCGGCACTCGCCCTTCTTGGCCCGGCGCTTGCCGCGCGTGAGCAGGGTGGAGAGCCGGCCGTAGGCGGCGCGGTCGCCGGGATAGGCAAGGAGGCTCGGCCCGTCCTCGAGATCGAGACGCGCGCCGACGACGAGGCGCAGGCCCGCCTTGTGCGCCGCCGCGTGCGCGCGCACCACACCCGCGAGCGAATTGCGGTCCGTCACGGCAAGCGCTGCGTAGCCGAGCTCGGCGGCGCGCTCCACCAGCTCCTCCGGATGCGAGGCGCCGCGGAGGAAGCTGAAGTTGCTCGTCACCTGCAGCTCGGCGTAGGGGGTCATGGGTAATTCCAATGCACGACAGATGCACCACGGAGAGATGGAGGAACGGAGAGGAATTCTCTTCTAGATTGCTTCGTCGGCTGCGCCCCCTCGCAATGACAAACTCAAGCCGTCATCGCGAGCCGAGGGCGAAGCGATCCAGATCGCTTCTTCGTATCCTCCCTGCCTTCGCCGAAGCGAAGCCGCTTCGGCTTCGCGCAGGCAGGCGTGTCTCCGCGGTGAAAATACTTTGACGGCGCGGCCACCTCACGCGAAGAGCCCGTGAAGGAACCAGCGTGGGCGGCGCTCGGGGTGGTAGAGGCCCTCGCGATAGAGCCAGAAGCGCCGTCCCGCCTCGTCCTCGACCCGATAGTAGTCGCGCACCTCGGCTTGGGCGGGGGCGCCACCCTGCCACCACTCGCCGGCGATGCGCTCGGGCCCGTCGGCGCGGCGGATGCGGTGGAGCTGCGCGCGCCAGCGGAAGAGGAGAGGGGGATCATCGGGCACGGGGGCGATCGCATCGACCGGCTGGGGTCGCGTGAAGAGGCGCAAGGGACGCGGCCGGCGCTTTCGCCAAGGAGCTTCCGCGGCAGCCGCCGAGGCCAGTGCCGGGGCCGCGCGCTGGGCGCGCTCGGGAAGGTGGCTCGCGACGGGGACCAGCCGGCGCACCTCGCTCGCGCCGAGGCGGTTGGCGAGGCGGTCGACAAGGGCAGCGAGCGCGGGCAGCGCTGCCTCGCTCGCGCCAGCGAGCAGGCCGCTCTGGGACGCCGCGAGCGGCTCGACCACGGGGGCGGAAAGCGCCACGAGGTCGAGGCCGAGCCCGACGTCGAGGCCGTCGAGCTTCTCGGCGAAGAGACGCATGAGATGCTTGGTCTCGCGCACCGGGCGGCTGGTGCCGATCTCGGCGCGCGCGAGGGTGCCGTCGACTCGGTAAAGTGCCAAGACGAGCCGGCGCGCGCCCTTCATCTCCTCGGCCAAGCGGCGGCAGAGCGCGGCCGTGAGATGCTCGGCGGCGGCCGCGATGTCCTCGCGGTGCGCGATCGGCTCGGCAAAGGCGAGCTGGAGGCGCCAGGGCTCGACCGGCCGGCGCGGCGAGATCGGCTCCTCTACGCGGCCGAGCGCTTGGTCGAGACGGCGGCCGACGAGGCTTCCGAAGCGGCGCGCAAGGGGTGCCCGCGGCAGCGTATAGAGGGCGCCGATGCGGCGCAGCCCGAGGCGCTCGAGCCTGCCCGCCGTCTCGGCCGGCAGCCTCAAGGCGGCAACGGGGAGAGCCGCGAGCGCTTCGCCCTCGGCGCCGGGCGCGATGATGAGGCGATCGTGAGGGGCGAAACGCGCGATCGCCCAGGCGGCCCCCGCACTCGCCGCGACCGCCGCGCGCGCGGCGAAGCCGCAGCGCTCGAGCCGGCCTATGAGGTCGGCCAAGAGGGCCGCCTCGCCGCCGAAGAGATGGGCGCAGCCGGTGATGTCGAGGAGCGCGCCGCGCGCGCCACCTTCCCCCTGCTCGTCGACGGCCACCCAGGGGGTGTAGCGCGTCAACCCGTCGGCAAGGGCGGCAAGGGCAGAGCTCTCGGCAGAGGGGTCGGCGGCGACGACACGCAAGTCCGGCTCAAGCGCGCGCGCGTCCGCCAGCGCTTGGCCGGGAGCAATGCCGGCGGCCTCGGCCGGCGCGTTGGCGGCGACGATGACGAGCCGGCCGCCCGCTTTCGCGGTGGTCGCGAAGGGCTTAGCCCGCCAAGCGGCGAGCGCCGGTAGGCGCGTCAACCGATCGGTCGCGAAACTCGGCAGCGACAGCGAGACGATTCGCCTCATCGTTCCACTCCACAAGCCATTGACGCGGCAACCCGCCGCGGCAGCGCACGAGCTCGAGGCGCCAGCGCTCGCGGCCGAGTCCGGCGCCCCAGGAGGCCGCTCCCGAGGGGGCGGCGGCAATGCGCCAAGCGGTGACAGCGGCCGAGGGGGCGGACTTGGCGCCCGGAGGGCGGAGCAGGAGGGCCGTCGTGCGCCCGGCCTCGGCGGCAAGCTGGAGCCGGCGCGTGGCGGTCAAGTCCGCCTCCTCGATCTCGCCCAGCACGGCGGCGAGGGCACCCGAGCGCAAGGCTTCCTCGAGCGCCCACAAAAGGTCGGCTTGGCGCCGTCCGCGCACGAGGATGAGGCGATGCGTGTCAAGTCCGTAGGCGGCAAGACCCGGCCCGTAAAGCCCGTCGCCCGCGGCACACCAAAGCACGGCGGACTGCCGCCTTCCCGCCGCGGCACTCAAGCGGGCGAGGAGATAGGCAGCGAAACCGGCAACGGCACCATCGGCCGCGGCTCCTGCCGAGACCTCGTGGAGACAGGCCGTGGGCAGACCGCTCCAGGGCAAGGCACGGTCCAACGGCTCGAGCCCTAGGGAGGCTGCGGGCTGCGCCTCCTCGTGCCGGCCGACACCCTGCCAGGCGCCCTCGAGCGCCAGGATGCGGCTCTTGAGCGCCTCGACCGAGACGAGATCGTGGCGATAACTCATGGAATTCTCCCAGAAATCGTTCGCGATTTGTTCGTTCTTTATTTGTTCTAGCCAAGGGGAAGGAACGAGTCAAGGGAGTATCGAGGGGGTGTCGGAGGAGGCAGCCTTAGCGGAACTCGCTAGGCGAGCACGATCGGCCGATCCGGGATTGTCAGCTGATCGCGGTCACGCCAGTCCGGCCGGACATAATTGATCTCCATCAGGCGCCGCACCCCGATGATGGGCCGCGGATCGAAGCCGTGCCAGGTCGCGGGGCCGGGAACGAAAATCACACCGGAGTCGAACTCGGCCGAGGAGCGCCCGACCCAGCGGCGTTCGCTATCGTAGATATCGGTGCCCCAGTCCTTCGCCTCCGGCCCGGTACACAGATAGATCACCATCGAGAACAGCTTTTCGGGAATGTCGCGATGCGGCTCGAGCCAAGCGCCGTCGGTATCCTGGATGTATTCCATCCTCAGATAGCTGCCCGCGGCCGCGATGTGGCAGGTCTCGGCCATCAGCCGCGCCACGTCCGGCCGTTGCAGCGCCTCCGCGAGCACCGCGCAGGTGGGAAATTTGGCGCGCAGCGACGGAGTGATGAAGGTGCGCCGGCTGTTGTAAGTGTTGCGCGTGCCATCGGTTTTCCCGAGCATCGGGGGGGCGATCGGGAGGCTGAGGATGCCGGTGCAGATGCTTTCGGGCAAAACGTCGCTGAGTTTCCAATGGCGGTAGGGCCAGTCGGCGGGCCGCGAGCGGCGCACGGCCTCGCTGAAGTGACGCGCGACCTCGCTCGCCTCCGGCACCGGGGGATAGTTCATCATCTGCCTCCATCCTCAGGGTCACACCTTCGTGGATCTCCCACGCTACGAGGGGCGCCGACTGCTGAGGTTAGCGTGAGGGGATGCGATAGGTGCCCCGAACGCGCATTGATCTGAATCAAATAGGGGCCCCGGGCGCGTCTACATTGCGGGGTTCGAGCACGCAGCGGCGCCGGCACCTACCAAAGCCGCGGCTGCGCCGTCATCAGCCAGAAGATCGCCAGCACGGCCGCGAGGGCCGGCCAGCCGAGTCTGAACCAGAGCCGCATGGAGTGGTGATATTCGGGAGGTAGCGGCCGTCCGGCTGCAAGCGCCGCGCGGGCGAGATCGCGCACCCTGATCTGCAGTCCGACGATGGGCAGCCAGCACGTGCCTGCGACGACAAAGAGGGCGTAGGACGCAATGAGCCAGGGCGCCCAGGGATCGCTGCGCGAGAGCCAGATAAGGGCGACGCCGCTCAGCGGCTGCGCGATGATTGCGGGCGTAGTGAAGAGAAAATCCGCCAGCACGACGTTGGCGGATACCGCCGCGATCGCGTGCAGCTCGCCCGTCCGATGGGCGAACCACATGTGGAAAGCCGTTCCGATGCCGGTGCCGAGGAGCACGGTGGCGCTCAGGATGTGAATGGTCCTGATCAAGAGATAGGCGTTGCTCATGGTTGCGGCTCGGCGGCGCAGCCCAGGGCTCTCATTGGGCGGGACCGCTTGGCGGATTTTTCGCGAGAGTCGCGATCTCGTCGCGCAAATAGGAGCGATCATGCTGCCAGAGCGCGTTCGACGGCTGCGTCGCGAGGAGCGTCTCGATGATTTCCAGGCTCTTATTGTAGCTTGCAAGTGCCTCGGCCTGGTTCCCCAAGGCACTCAGCGCGCTCGCGATCCGCTCGTGGCTGACGGCGAGATCGCGCTGCTCGCCGGTGTTGGACAGATCGCGCGACGCGAGCGGCGAAATGGTCTCAAGGCCGGCGCGAAAGCTCGCGAGCGCTCCCGCCTGATCCCCCGTTGCGGCAAGCGCGTTGCCGACGCGGTTTTGCGTGAGGTAGAGCTCGCGCTGCCACGAGAGGTTGGAGGGAGTGGCCGCCGCAAGCTTGCCGATGAGCTCGAGCTCGTGCCGGTAGTACGCGAGCGCCCCCGCGGGATCGCCCTGAAGCGCCAACACGTCGCCAATGCGCTCGTAGCTCACGCAGAGATCGTGCTGCCAAAGCGCGTTCGCACGATCGCGCGCCGAGAGCTTCTCCATGACCGCAAGACCGGTGCGATAGCTCGCGAGCGCTTCCCCCAAGTCGTTCTTGGCGCGGAGCACGTCGCCGATGCGGTTTTGCCCGACGGAGACGTCGCGCTGCCACTCCGCGTTCGTGGGGTCGCGCGCCGCCAGCTTCTCGACGATCGCCAGCTCCGTGCGATAGCTCGCAAGCGCTCCGTCCTGGTCCCCTTGCGCGCGGAGCGCGTCGCCGATCTTGGTATTGCTGATGGATAGGTCGTAGGTCCAGCCGATATTGGATGGGTCGCGCGCGGCAAGCTTCTCGCGGATATCGAGGCTCTTGCGATAGCTCGCCAGCGCCTCTCCTTGGTTTCCCTGGGCGGCCAGCGCATCACCGATCCGCTCGTCGCTGATCGAGACATCCCGCTGCCAGCCGGCATTCGAGGGATCCCGCGCCACGAGCTTCTCCATGATGTCGAGACCCGTGCGATAGCTCGAAAGCGCGCCCTTCGCATCGCCCTGGACGCGGAGCACGTCTCCTACCTTGTTTTCGCCAACTGAGAGATCGCGCTGCCAGTCGGAATTGGAGGGATCGCGAGCCACCAGTCTCTCGCGCGTCCCGAGGGACGTGCGGTAGCTCTCGAGCGCCTCCGCGAGATTGCCCTGGCTGGCGAGCATGTCGCCGATCCTCTCGTTGCCGATGGAGACGTCGAGCTGCCACACCGTGTTGGACAAGTCGCGCGCCGCAAGTTGCTCGTGAAGCGCAAGGCTCTTGCGGTAGCTGGCGAGCGCCCCCGTCTCGTCGCCCTGGATGCGGAGTACATTGCCGATCCGCTCGTGGCTGATGGCGAGGTCGCGCAGCCACTGCGTGTTCGAGGGATCTTTCGCCGTGAGCGCTTCCATGATCGCCAAGCCGGCGCGGTAGCTCTTGAGCGCCTCCGCCGGCTCTCCACCATTGCGGAGCGCGTCGCCGATCTTGTTGTCGCTGACCGAAAGGTCGCGCTGCCCCTCGCTGTCGGAGGGATTGCGCTTCGCCAGCGCCTCGTGGATCGCGAGGCCCTTGCGATAGCTGGCGAGCGCGCCGCCGAGGTCTCCTTCCGCGGTGAGCGTGTCGCCGATGCGCTCGTGGCTGATGGCGAGGTCGCGTTGCCAGACGGCGTTGGAAGCATCGCGCGCCGCGAGCTTCTCCATGGTATCCAGGCCGGCGCGATAGCTCTCGAGCGCGCCGGCCAGCTCTCCTTGGGCACGAAGCGCGTCTCCGACCTTGTTTTGGCTCACGGAAAGGTCGCGCTGCCAGGTCGTATCGTTCGGGTGCTTTGCGATGAGATCGAGGAAGGCCGCGCGCGCCTCTTCGGCCCGCTTGCGCTCGGCACCGGTATCCCCGAGTGCCGCGTAGGTGTCGGCGAGCGACATCAGCGTCTCCGCCTTCCGGCCGAGAAGGTCGGGCCGCGAGGCGGCGTCGAGAGTGAGGTCTTTGTAAAGCGATTCGGCGCTCGTCAGGATGTCGCGCACGCTGGCTGCGGGCAGGCCGAGGTTGCGCAGGCGGTCCGCCACGTCGCGAACGAGCGTTTGAGCCGCGCGCACGGCGATCTCGTAATTGCGCTCCGCCGCGGCGCGGCGATCGTAGGCGTACCAGCCGAAGCCGGCGGCGACCACGGCAAGCAGCCCCATCACGGCGGCGACCGCGCGCGTTCGCCTGAGGCGCCGCTCCCGCTGCGCGCGCTCGCGCCGAACCGAGGTCTCGATGAAGAGGCGGTCGCGGCTCTCGATATCCTCGCTGCGCCGCGCGAGCACGTCCTCGGCCTCGGCGAGCGAGCGGCCAGGCGGCAAAAGGAAATCGTCGGCGCGGCCGCGCCGCTCCCATTCCACTGCCGCCTGGTCGACCCGCTCGCGCGTGCGCAGGAAGTCGCGATCCTCGGCCACGAGATCCCTGAGGCGCGGCCAGCTTGCGATGAGCATGTCGTGCGCGAGACGAACCTGCCCCGCACCCTCCTCTTCGCTGCTCACGAGCAGGCGCGCCTCGATCAAGCGCTCGACCACGGCGGCCCGCGCGGCATTGGCGGCGATCTCGTCGCGACGCACCGCCCGCGCGGTGGCGCGGTCCTCCCCCGAGCCCATGGTGACCAGCGCGCGCAATACGCTCGGAAGCGCTGCTCGCGCCTCCGCCGGCAAGGCGTCGCACACCTCGTCCGCGTGGCGCGCCACCGCACCCCTTAGCTCGCCGAGATCGCGGTAGCTCGCGAAGGTCAGGACCTCGCCGTGCTTCTCCTCGATGTCCTTGCGATAAAGCTGGTCGAGGGCGAACTCGAGAAGCGGCAAGGCCCCCGGCTCGCGGGCCGCCGCCTCCTGCAGCACCCGGTCGAGCCGCTCGCCGCTTTCGGCGTCCACCTCGAAGGCGAGCCCGGCGGCGGCGGCCGGTTGATTGATCATCTCCGCGATTTCCGAGGCGGTCGGCTCGGTGAGCAGGTGGCTTCCCCGGTCGGCCGCAAGCCGCACGAGGAGCGGCAGCTCGGCGGCGCGGTGGTAGAAGTCGCTGCGCATCACGCCGATCACCCACGCGACTCGGCTCTCGGCCAGGGCTGCGATGAGCGTCACGAAGCGCTCGCGCGCCTCCTTGTCCACCGAGGGGAGCGAGAACATTTCCTCCAATTGATCGATGACGAGGATGAGGCGGCCTTCGCCGGCGATACCCTTGACGCGCTCGGCCGCGCGCTTGAGGCTCGGTGCGATCGTCACCGCCGCCTGATGCGGCACGTCGCGCACAAGAGCGCTCACCTGCTCGACGCTGAGGCCGCCTTCCAAAAGCTCGGGCAGAGCCTGCTCCCGTTCCGCCAGCGCCCGGATGAGCCCGCCGATCAGGTCGCCCTCGCCTTCGCTCGGCCGGAAGACGCAGTGCCGCCACATCCCGACGCCGCTCACCACGCCCGGCGTCATCAGCTCGGGCAGCACGCCGGCGCGCACGAGCGAGGACTTGCCGCAGCCGCTCATGCCCAAGACGAGCACGAAGGCAGAGCCCTCGGCCGCACGGCGCGCCAGTGCCTCGGTCACCTGGCGTTGTGCGCGCGCGCGGCCGAAGAAGATCGGCGCGTGCTCGAGGTCGAAGAACTGGAGCCCGCGATAGGGCGAGCCTTGGTGCCAGGCGATCTCGCCGGACGCCCGGCGCTTATCGGCGAGCCGCGGCAGGCGCTCGCGGATAAGCGCCCTCAGGTGCGACTCGAGCATTTGCTCGAACTCGTCGCGGTCGGTGAAGAGGTTGAACGCCGCCTTGAATCCGCTCTGAGCGCTGCCGAAGTAGCGCTCCCAGAACTGCTCGAGCGCCTTGCGCTGCAGTGCCGCCGCCTCGAGCTCCTCCGTGCTGTCGAACTCGGCGATTCCCTTGGTCCTCTTGCGGTAGACCAGGAGGTCCGGAGCACCTCGCTCGCGGTGCGCCTTAAGCGCGTCCTCGAACTCCCATTCCGTGCCGGTGACGGGTGCGCGCCCATCGATCCCGCGGTAACGCTCGGCCGGCAGCGGCGTGCCCAGGCGCGACCACAGGATCACCACCTCGATGTCGGAGCGCGAAGGCGGCTCGATGATGTCCTGGAAGTGGCCGGACGCGAGCATAGGCTCGTATTCCCAGAGCACCGGCTTGATCTCGAAGAAGCGCGCGAACTCGCGGGCGAGCCTGCCCACGACGATCGCTGCGCGCCGACGCTCCTCCTCGACGTCGCCGGGCGAGGAGATGAAGATCCTGAGCGCTTGTGCCATTCGCTTGGTCCCTCTTGCGCGGGCGGATGACTTCCGAGGGAGCACCCAGCCTCGGGGCGCTGCGGCCGACCCCTCTCAAATGCGCCTCTCCGCGACGGCCAAAAGTGTAACACGGCAAAGGATAAGCGCTGAATCGCCATGGCGGGCCGCCCGGGCCAATTCGCGGCTTTCGCCGAGGGCGAGGGGTCGGCTATTCTCTCGCGCGGCGGGCGGCGCTCTCAGCCGCAAGGAAATGCCGCCCTCCTCGGAAAGGGCGGACAGCATCAGAGGGAGCATGACGGCGCAAGGGGGCGAAGAGGGAGCGGCACGCCTCGCCGAGATCGACGCGGCCATGCGGCGAGGCGACCTGATCGTCGCCTGCGATCTCGCCCACCGCGCCGTCGAGGAATTCCCGGATGCTCTCGCGTACAAGCATCGCGCGCTCCTCGCCATGGCGCGTGCCGGTGCCACCGCGCGCGCGCTCGACCTCTACGGCACGTGGGCGCTGGGCGAGGCGGCAACGGACGACGCCAAACTTGCGGTCGACCTTCCCTCGCTCCAGGCGCGGCTGCTCAAGGATGCGGCGCTCGCCGACTCCTCGAGCCGGCGCAACGAGCGGCTGGAGGCCGCCGCCGCCGCCTATGCCCGGGTCTTCACGCTGACCCGCGACCCCTATCCCGGCGTCAATGCCGCGGCCCTCCTGCTCTGGGCCGGCCGCGTGGCCGAGGCGCGCCGCACGGCGGAGGCGGTGCTCGCCGTCTGCAAGGTCGACGACTATTACGGCCTGGCCACGCAGGCCGAGGCGCAATTGATTCTCGGCAATGTCGCTGCCGCGCGCGCGCTCATCGTCCGCGCCGCCGACGTGCGTCCGGTCGATACGCAGGCGCGCGCGGCGACTCGGCGGCAGCTGCGCCGGACCTGCCGCCAGCTCGCTCTCGACGATGGCATCCTCGCACCGCTCGCACCCGCGCCCGTCATCCATTACGTCGGCCATCTCATCGGGCGACACTTCAAGGAGAGCGACGAGCCGGCCGCGGCCCGCGCGATCCGCGAGGCGCTCGCGGAACGAAACGTAGGTTACGGCTACGGCTCGCTCGCGGCGGGGGCCGACGTGCTCTTCGCCGAGGCGCTGCTCGCGCGCGGGGCCGAGCTGCATCTCGTCATCCCTTTCGAGCTCAACGAGTTCCGCGCGGTCT
>DASPPM010000490.1:0-6362 GCA_035625535.1 Alphaproteobacteria bacterium
GGGCGCGGGTGAGGACGTGCGAACGCGCGCGGCCGCCGGGGCGGGCGTGGTCGATCGTCAGGCAGGTCAGGCGGTCGCCGCCCAACCGGTAGGCGCGCGTGTCGCCGATATGCACGACGTGCGCCGAGCGGCCGCGCAGCACCAGCGCCGTGAAGGCGCATCCCATCCCCGCCAGAGCGGCGTCGCGCCGGGCTTGGGCGTAGATCCAGCTGTTGAGGGCGGCGAGCACCTTAGCGGCGGCGCGGCGCGCCTCCATGGTCTCCGGGAGATCGCAGATTCCGTCGAGAAACCCGCGAACCGCCATCTCCGCCGCGACGCGGCCGCCCTTAGCGCCGCCGATTCCGTCGGCGATCGCCGCCACCACGTCCTGGCGCGGCTCGGCTAGCTCCGCGCCGAAAACCGCGCCGGCGAAATCTTCGTTGTGTTGACGCTGCCCGGTCTCGGAAGCAAAGCCGACGCTTGCGTTAACGCCGGTAGCGCGCTCAACCGTCGCCATTGCTCGACTTCCAAGCAGCGCGCTGCCCGACTCGTGGCGCGGTCGCGGCGCGGTTGCGTTTCTGGAATCGCGGCGTCAACTCGTCGGCCTCATTTCTCCAGACTGCAGCGATCATGGAGGAAATAGCCCCCGGTGCTCGACGCGACGATGACCGTGAGATCCCCGGATTTGCGGTCGAGCGTATAGTTGCCGCCGTCCGTCGGGTCATGCCATGAAATTGTCGCGTCGCTGATAAGGGCCCGATTGGAGTCCACGGTGCCCTTATCGTAGTCGATCCTGATTTGCCAGCTGGCGCCACTCGCCGGATTGGCGCAGCTGATCGCCGTCTCGCTTGCCTGCGCTTCATCGTGGAAGGCGGAGGCGGCCATGCCGGCCGCCAAGGCAGCAATCGCCGCCGCTGCGGGCCGCTTCAGGAACATGGTCGCACCTCTATGGCCATGATCCGATCCTTAGCCAAATCTCGCGAGCCTGCAAAGAGCGGCGCGCAAGCGGGGAGAGCGGCTTGAATTGCCCTCTCATAGCGATCCGACCGTTGAATTTCCACACCTAACTCGAGGCTCTCCGCCTAGTTTATGTGCAATGAACCGACTTCGTGATCATTTTCTGTCCAAAGCGCCTTGCGATTTTGTTGAAAAATCACGCCGCGCCGGCCGTCTGCCCAACTTGTCCGCCTGGCATAATTTTTGCGGATTTATCGAGGAGCAAGGCGGTCATGCGGGGCCACGGGATTCCCTTTCGTCGCCACGCTGATGCCGCCTGCGGGACGGCATCCTCGATCAAATGACACGGCAGGGGGAAAGTTCATGGCACTCGTACCGTCACCCCAATGGCTGGATACGGGCGACAATGCTTGGCAGTTGGCGGCCGCGACTTTTGTCGGCCTGCAAAGCATTCCCGGGCTGACGATTCTTTATGGCGGCATCGTCAAGAAGAAATGGGCGATCAACTCCGCCTTCATGTCGATGTACGCTTTCGCCTCGGTCCTGATCGTCTGGATCCTGTTCGGTTACAACATGGCGTTCGGGCCCCAATGGTTCCCATTCCTGGGCAAGCCCATGCTCGCCTTGTCGGCGGGCTTCACCACCGGCCAGGCGACGATTCCGGCGGCAGCCGACGGCATGCCGCATCTTGCCTTCCCGATGGCGACGTTGATGTTCTTCCAGTTCGTGTTCGCCGCGATCACGGTGATCATCCTCGCCGGCTCCGTGCTCGGTCGCATGAATTTCACGGCGTGGATGATCTTCTGCCCGCTATGGATTACCCTGGTCTATACCGTCGGAGCGTTCAGCCTGTGGGGCGGCGGCTGGCTCGCGAGCATGGGTGTCGCGGACTTCTCGGGCGGCTACGTCATCCATCTCGCCGCCGGCACGTCCGGCTTCGTCGCCGCATGGATGGTCGGCCCGCGCCTGCAACAGGATCGCGCCAATTTCCCGCCCAATAGCCTGCTGATCACGCTGGCCGGGGCCGGCATCCTATGGCTGGGTTGGAACGGCTTCAACGGCGGCGACCCGTATTTCGCCAACGCCGATGCGGGCGCGGCGGTGCTCAATACCAACACGGCCACCGCGGCGGCTCTTCTGGTCTGGACGCTGATGGACAAGATGGCCTACGGCAAGCCATCGGTTGTCGGCGCGGTCAACGGCATGATCGCGGGCCTGGTGGCGATCACTCCGGCGGCCGGTTACGTGGATGGCTTGGGCGCCATCATCATCGGCGTCTGCGCCGGGATCATTCCATGGCTCAGCATGAACAAGCTGCAAAAGACCAAGCTGATGATGAAGGTGGACGATACGCTGAGCGTATTCTCCACCCACGGTATCGCCGGCCTGACGGGCGGTCTGCTCACGGGCATCTTAGCTAACCCCGGCATGCTCCTCTACATAGGCACCGAAAAGGACGCGCCCGGCGTCAACGTGACCGGCTGGCTCTACGGCAACGCGCCCCAGCTCCTGCTTCAGGCCGAGGGGGCCGCCTTCATCATCGTGTACAATGCCATAGCCACCTACATCATTCTCAAGGTCATCTCGTTCATCACGCCACTGCGCATGGACGAAGCGACGCTCAAGGTAGGAGATGACGCGGTCCACGGCGAGACCGCCTATGCGATCGGCAGGGAAGGAGAGTAGTCGGCCACCAGTTTCGCTGGAGGAGGGCGAGGGCGACGGCCTCGATCTGGCGCTCCACGGCGAGGCCGTGCATGGCATCTGAGGGCCTAGCGGTCCGCAAGGACCGGGCCGGCCGGCGATCCTCTCACGCGTTCGCCTTGACCTTGTGCGGCCGCCCCTTCGCGTCGATCGCGACGTAGGTGAAATTGCCCTCGGTCACCAGGATGCGGTCGCCCGCATTGCGCCGCAAGACCCAGGTCTCGATCCACACGGTGATGGAACTCCTCCCCACCCGGATCAGCTCGGCGTAAACGCACACCACGTCGCCGACATAAACCGGCTTCTTGAAGGTCATGCTTTCGATCGCAACGGTGACCACGCGCCCGCCCGCCACCTTGGAGGCGAAGATGCCGCCGGCCACGTCCATCTGGCCGAGCACCCAGCCCCCGAAGATGTCGCCGTTCTGGTTGGTGTCCGCCGGCCGGGTGGCCGTGCGAATCTGAAGCTCGCCGCGCGGCTCCTCGCCATCCCGCCGGGGGCGCCTCGCCGCCTCCTTCGTCAGCGCCTGCTTTGCCATGCGCTCATCTCCTTTACCCACAACATCTTGTTGAATGCGCTGCAACAAGCCACAGCATGCCCTTGAAGCCGGTCCGAGCACCCCCCATAATGCGCTCCATGGCCGACCTCTTCGACTTGCCCGCCGCCGGCGCTCCCAAGGGCCGCGGAAGCTACACCGCCAAGGACATCGAGGTGCTTGAGGGCCTCGAGCCCGTGCGCCGCCGGCCCGGCATGTATATCGGCGGCACCGACGAGCGCGCCATCCACCATCTCGTTGCCGAGCTCCTCGACAACGCCATGGACGAGGTGGTTGCCGGCCACGCGAGCTGGATCGAGATCGAGCTCGAGGCCGACGGCTCGCTCACCGTGCGCGACAACGGCCGCGGCATCCCGGTCGACCGCCATCCCAAGTTCAAGGACAAATCGGCGCTCGAGATCATCCTCACCACCCTCCACTCGGGCGGCAAATTCTCCGACAAGGTTTATAGCACGGCCGGCGGCTTGCATGGCGTCGGGCTCTCGGTCGTGAACGCGCTCTCCGACCGCCTGACCGTCGAGGTCGCGCGCGAGCGCCGCCTCTGGGTGCAGGACTACGCGCGCGGCAAGCCCAAGGGCAAGCTCAAGGACGCGGGCGCGGTGTCGAACCGCCGCGGCACCACCGTGCGCTTCCATCCCGACCCGCAGATCTTCGGCACCGAGGTCGGCCTCAAGCCCGAGCGGGTCTATCGTATGGCGCGCTCCAAGGCCTATCTCACGCGCGTCGTCGAGATCCGCTGGAAATGCGCGCCCGTGCTCCTCAAGGGCGTGGAAGGCGTGCCCGCCGAGGCGACCATCCATTTCCCGGGCGGGCTGCGGGACTATCTCATGGCGGCACTCGAGGAGCGCAAGACGATCACGCCCCTCCCCTTCGCCGGCGAGGCGCGCTTCCCCGAGGATCAGGGTCGCGTCGAATGGGCGATTGCCTGGCCGCTCGACGGCGAAGGTCTCTTGCATTCCTACTGCAACACGGTGCCGACGCCGGCAGGCGGCAGCCACGAGCTCGGCCTGAGGACGGCGCTTGCGCGCGGCGTGCGCGCCTATGGCGAGCTCACCGGCAACCGCAAGTCGAAACAGATCACCGCCGACGACGTGGCCGAGGGCGCCGCGATCATGCTCTCGCTCTTCGTGCGCAATCCGCAGTTCCAGGGCCAGACCAAGGAGCGCCTCTCCATGCCCGACGCGGCGCGCCTCGTCGAGCAGCACGTCAAGGACCATTTCGACCATTGGCTCTCCGCCGACCCCGCCGGCTCGAAGCTCCTGCTCGATGCCATCGTCGAGCGCGCCGAGGAGCGCCAGAGAAGGCGCGACCAGCGCGAGATGAGCCGGAAGAGTGCGACGCGCAACCTGCGCCTTCCCGGCAAGCTCGCCGACTGCGCGCGGCGCTCGTCCGAGGACACCGAGATTTTCCTCGTCGAGGGCGATTCGGCCGGCGGCTCGGCCAAGCAGGCGCGCGAGCGCGAGAGCCAGGCAGTGCTGCCCTTGCGCGGCAAGATCCTCAACGTCGCGAGTGCCTCCGCCGACAAGCTGCGCGCCAACCAAGAGCTCGCCGATCTCGCCAAGGCGCTCGGCTGCGGGCTCGGCGCGCAGTACAGCTCCGACAAGCTGCGCTACGACCGCGTCATCATCATGACGGACGCCGACGTGGACGGCGCCCACATCGCCTCGCTCCTCATGACCTTCTTCTACAAGGAGATGCCCGGGCTCATCGAGGACGGCCGACTCTTCCTCGCCATCCCGCCGC
Organism: Alphaproteobacteria bacterium; assembly: GCA_035625535.1. Lineage (GTDB taxonomy): Bacteria > Pseudomonadota > Alphaproteobacteria > JACZXZ01 > JACZXZ01 > DASPPM01. The sequence continues at coordinate 4,940 of DASPPM010000490.1, forward strand.
TCTACCGTCTGAGCCAAGGCGGGAAGGTGCTTTACGCGCGTGACGACAAGCACAAGGACGAGCTCCTGGCCAAGGAGTTCGCCGGCCGCGGCAAGGTCGAGACGAGCCGCTTCAAGGGGCTCGGCGAGATGCCGCCGGCCCAGCTGCGCGAGACCACCATGAGCCCGAAGACGCGCACGCTCCTCAAGGTGGTGCTGCCGAACGGCGGTGCCGACGCCGAGGCGCTCGACGCCAAGGAGACCGCAGAGCTCGTCGAGCAGCTCATGGGCCGCAAGCCCGAGCTCAGGCTCGCCTTCATCCAGGAGAACGCGCGCTTCGTGAAGGAGGTCGACGTCTAGCGGCACCACCACGCGTGGCCTGCGGCCTCGACAGTGCGCGACATCTTGTGACTACACTCTGTGCACACAATCTGCTATAAGCGTTGATGATCTTCGAGTGGGACGAGGCGAAGCGCCGGAGAATCCTCGAAGAGCGCCGACTCGATTTTGCCAGCGCCGAGCTCTTCTTCGATGGCAGGCCGGTCATCCACCAACCGACCCCGCGCCGAGAAGAGGACAGATGGAAGACGACGGCCTGGATCGAGGAAGGCTATTTCACGGTCGTCTGGAAGTGGCGCGGGAATGCGATGAGGATCATCTCCATGAGGCGGGCGCATGAGCAGGAAATCAGGAAATATCGTGAGACATACGGCGGCTGAGCTGCGTGCCATGCGCAAGCGCAACGAGGTGCGCACCGACTGGAAGGCCGCGGCGAAAAAGCCCCTTCCCAGCGGAAACGAGCCCGATGACGCCATGGCGGAGATCGATTGGCTGACGACCGAGCTTCCCCGGCCTCGCCGCAAGCAGCACACGTCCTTGCGCCTCGATGCCGACATGCTCGCCTGGTTCCGCGCCCAGGGGCGGGGTTACCAGACTAGGATCAACGCGATCTTGCGGCGCTATTTCGAGCATTTCACGCGCTGACCGCGTTGCTCGTGCAGGCGCGCGCATAAGCAATTGACAAAGCCGGGCGAAGCCGCCAAGTGAGGGCGCGCTTTCGGACGCGACCCGACCCCTCCGCAACCGCACGAGCCCGCCATGCTGCCGCCCAAGGACCGCCTCACCATCTGCTTCGCCCACGTCGCCTACCGCATGCAGGACCGCTTCGTGGCGCGCGCGACGGGGATAAGGAGCTTCGAGGTGCGTACGCGCGAGGCGCTCGATGCCCGCATCGGCGAGTCGGACGTCCTCGTCGTCTCGATGCTCTGGCGCAACGAGCTCGCGGCCATGGCGCCCAAGCTGCGCTTCATCCAGTCGATCAGCGCCGGCACGGATCAATATTCGCGCGAGGTGCTCGCGAGCCACGGCATCCGCCTCGCCAGTGCCAGGGGGGTGAACGAGCGCGCGGTCGCCGAGCATGCCATGGCCCTCATCCTGGCGCTTTT
>DASPPM010000491.1:0-2669 GCA_035625535.1 Alphaproteobacteria bacterium
TGGCCGAAGCCGGAGGCGGCGGCGTAGATGAGGCGCGGATAGCGCCGGTGCAGCACCTCCCAGCCGTAGCCCAGCTTCTCCATCGTGCCGGGGCGGAAGTTCTCGACGAGCACGTCGCCGCGCTCGAGCAGCCTCTCGAAGATGCGCTTGTCGGCCGCGTCCTTGAGGTTGAGCGCGATCGACTGCTTGCCGCGGTTGATCGACATGAAATAGGCCGACTTGCCCTCGAGGAAGGGACCGTACTCGCGCGCATCGTCGCCCTTCTCAGGCGGCTCGACCTTGATGACCCTGGCGCCGAGCTCGGCCATCAAGAGCGTGCAATAGGGCCCGGCCAAGATGCGCGAGAGGTCGACGACCACAACACCGCTCAACGGACCCTTGATCATCACGCATGCTCCTCGCCGCCGTCGCGGAAGCCCGCTGCTTACAACAGCCGGCGGCCGGGATCAACCGGCGCCGTCGCCCGCGGCGCCGGCTCGCTTCTTTTTTCTCTCTCCTCCTCTCTGAGGAGAGGGTAGGGTGAGGAGGTCATCTTGGGCAGGAGCGAAAATGTGCTGAGCGAACCGAAAGCGTGCGGCTACCTCGGGCTGAGTGCCAAGGGATTTCACCGCCTCGCCTATTGGGAATGGGGGGAGCCGAGCGAGGCGCCCGTGCTCCTTTGCGTGCACGGCCTCACGCGCCAGGGGCGCGACTTCGACGCGCTCGCCGCGGCCCTCGCCCCGCATTACCGCATCGCGTGTCCCGACATCGTCGGGCGCGGGCAGAGCGACTGGCTCGCCGACAAGGCGGGCTACGGCTATCCGCAATATTGCGCCGACTTGGCAGCCCTCATCGCGCGGCTCGGCAGCGGGACGGTCGATTGGCTCGGCACCTCGATGGGCGGGCTCATCGGCATGATGCTCGCGGCATTTCCGAAATCGCCCATCCGGCGCCTGGTGCTCAACGATATCGGGCCGCTCGTGCCCAAGCGCGGGGTCGAGCGCCTGGCGAAATACGTGGGCAAGGATCCGCGCTTCCCGAGCCTCGCCGCGGCGATCGCCTATATGCGCGAGGTGGCGGCCCCCTTCGGCGCGCTCAGCGACGACGAGTGGCGGCACTTGACCGTGCACGGGGTGCGCGAGGAGCCGGACGGCAGCTGGCGCCTCGCTTACGACCCGGCGATCGCGGCCCCGTTCCAAGGCGAGATCAAGGACCTCGATTTGTGGAGCCTGTGGGACCGTATCCGTTGCGAGACGCTCGTCTTGCGCGGAGCCGCCTCCGATCTCCTCTTGCCCGAGACGGCCGCCGAGATGATGCGCCGCGGGCCCCAGGCCAAGCTCGTCGAGATCCCCGGCTGCGGCCACGCGCCGGCCCTCATGGCGGCGGAGCAGATCGCGATCGTGCGGGAGTTCCTGCTGGGGTGATTTTTCCCTCTCCCGCTTTGCGGGAGAGGGAAGGGGCCCATCCCAAAGGGATGGGAAGGGTGAGGGATTGCCTGACGTCGGGGTGGTCCCTCACCCTCCCATTGCTTCGCAATGGGCCCCGCCCTCTCCCGCAAGCGGGAGAGGGGCTTTCAATGTCACCCCTTACGTAGCAGCTTCGCCGCCTCGACGGCGAAGTAGGTGAGGATGCCGTCGGCACCCGCGCGCTTGAAGCCGAGGAGCGCCTCGAGCACCACGCGATCGCCCTCGAGCCAGCCGCGCTCGATCGCCGCCTTGAGCATGGCGTACTCGCCCGACACCTGATAGACGAAGGTGGGCACGCCGAAGCGCTCCTTGACCCGCCGCACGATGTCGAGATAGGGCATGCCCGGCTTGACCATGACCATGTCGGCACCCTCGGCCAGATCGAGCGCGATCTCGCGCATGGCCTCGTCCGTGTTGGCCGGGTCCATCTGATAGGTGCGCTTGTCGCCCTTGAGCGCCTTGATCGAGCCGATGGCGTCGCGGAAGGGGCCGTAGAAGGCGGAGGCGTATTTGGCCGAGTAGGCCATGATGCGCACATGCTCGAAGCCGCTTCGGTCGAGGGCCTCGCGGATGGCGCCGACGCGCCCGTCCATCATGTCGGAGGGGGCGATGATGTCGCAGCCGGCCTTGGCCTGGACGAGCGCCTGGCGGCACAGCACCTCGACCGTCTCGTCGTTGACCACATAGCCGTTGCGCAGGAGCCCGTCATGGCCGTGGCTGGTGTAGGGGTCGAGCGCCACGTCGCAGAGCACGCCGATCTCGGGGTGCGCGCGCTTGACCGCGCGCACGGCGCGGCAGACGAGATTGTCAGGATTGAGCGCCTCGTCTCCCTCCTCGCTCTTGAGCTTGGGATCGGTGAAGGGGAAGAGCGCCACGCAGGGGATGCCGAGCTCCTTCGCCTCGCCCACGGCATCGACGAGGGCGGGGAGCGAGAGGCGCTCCACGCCGGGCATGGAGGGAACGGGCTCGCGCCCGCTCTTGCCCTCGCGCAGGAAGACCGGCCAGATGAGATCATCCGTGCCGAGCCGGTGCTCGGCGACGAGGCGGCGGGTCCAGGCATCGATGCGGTTGCGGCGCATGCGCACGCGTGGGTAGGCGCCGTGCGGGGACGGGCTCTCGACGGCGGGCGTGACGCGGCCGACGATGGGGCGCGAGCGGGGTTTGGTGGTCTCGTTCATGGCCCCGAGAATCGCACAGAAGCGCCGTCGATGCCAGGGGCTCGCG
>DASPPM010000492.1:0-9339 GCA_035625535.1 Alphaproteobacteria bacterium
TAGGCTCGCCTGCAAAAGAGCATCCGCTGCGATCAAGATCGGCCCGGAGACGCCGGGAAAAGCGAAGGGGGAATCGCCATGGCTCAAGGAAAGCTTGCCGGCTGGGGGCGGCTTCTGCGGCTTTGCGCCGCGGCGGCAGCACTCGTCGTGCTCGCGCTCTCGGTCGGCGTCCGTAGCGAGGAGCCGCAGAAGCCGGAGCGCATCGTCGTCAACGATTCGGGCGGCGCCATGGGCACGTGGATGCGCAAGGCCTATTTCGATCCCTTCGAGAAGCGCTACGGCATCCGCGTGGTCGAGACGAGCCCGACCGATTTCGGCAAGCTGCGCGCCATGGTCGAATCCGGCAACGTCGAGTGGACGGTGACCGAGATCGGCGGGCAGGACGCGGTGCGCGCCGCCAAGATGGGCCTCGTCGAGAAGATCGACGACGCGATCGTCGACCGCTCCAAGTTCCCCAAGGAGACGCGCGCGCCCTACTACTTCTCGGCCTCGGTCTACTCGACCGTGCTCGGCTACCGCACCGACGTCTTCAAGGACGCGCATCCCACCAGCTGGGCCGAGTTCTGGGACGTGAAGCGCTTCCCCGGCCCGCGCTCGCTGCGCAATCATCCCGTCGACAATCTCGAGTTCGCGCTCCTTGCCGACGGCGTCGCCCCCGACAAGATCTATCCCATCGACATGGATCGCGCCTTAAGGAAGCTCGACGAGATCAAGCCCTACGTCAACGTGTGGTGGACCACGGGCGCGCAGCCGGCGCAGCTTCTCCTCGACAAGGAGGTGGTGCTGGCGACGGGCTGGAACGGGCGCTTCTTCGATCTCATTCAAAAAGCGGCGCCGATCGCAATCGAATGGGGCCAGGGCGCGCTCAAGAGCGGCACCTTCGTCATCCCCAAGGGTGCCAAGGATGCCTATTGGGGTCAGAAGTTCCTCGCCTTCCTGACCGATCCGCAGGCGGAGGCGATCTATGCCAACGCGCTCGCCTATCCCGGCCTCAATCCCGACGCCCTCCAATACGTGGACGCGAAAGTGCTGCCCCACCTCCCGAACGAGCCGGGGAACCTGAAGCGCCAGTTCTGGATCAGCGACGAGTGGTGGGCCGAGAACGGCACCGCCGCGATGGAGCGCTGGAACCAGTGGATGCTCAAGAAGTAGGCCCGGCGTCGCGCCGGGCGTCCGCTCCTTGCCGAGGGCGCGCTTCGGCTGCACGCCGAGCGCAAGCTTGGCCGCGATGACGCGCGACGACGCCTCGACCGGTCTCGCGCTCGCGGGCATCCGCAAGGCCTTTGGGCCGGTCAAGGCACTCGACGGCGTCGATCTCAGTGTCGAGCCGGGCGAGCTTCTGACCATTCTCGGGCCTAGCGGCTCGGGCAAGACCACGCTCCTCAAGGTGGTGGCCGGCTTCGAGTTTCCCGAGGCGGGCTCGGTCCGGCTCGGCGGGGAGGACCTCACCCTCGCCCCGCCCGCCAAGCGCGACATGGGCATGGTGTTCCAGAACTACGCCCTCTTCCCCCACATGACGGCGCGCGAGAACATCGCCTTTCCCCTCGAGATGCGCCGGCTTCAGCGCCGCGAGATCGAAGGACGGGTGCAGGAGGCGTTCGAGCTCGTCGACCTCGCCGGGCTCGAGACGCGGCTGCCGCGCCAGCTCTCGGGCGGTCAGCAGCAGCGCGTGGCGCTTGCGCGCGCGATCGTGTTCAATCCGCGCCTCCTCCTCCTCGACGAGCCCTTTGGCGCGCTCGACCGCAAACTGCGCGAGGCGATGCAGCTCGAGGTGCGGCGCCTGCAGAAGCGCCTCGCCGTCACCACGCTCTTCATCACCCATGACCAGGAGGAGGCCTTGGTCCTCTCCGACCGCATCGCGGTGATGAATTGCGGCCGCATCGAGCAGGTGGCGCGCCCGCGCGAGATCTACGAGCGTCCGGCCAATGCCTTCGTCGCGGACTTCGTCGGCGAGTCGAACCTTCTCTTCGGCACGGTCGCAGGCGTGCGGGAGGGGCTGCTCGAGCTCGCGCTCGCGGACGGCCTCAAGCTGCTCGCCGCGGGCGAGGTGCCGCAAGGTGCTCGCGTCGGCGCGCTCGTGCGGCCGGAGCACGTCTCGCTCGCCAACGGAAGTGCTTCCGCCAATAGCTTCGAGGGCGAGGTGCTGGAGACCGTCTATACCGGCACCTCGCAGAAATATCGCGTGCGCCTTGCGAACGGCACGGCACTTCTCGCGCGCGTGCCGGCGGCGGCGGCACTCGCCTCGCCCGCCACGGGCGAGCGCGTGAGCCTCGCCATCGCACCCGCACTCGTCCATCTCTTCCGGGACGGATGAGGCCGCGATGAGCGCGTCCTCTGTCGCAGCGCTCCCCCTGCTGCCGAAGATCGCGGCGCTGAGGGTGAGGCGCGAGCGTGCGCTCGCCGCCCTCGGCCTGCCAGCGCTCCTGCTCTTGGCGCTTATCTTCGCCTTCCCCGTGCTGCGGCTCCTGGGACTGAGCCTCGAAGGCGGCTCGCTTGAGTGGTACGGCAAGGCGCTCGGCGAGGGGCTCTATCTCGAGGTCTTCTGGATCACGTTCCGCATCGCCGCCCTCGTCACCCTCCTGGCCCTACTGCTCGGCTATCCGCTTGCCTATTTCCTCGCCACCACGACGCGCTTCTGGACCACGCTCGGCTTCATCTTCGTCATCCTGCCGCTGTGGACCAGCGTCCTCGTGCGCACCTATGCCTGGATGGTGCTGCTCGGCCGCAACGGGGTCGTCAACAGGATCCTTCTCGAGCTCGGCCTTGCGCGCGAGCCGCTCCCGCTCCTCTACAACGAGCTCGGCGTCGTCATCGGCATGGTCCATGTGCTGATCCCCTACATGGTGCTGCCGATCTATAGCGCGCTCAAACGCCTCGATCCGAGCCTCGCCCAGGCGGCCGAAGGGCTGGGGGCGCCGGCCTCGCGCATCTTCCTCCGCATCGTACTGCCGCTCACTCTGGACGGCGTCTTCGCCGGCGCGATCCTCGTCTTCGTGCTCTCTCTCGGCTTCTTCATAACGCCGGCGCTCCTGGGCGGCGGGCGCGTGATCATGATCGCGGTGCTGATCGAGCAGCAAGTGCGCGAGACGCTCGACTGGTCGTTCGCCGGCGCGCTCTCGGCCGTGCTGCTCGCGGCCACCATCGCGATCTACGGCCTGGCCCAGCGCGCGCGGCGCCATGGCGCGGAGCCGCCGCCATGAGGGCCGCGGTGGGCAAGGCTCGGCGGAGGCCGCGTCCAGGGCGCATCGCCCTCGGCGCCATCTCTGCGCTCATCTTCGCCTTCCTCATCCTGCCGCTCGTCGTCGTCTTCCCGCTTTCGGTGAGCTCGGCGCCCTACCTCGAGTTTCCGCCGCCGGGCCTCTCCTGGCGCTGGTACGAGAACTACTTCGGCGATCCCGTCTGGATCGATGCGACGCTGCGCAGCCTCAAGATCGCGACTTCCGCCATGCTGCTCTCCCTTCTCGTCGGCACTCCGCTCGCCTTCAGCCTGGTGCGCGGACGCTATCCCGGACGGGCGCTGCTTGATCGGCTCGCGGCGGCGCCGATGATCGTGCCGGCCATCATCTTCTCGGTCGCCGTCTATGGCCTCTTCGCCAAGCTCAAGCTGATCGGCGCCTGGTACGGCATAGCGCTCGCGCACACGGTCCTGGCGCTGCCCTTCGTGGTGATCGTCATCGGGGCGGGGCTGCGCGGCTTCGACGAGGCCCTCGAGGCGGCCGCCCTCGGGCTCGGCGCCAGCCGCTGGCAGGCGGTCAAGCGCGTGACGCTGCCGCAGATCCGGCCGAGCCTCGTCTCGGCGGCACTCCTCGCCTTCGTCACCTCATTCGACGAGCTGGTCGTCGCCATGTTCCTCGCGGGCTCGGAGATGACGCTGCCCAAGAAAATGTTCGACAACATCCGCATGGAGATCGATCCCACGATCGCGGCCGTGTCCGTGCTGCAAATTGCCCTGATCGCGCTCGCCGTCCTCATCGCGCAGCGCTTCGGCCGCGGCGCGCTCGAGGTGAAGTGAGGAAGGCACGCGAGGGGAGGCGGCCGAGGGCAATCTCAGCCCTGCATCAGGTGAAAGGAATTCGCCATGACGCCCGACATCTTCCATCCCGAGTTCAAGGCCATGCCCTATTGGTGGGAGGCGTGGCGGCCGAATTCGGAGGGCTCGGTCGACCCGCCCGCACGCTCGGACGTGGCGATCGTGGGCGGCGGCTATGCCGGGCTCGCGGCGGCGCTCGAGCTCGCGCGCGGAGGGGCGTCTGCCGCCGTGCTCGAGGCGGCCGAGTTCGGCCACGGCGCGAGCACGCGCAGCGGCGGGGCCGTGAGTGCCGGCATCAATCTCGCGAAGGGACTATCCGGGAGGGCGGGCAAGGCCGACCGCGAGGCGTGGGTGCTCGAGGTCGCCGCCATGATGAGCGACGCCGCGAGCGCCCTTACCACGCTCGAGACCCTGGTGGAGCGCGAGAAGATCGCCTGCTTCTACGAGCGGCGCGGCCGCTTCATCGGCGCCTATACGCGGAAGCACTACGACGACCTCGCGGGGAAGCTCGAGCTCTTCAACCGCCACGCCGAGGCGGGGGCCGCCATGCTGCCGCGCGAGCGCCAGCACGAGGAGATCAGAAGCGACTTCTACCACGGCGGCATGGTGGTCGAGCGTTCGGGCAAGCTTCACCCGGCGCTTTATTATAAGGGGCTGCTCGAGGCCGCCAGGCGCGCGGGCGTCTCGCTCACCGCGAATGCGCCGGTCGAGCGCATCACGCGCGGGAGCGACGGCTTCACGCTCAAGACCCCGCAAGGGGAAGTGCGCGCGCGCGAGGTGGTGATCGCGACGAACGGCTATACGGGTGCGGCGACGCCCTCGCTCAGGCGCCGCCTCATCCCGGTCGCGAGCCACATCATCGCGACCGAGGAGCTGGCACCCGAGCTCGCCGCCTCCCTCATTCCCAAGGGCAGGACGATCAGCGACACGCCGCGCATTTTGACCTATTACCGGCTCTCGCCCGACGGCAGGCGTGTCCTCTTCGGCGGCCGCGCCCGCTTCACCCAGGTGACGCCCGAGGTGAGCGCTCCCGTGCTCTACCGCTACATGACGGAGCGCTTCCCGCAGCTCAAAGGCATCAGGCTCACCCACGCCTGGACCGGGAACGTGGCCTTCACCTTCGATTACCTCCCCCACATGGGCCGCGAGGACGGCATGCACTATGCCCTCGGCTGCAACGGCAGCGGGGTCGCGACGATGAGCTATCTCGGCACGGAGACGGGGCGCAAGATCGTGGGCGGTGCGAACCGCGTGAATGCCTTCGACGGGCGCGACTTCCCGACCCGCCCCTTCTATAGCGGCAATCCGTGGTTTCTTCCCCTTGTCGGCGGCTACTACCGTCTGCGCGACCGCGTCGACCGGGCGCTCGGCTGAGGCGCGCGGCGTGCCCCGTTTGGTGCGCTGCAATATCGGCGCTCGGACGCGCGAGAGGTCGACACTTGCGCGCTTTTGTCGCTGAGCAAGCGCCTCTTAAGGCCGGAAGAGCCGTGCTATGCTGCTTGGGCCTCCGAGAGAGAGGCCGAGCAATACCTCAGGGCAGGGGGGAAACGCACATGATGACGAGGCTCTTTCACAGGCTTCTGACGCTCGCCGGTGCGGCAGTCGTGGCCGCGGCTGCGGCTCTCGGTGCGTCTGCCGCGGAGCCGATCAAGATCGGCTCCTTCTTGACCGTGAGCGGCCCGGCCTCGTTCCTGGGCGATCCGGAGAAGAAGACCCTCGAGCTTTACGTCGAGAGGATCAATGCCGAAGGCGGCGTGCTCGGCCGCCCGCTTCAGCTCACGGTCTATGACACGGGCGGAGACGCCAAGCAGGCAGCCACCTTTGCGCGCCGTCTCATCGAGGAGGACAAGGTCGACTTCCTCATCGGCGGCAGCTCGACCGGCGACACGATGGCGGCGGTACCCATCATCGAGCGCGCGGAGATTCCCTTCATCTCGCTCGGCGGCGCCTCCGTCATCGTCGATCCCGTGAAGAAATGGGTGTTCAAGACGCCGCACACCGACCGGCTCGCGGTCGAGAAGGTTTACGCCGACATGAAGAAGCGCGGCCTCTCCAAGGTCGGGCTCATCGCGGGCGACGGCGGCTTCGACAAGTCCTGCGTGGCGAACGCGAGCGACAAGACGCTGCTCGACCGCTACGGCGTCTCCGTCGTCGGCAACGAGTCTTACAGCTCGGGCGACAAGGACACCACCGCGCAGCTCACCAAGCTCAAGGCGGCCCCCGGCATCCAGGCGATCCTCTTCTGCGGCTTCGGCGTCGCCTCGGTGATCGTGACCAAGAACTATCACCAGCTCGGCATCAGCGTGGCGCTCTACCACAGCCACGGCTCCGCCTCGAAGCAGTTCATCACCGGGGCCGGCGAGGCGGCCGAGGGGGCGCGCCTGCCGGCGGCCGCCGTGCTCGTGGCGGCCCAGCTGCCCGACAGCGACCCCCAGAAGAAGGTCGGGCTCGCTTATACGAAAGCCTACGAAGACCGCTACCACGAGGCGATCTCGACCTTCGGCGGGCACGCCTATGACGCGCTCATGCTGCTGGTGGACGCCATCAAGCGCGCAGGCGCAACCGACCGTGCGAAAGTGCGCGACGCGCTCGAGAGCACCAAGAACTACATCGGGGTCGACGGCATCTACAACATCACGCCCAGCGACCACGACGGGCTCGACGTCTCCTCCTTCAAGATGGTCGAGGTGAAGAACGGGAACTGGAAGTACCTCTATTAGGGCGGGAGAAGGAATTACCCTGCCCTCCTGCGAGCGCATGGTCCTGGGAGGGCGGGGGTCGAGCATAGGGATCCGTGGCCGAATTCTTGCAGTTCGTCTTTTCGGGGATCACGGTCGGCGCGATCTACGCGCTCGTCGGGCTCGGCTTCTCGATCATCTATAACGCGAGCCAGGTCATCAACTTCGCCCAGGGCGAGTTCGTCATGATCGGCGGGCTCACGACCGCGATGCTCGCCCAAGGGGGCGTGCCGGTTCCCATCGCCGCCGCGATCGCTATCGCGGCCGCCGTCGTGGCCGGCTTGGCGCTCGAGAAGCTCGCGGTCGAGCAGGCGCGCGATGCGCCGGTCGTCACCTTGATCATCATCACCATCGGCGCCTCCATCTTCCTGCGCGGCCTCGCGCAAATCGTCTTCGACCGCAACTACCATGCCCTCGCCGGCTTCTCCGGCGAGGCGCCCATCCACCTCGCCGGCGCCACCATCGTGCCGCAGACGCTCTGGGTTCTCGGCACCACCGCGGCGCTCGTGCTGGCGCTCGCCTGGTTCTTCGGCCGCACCCTCCTCGGCAAGGCGATCCTCGCCACCTCGTACAACCCGCTTGCGGCGCAGCTCGCCGGCATCGGGACGCGCTCCTTGCTGCTGCTTTCCTTCGGGCTCTCGGCGGCCCTCGGCGCCATCGGCGGCATCCTCATCGCACCCATCTCGCTCACCTCCTATGACGTCGGCGTGCTGCTCGGGCTCAAGGGCTTCAGCGCCGCCGTGCTCGGCGGGCTCGGCAGCAGCATGGGTGCGGTCGCCGGCGGCCTCCTCCTCGGCTTCATCGAGGCGCTGGGTGCAGGCTACATCTCCTCGAGCTACAAGGATGCCATCGCCTTCGTGATCATCCTCCTGGTGCTTTTCTTCATGCCGAGGGGCCTCCTGGGCCGGCGCGGCACGGAGCGCGTATGAGAGGGCCCCGAGCCCGCACGCCCGGCCTAAGGCGCCGCCCCGAGAGGACGCTCGCGCGCTATCGCGGCCTTTTCACCTTGGCTCTCGTGAGCGTGATCCTGCCGTGGTTTCTGCCGAACAATTTCCTCCTCAACATCGCCATCCTCACGGGGCTCAACGCGATCGTGTGCGTCGGGCTCAATCTCCTCATCGGCTATGCCGGGCAGATCAGCCTCGGCCACGCCGGCTTCTTCGGCCTCGGCGCCTATGTCTCGGCGGTGCTCACCGTCGATTTCGGCTGGGATCCGGCGCTCGCCATGCTGGCGGGTGCGGTCGTCGTCGGTCTCCTCGCCTTCGTCGTGGCGCGGCCCATCCTGCGCTTGAGCGGCCACTATCTCGCCATGGCGACGCTCGGGCTCGGGGTGATCATCTCGATCGTGCTCGTGCACGAGACCAAGCTCACCGGCGGGCCCGACGGCATGAACGTGCCGCCGCTCCGTCTGTTCGGCAGGGACATCTCGAGCGAGCGCGATTGGTATTGGCTGGTGGCGGCGGTCCTCATCCTCGCGGCGTGGCTCGCCCTCAACCTCATCGATTCGCCGCTCGGCCGGGCCTTGCGCGGGCTGCACGGCTCGGAAGTCGCGGCGCAGACCGTGGCCATCGATACGGCGCGCTACAAGACGCGCGTCTTCGTGATCTCGGCCCTCTTCGCCAGCATCGCCGGCAGCCTCTTTGCGCATTACAGCGGCTTCCTGACGCCGTCCGAGGCGAGCTTCCAGCGCTCGATCCAATTCGTCACCATGGTGGTGCTCGGCGGCATGGCGTCCACGTACGGCGCCGTCGTGGGCGCTGCGATCATCACGGTGCTGCCCCAGCTGCTCACCGTCTTCCACGACTACGAGCAGGTGGTGCTCGGCCTCATCCTCATGCTTACCATGGTCTTCATGCCGAAGGGGCTGGTGCCGAACCTCGCCGTCTATTTGAAGCGGAGGCTCTCGTGAGCCTGCTCGAGGTGAGCGGTCTCAGCCACGATTTCGGCGGCGTCTCTGCGATCAATCAACTCAGCTTCACGGTCGAGGAAGGCGAGGTCTTCTCGGTGATCGGCCCGAACGGCGCCGGCAAGACGACGCTCTTCAACCTCATCACGGGCATCTACAAGCCGGCGAGCGGACGCATCCTCTTCGCCGGCGGCGAAATCGGCGGCCTGCCCCCTTTCGCGCTCGCCAGGCTCGGCATCTCGCGCACCTTCCAGAACCTGCAGATCTTCTTCAACATGACGGCCGCCGAGAACGTCATGGTCGGCCTTCACCGCCACCTCGATACGCGCCTCTTGCCCGCACTCTTGCGCTTCCCCTCGATCGCGCGCGGAGACCGCGAGGCGCGCCAGGAGGCGCGCCGGCTGCTCGACTTCGTGGGCTTGCGCGACTTCGCGGACGCGGCGGCGGACGAGCTTCCTTACGGCGCCTTGAAGCGCCTCGAGCTCGCGCGCGCGCTCGCGACGCGGCCGAGGCTCCTTCTGCTCGACGAGCCGGCGGCGGGACTGAATGCGACCGAGACGCGCGAGATCGACACGCTCATCGCCAAGGTGGCGAAAAGCGGGGTCACCGTGCTCCTCGTCGAGCACGATATGAAGCTCGTCATGGGCGTTTCCGACCGCGTCCTT
>DASPPM010000493.1:0-6227 GCA_035625535.1 Alphaproteobacteria bacterium
CCGGCGCCGATCATCGTCGCTGTCGGCATGTTGTCCCCCATCCGCCTCGACGACCAAGCGGTGCTCGAGGCAGGCGAAATCGACGATGAAGGGCCCGAGGGGATGCTGACGGCGGAACTTGTAGCCCTCGAGCCGCCGCCCGCGCAATGCGCTCCACAGGCGACATTCCGCGTCCGTCATGGCGATGCGCAACTCGCGTGCTCTCGGCTCGGTCATGACCGAGAGAATAGCACGTGCGCCGCCCGCCCCCTCACCCTCCCATCCCTTCGGGATGGGCCCCTCCCTCTCCCGCAAAGCGGGAGAGGGGCTTAGCGCGATCGGTGCCTCCGCGAACATCCGCGAAGATGTGTGAATGCGATAGCCCTCAAAGGGGGAGAGGGTAGGGTGAGGGGGCTGCTTCCACCGAAATGGATTCGGCTCTAATCCTTGGCGAGTGCCGAAAGGTCGGTCTTGTCGGCACCGGACGGGAGCAGCACCTTTGGGTCCTCGATCCACGCGAGCACGTCCTGCCACACGATCTTCGCCTCGAGGTCGCGCAGCAGCAGGTGATAGCCCTTGGGATAGATGGCGAGGCGGCGCAACCCCTTCGGATCGGGCGGGAGCGCCTCGATCATGTCGAGCGTCGGCTCCTTGGGGATGATCTCGTCGTGCTCGCCATAGAGTATCAAAAGCGGGATGTCGTCGGGCGTCTGCGAGGCGGCGAGTGCCGAGTCCATCAGATTGACGAGGCCCCAGATCGCGTCGACGCGCGTCTCCTTGATGACGAGAGGGTCTTTCGCGAGTGCGATGAGCATCTCGCGGTTGTCCGACGGCGTGATATGAAGCCCCTCTCCCGTGACGTGGTGCCAGGGCACCGTATGGGCCCCGAGGAAAAGGAGGACGCGCTTGCCGAGGTCCATGGTGGCGCGGCCCCACACCGCGGGCGCCGCGAGAATGGCGCCTTCGACCCGCGGGTGATCCGCGCGCGCGAGCGCCGTCATCACCACGGCTCCGCCCATGCTTTCGCCGAGGAGATAGATCGGCTTATCCGGATGGCGCTCTTGGACGAGGCGCACCATGGCATCGAGGTCGTCCACGAGCGCCTCGGTACCCGGCCATATTCCGGGATCGGGCGCGCGGCCGAAGCCGCGCTGGTCGTAGGCATAGGTGGCGATGCCGTGCTTCGCCCACCAGGCGCCGGGCATGGCGAAGGCGTTGGAATAGTCGTTCATGCCGTGGAGCGCGATGATGATCGCCTTGGGCTCGTCCGGGTTGGGCAGCCAGCGCCGGATCGGCAGCTTGACGCCGTCGGCAGTGAGGAGGGCATCGGCTTCGAGCTGCGGCGGTCGCACCGGCGGCCCGGGGGCCTCGATCCGCGGCGCGCAGGCGGCAACGCCGAGGCTCGCGAGGAGAAAAGCGGTGACGGCCGCGCCGCCGCGGCGCTCCCGCCTCATCTCTGCCCGCTCGCGTCGGACGCTTCCTCGCGCGGCCGCTCGCGCGTGATCTCGAGAAAAAGATCCTCGAGGTCCGCCTCGGTGGTGGTGAGATCGGCGATACCCAGGCCGGCGTCGCGAAGGGCCGTGAGAATGTCGCGGATGCGGGTCTGGCTGGGGCGGTAGTGGAAAACGAGCCGGCGCGGGCCCGCGAGCTCCACGTCGAAGGCGGCAAGCGGTGCTGGAAGGGCGGCCAGCTCCTGGCTGAGGATCACCGCGAGCTCCTTGCGGTCGAGGCGCCTGATGAGCGCGTCCTTGCTGTCGCAGGCGATCACGCGGCCGTGGTTGATGATGGCGATGCGGTCGCAGAGCAGCTCCGCCTCCTCGAGGTAGTGGGTGGTGAGAAGGATCGTGGTGCCGTTGCGGTTGAGCTCCTGCACGTGCGCCCACAGCTGTCGGCGCAGCACCACGTCGACACCCGCCGTCGGCTCGTCGAGGACGAGAACGGGCGGGTTGTGCACCATTGCCTTCGCCACCATGAGGCGGCGGCGCATGCCGCCCGAGAGCGTGCGCGCGTAGGCGTCCGCCTCGGCCGAGAGCCCGACGGCCGCGAGCAGCTCGTCCGTCACGCGCTCGGAGGGCGGGATGCCGTAGAGCCCGGCTTGGAGATCGAGGAGCTCGCGCGCCGTGAAGAAGGCGTCCAGATTGAGCTCCTGCGGCACCACGCCGATCGCGGCGCGCGCCGCGCGCGGCTCGGCGTCGATGTCGATGCCCCAGACGTGGGCGCGGCCCGCGCTCTTGACCACGAGGCCGGCGAGGATGTTGATGAAGGTGGATTTGCCGGCGCCATTGGGCCCGAGCAGGCCGAAGAGCGAGCCGCGCGGAATCCTCAAGTCCACGTCCTTGAGCGCATGCTTGCCTTGGCCGCCCTCGCCGCTCGCGCGATAGACCTTGTTGAGCCCAGCGGCCTCGACGGCGTAATCGGGCAGGGGTTGAGGTGGGCTTTCTTGCCGCGGGAGGGACTGAGCTCGCATGGCCGGCGCGGGCGCCGCTCGATCGCTGTTGATTGTGGGCCGGCAATGGGTATCATCCGGCCGCGGGCCCGGTCAACGCCGGAGCCGGGGCCGGCAAAGAGCCGCGGCACGATACCTAGCGAAGAGGCGAGAGGCATGGTCGAGGCACCGATTCCCGCACCCATCGAGGTCATCGAGGTGACCGAGACCGAGGTTGCCTGCGACGGCGGCGAGGGTGCCTTGGGCCACCCGCGCGTCTTCCTCGCGATCGGCGAGAGTGGGGAGGTCGTGTGCCCCTATTGCGACCGGGTCTTCAAGCTCAAGGACGGCGTCAAGCCCGCGGGGCATTGAAGGCGCTGCTTCGCGATATCCTCATCCTTCGAGACGCGTCGCATGCGCGACGCTCCTCAGGATTGAGGACTCTGTGCTGAGTGCTTCACCTCATCCTGAGGAGCCGCCGCAGGCGGCGTCTCGAAGGATGAGGTGAAACCGGCCCGGTACCACCGGCGATAGCCCCTCGACTCTCCAGCCGCGATCCGGCATGGTCGCTCGCGTGAGCGTGACCGAAGCCCCAGTCCCCGAGCGCCGGCCGTGACCCGCGCCGCGAAGAGCGATACCGAGTTCAAACCGCGTCACGTCTATTTGGTGGACGGCTCGGGCTACGTCTTCCGCGCCTTCCACGCGCTCCCCCCGATGGCGCGGCCGGACGGCACGCCGGTCAACGCCGTCTTCGGCTTCACCAACATGCTGATGAAGCTCATTTCGGAGAGCGACGCGGATTGCATCGCCGTTATCTTCGATGCGGCGCGCGCGACCTTCCGCAACGAGATCTTCCCCGAGTACAAGGCGCAACGTCCCGAGCCGCCCGAGGAGCTCATCCCGCAGTTCCCGCTCGTGCGCGAGGCGGCGCGCGCCTTCAATCTGCCGGCGATCGAGCAGGGCGGATATGAGGCCGACGATCTGATCGCGACCTATGCGCGGCTCGCGCGCGAGGCGGGGGCCAAGGTCACCATCGTCTCCTCCGACAAGGACCTCATGCAGCTCGTGCGCGACGGCATCGAGATGCTCGATCCCATCAAGGGCAAGACGATCGGCTCCGCCGAGGTCGCGGAGAAGTTCGGCGTGCCGCCCGAGAAGGTGGTCGACGTGCAGGCCTTGGCCGGCGATTCGGTCGACAATGTGCCGGGGGTTCCCGGCATCGGCGTCAAGACCGCGGCCCAGCTCATCAATGAGTACGGCGACCTCGAGGCGCTGCTCGCGCGCGCGGGCGAGATCAAGCAGCCCAAGCGGCGCGAGTCCCTGCAGCAGCACGCCGAGCAGGCGCGCATCTCGAAGAAGCTCGTCGTGCTCGAGGACCACGTGCCGCTCGAAGTGCCGCTCGCGGCACTCACGGTGCACGAGCCCGACCACGACAAGCTGGTCGCCTTCCTCAAGGAGCAGGCCTTCCGCTCGATCCTCGCGCGCGTGGAGGGCCAGGGGGGTGCCAAGCCCGCGGCCCCGCAGGCGAGAAAGGAGGCGGGGGCGGCCTCGAGCGCGCCCGCGCCACGCCGCACGCCGACCGCACCTCTTCCCGCTGCCGCCCTCGGGCAGAGCTACGAGCTCGTGCAAAGCGAGGAGGCGCTCGCACCCTGGATCGCGCGCGCCCTTGCGGCCGGCACCGTCGCGGTCGATACGGAGACGACCTCGCTCGATGCCACCCAGGCGCGCCTCGTCGGCGTCTCCCTCTCCCTCGAGTCCGGCGAGGCCTGTTACGTCCCGCTCGGCCACAAGGCACCGCAGCGCCAGGGCACGCTCGATCTCGGCGAGAGCGCCGCGCGCGAGGCGCCGAAGCAGATCGCACTTCCGCGCGCGCTCGAGATGCTCAAGCCGCTCTTCGAGGACCCCACGGTCCTCAAGATCGGCCATAACATCAAATACGACATGGTGGTGCTCGCCCGCTACGGCATTGCGATAGCGCCCTTCGATGACACCATGCTGATCTCCTACGTGCTCGCGGCGGGCCTTCACGGGCACGGCATGGACGAGCTCGCCAAGCTCCACTTGGGTCACGATACCATCAAGTACAAGGACGTGACCGGCAGCGGGAAGGGCCAGATCGGCTTCGACGAGGTCGCCCTCGACAAGGCCTGCGCCTACGCCGCCGAGGATGCCGACGTGACGCTCAGGCTGTGGCTGGTACTCAGGCCCCAGCTCCTGGCCGAGCGCCTGGTGAGCGTCTACGAGACGATCGAGCGGCCGCTCGTTCCGGTGATCGTCGCCATGGAGCGCCAAGGCATCAAGGTCGATCGCGCCGAGCTCAAGGGTCTCTCGGAGGATTTCGCGGCGCGCCTGGTCGAGCTCGAGCGCGAGATCCACAAGCTCGCCGGAGAGAGCTTCAACGTGGGCTCGCCCAAGCAGCTCGGCGAGATCCTGTTCGAGAGGATGAGCCTCGCCGGCGGGAGGAAGGCCAAGACGGGCGCCTATGTCACGGATGCCGACGTGCTCGAGGAGCTTGCGGCGCAAGGCCACGATCTGCCCGCGCGCGTGCTCGACTGGCGCCAGCTGCAGAAGCTCAAGAGCACCTACGCGGACGCGCTCGTCGAAGAGATCAATCCCGAGACCGGGCGCGTGCACACCTCATACGGCATGGCGATCGCGTCCACGGGACGGCTCTCCTCGACGGACCCCAATCTCCAGAACATCCCGGTGCGCACCGAGGAGGGCCGGCGCATCCGCCGCGCCTTCGTGGCGGAGCCGGGCTGGAAGCTGGTCTCCCTCGACTACTCGCAGATCGAGCTGCGCCTGCTCGCCCACGTCGCGGGCATCCAAGCCCTCGAGCGCGCGTTCAAGGAGGGCATCGACATCCACGCCTTGACCGCGAGCCAGGTCTTCGGCGTGCCGGTCGAGGGCATGGACCCGATGGTGCGGCGCAAGGCCAAGGCGATCAACTTCGGCATCGTCTACGGCATCAGCCCCTTCGGGCTCGCGCGCCAACTCGGCATCCCGCAAGGAGAGGCGGCCGACTACATCAAGGCCTATTTCGCGCGCTATCCCGGCATCCGCGACTACATGGAGCGCACCAAGGAGCTCTGCCGCAAGGAGGGTTGCGTCCAGACCGCGTTCGGCCGCCGCATCTATGTTCGCGGCATCAAGGACCAGAACCCGGCGCGGCGCGGCTTCGCCGAGCGCGCGGCCATCAATGCGCCGATCCAGGGAGGGGCCGCCGACATCATCAAGCGCGCCATGATCCGCGTGCCGGACGCACTCGCCGAGGCCCGCCTCTCGGCGCGCATGCTGCTCCAGGTCCACGACGAGCTCGTCTTCGAGGTGCGCGAGGCCGAGGTCGGGGCCACCATCAAGGCCGTGCGCAAGGTGATGGAGGGGGCGGCGCAACTCAAGGTGCCGCTCGTCGTCGACGCAGGCGTCGCCGACAATTGGGCCGACGCGCATTAGAGTCCTGGTTCTGAAATCCACGACCATCGGGAGATTGCTCGTCATTGCGAGGCGCCCGACCGGCGCCGAAGCAATCCAGGATGGCTTTTGCGCCAGAGGTACTGGATCGCTTCGCTGCGCTCGCAATGACGCTCATTTCCGGGGCTCGCCTAAGCTTCCGGAATGACGATGAGCTAGAGCGGAATCCATTTCGGTGGAAGCAGCCCCCTCACCCTACCCTCTCCCCCTTCGAGGGGGAGAGGGTTGCGCAGCCTTAGCGAGCGTAGCGAGGTTAGGCAAAGCTGGGTGAGGGGGCGATTCCACTTCGTCGGATATTGCTCTAAATGTCGATTGGGCCGCTTCCAGCCCCTACCAGTGCCGCACGGGCCCC
>DASPPM010000494.1:0-3694 GCA_035625535.1 Alphaproteobacteria bacterium
TCACCACGGGCCGACGCAGGAAGACGGCGTAGGTCGCGCGCGTATCGCCGAAGCGCCCCACCACCGTCTTGGTGCGATTGAAATAGGCGTCGGTCAGATGCTCGATCTCGTCGACGTCCGGGCGCATGGCCTTCCTTAAAGCGAAGGTTGACGGGAACGAGAGCCTAGCGCGCCGGCGGCGCTTTTGATAGGGGGCGCGGGGAAGCAGGCCCGCGCCATCCTCTCACATCAGGAAGACGCCTTTGCCGGCGGTCTGGGCATCGAAGAGGCGATAGGCCTCTTCCGCCTCCTCGAGGCGCCAGCGGTGGGTGAAGAGGCGATCTGTGGCGATGCCGCGCTCGGCGATGAAGCGGGCGCACTCCGCCTGGCCTACGGTCGAGAAGGTCCAGGAGCCGATGAGGGTGAGCTGGCGGCGCAGGAGGTCGCGGCTCACGTCGAGCGTCACCGTGTCGCCTTCGCCGACGAAGCAGACGGTACCCCAGGTGCGCGCGCACTGCACGGCCGCAAGTCGCGCCGACGGCGCCCCCGAGGTGTCGAGCGCCAAATCGGCACCTGTGCCGTGCGTCCATTCCTTGATCGCGGGCACCGGATCGTTGCTGCCCGGATCGACGATCGCCTCGGCGCCGAACTCCTTGGCACGGGCGAGGCGCTCCGGGCTCACGTCGAGGGCAATGACCCGCGCCCCCATCGCCGAAGCGAGCTGGGTCGCGGAAAGGCCGACCGGTCCTTGGCCGAAGATCGCGATGCGGTCGCGACCCGAGAGCTTCATGCGCTGAAGCGCGCCATAGGCGGTACCCGTGCCGCAGGAGATCGCGGCCCCCGTGTCGAAGCCGAGTTCGTCGGGCAAGGCGACGAGCGTGCTCGCGGGCACCTTCATGTATGGCGCATGCGCGCCGTGGCCGGTGACGCCATAGACGATGGGGCCCTCCTGGCAGAGCTGCGCCCAACCGCTGCGGCAATGCGGACAGACGCCGCAACCCGAATAGTGGTGCACCATCACGCGCGCGCCGAGCGGGGCTTGGCGTTCGGCGACCCCCGGGCCGAGGGCGGCCACCACGCCGCAAGGCTCGTGCCCGGCGATGACCGGGCCCTTGAGCGCGCCGAGGCCGAGCTTTGCCGTGCCGCCGCTCTTGGGGGCGCGGTAGAACTTGAGGTCGGAGCCGCACATGCCGGAGGCCTTGATCTCCAGCACCACCTCGCCGGGCCCGGGTGTCGGGTCCGGGAAGCTCATGAGCTCGAGCGTGCGCTCGCCGCCGAAGACGACGCCCTTCATGCCCGCCTACGAGGCCGCCGCGACGCGCGCGGCGTTGCCCAAGCGGTGCGACTTGAGCTCCTCGGCGATGAGGAAGGCGAGCTCGAGGGCCTGGGTGGCGTTGAGGCGCGGATCGCAGTGGGTGTGATAGCGGTCCGCGAGCTGGCTCTCCTCGATCGCCTGGGCGCCGCCGATGCACTCGGTCACCTCCTGACCGGTCATCTCGAAATGCACGCCGCCGGCGAAGGTGCCCTCGGCCTCGTGCACGTCGAAGACGCGGCGCACTTCGCTCAAGATGCGGTCGAACGCGCGCGTCTTGTAGCCGCTCGCCGACTTGACCGTGTTGCCGTGCATGGGGTCGCACGCCCACACGACCTTGCGGCCCTCGCGGACGAGCGCGCGGATGAGCGGCGGCAGCTTCTTCTCGACGAGATCGGCTCCCATGCGCGCAATGAGTGTCAGGCGCCCCGGCTCGTTCGACGGGTTGAGGATGTCGATGAGGCGCAGGAGATCGTCCGCCGAGAGCGTGGGACCGCATTTGAGGCCGAGCGGGTTCTTCACGCCGCGCACGAACTCGACGTGGGCGCCGTCCGCCTGGCGCGTGCGGTCGCCGACCCAGACGAAATGGGCCGAGCAGTCGTACCAGTCGCCCGTCAGGCTGTCCTGGCGGGTGAGCGCGCGCTCGTAAGGCAGGAGGAGCGCCTCGTGCGAGGTGTAGAAGGCGACCTCGCGCACCGTGGTCGAGGTGTCGGAGGTGAGCCCGCAGGCCTCCATGAAGGCGAGCGCCTCTGCGATGCGGTCGGCCACGTCCTGATAGCGCGCGCCGGCGCTGCTCTTCATCACGAAGTCCTGGTTCCAGCGGTGCACCTTGTGCAGGTCCGCGAAGCCGCCGAGCGCGAACGCGCGCAAGAGGTTGAGCGTCGCGGCCGACTGGTTGTAGGCCTGGATCATGCGCTGAGGCTCGGGCGCGCGCGCCGCCGCGTCGAACTCGATGCCGTTGATGATGTCGCCGCGATAGCTCGGCAGCTCGATTCCACCCTGGCGCTCGCTTTCCTCCGAGCGCGGCTTGGCGAACTGGCCCGCCACCCGTCCCACCTTGACCACCGGCAGTGCCGCGCCATAGGTCAGCACCACCGCCATCTGCAGGAAGACCTTGAAGCTGTCCCGGATGTTGTTGGCGGAGAACTCGGCGAAGCTCTCGGCGCAGTCGCCGCCCTGGAGCAGAAAGGCCCGCCCTTCGCAAACGCGCGCGAGCTCGGCCTTGAGGTTGCGCGCCTCGCCGGCGAAAACGAGCGGGGGATATTTGGCGAGCTGCGCCTCGGCGCGCTCGAGTGCTGCCGGATCGGCGTAGACCGGCGCTTGCCGGGCGGGCTTGTTGCGCCAACTATCGGGCGTCCATGGGTTGGCCATGCTCGCGTCCTTGAGAATGCGTGCTGGGAACGCCAGTCTATACGACGGCGCGGCCGAAAATTCCAGGGGAAATCGGGCCGGCGACGCACGAGCCGGCCCAAGGATTCCACCACGGAGACACGGAGCTCGCGGAGAAAAGAAGCGAGGTTAAACGCGGAGGTCGCAGTGGATGCGCGGAGCGCACAGATGAGAAATACCCGTCCCTGCGCCCTCGGCGCATCCTTCGCGTCCTTTGCGCTGTAATATTGCTTCTTCTCCGTGATCTCCGCGGCTCCGTGGTGAAATCTCTACTCCGCCGCCTGCTTTTCGGGCTCTGAGAGCGGGGTGCGCATGGTGACAAACTCCTCGGCCGCGGTCGGATGGATGCCGATGGTGCGGTCGAAGTCGCGCTTGGTCGCCCCCGCCTTGAGCGCGACGGCCAGGCCCTGGATGATCTCGGCCGCCCCCTCCCCCACCATGTGCGCGCCCACCACCTTGCCGCCCGCGCGCTCGACCACGAGCTTCATCATCGTGCGCTCGCTCCTCCCCGAGAGCGCGTGCTTCAAGGGCCGGAAGCTCGTGCGATAGACGTCGACCGCGCCGAAAGCCCGGCGTGCCGCTTCCTCGCTAAGGCCGACGGTCGCGAGCTCGGGATCGCTGAAGACCGCCGAGGGCACGCCCGCATGGTCCGGCTTGGTCGGATTGTCGTTGTAGACGGTCTCGGCGAAGGCTTGGCCCTCCGCGATCGCCACGGGCGTCAGGTTGATGCGGTCGGTCACGTCGCCCACCGCGTAGATGTTCTCGACCGAGCTCCGCGAGTAGGCGTCGACCACGATGGCACCCTTGGCGTTGAGCGCCACGCCCGCGCCCTCGAGGCCGAGGCCCCTGGTGCTGGGGGCGCGGCCGGTTGCGAAGAGCACGAGGTCGACCTCGAGCCGCTCGTCGGTCGTGAGCGAGGCCACGAGGCCCGCGCGCGTCTTCTCAATGCCGGCGATCTCGACATTGAAGCGCAGCTCGATGGCCTTCTTGCGCATCTCCTCGGCAAGCGTCTTG
>DASPPM010000495.1:0-3389 GCA_035625535.1 Alphaproteobacteria bacterium
AAGGCTCCTACGTCGGAAGCCTCGCCGAGATGGGCGAGCTCATGGCGCTTGCCAAGGCGGGTCGGGTCGAGGCCATCCCCTTGAGCCCCCGCCCGCTCGATGCCGCCGAGGCGACGCTCAACGACTTGAAGGGCGGCCGCATCGTCGGGCGGGCGATCTTGAAGCCGTGAGGTGCCGCGGCCACAGCGGCTTGCGCCCGGTCAAGTTTCCAGCTTGACTGCCGCGCATGGAGAGCGAGGTGCAGCGATGACCGCCCTGCGAGAGCCGACCCCGACTGCCGCGCCGGCCGCACCGGCCGCGCCGGCCGCACCGGCCCCCACGAGCAACGAGGAGATCGCCCAGATCCGTGCCGCCGTGAAGGCGCTCTGCGCGAATTTTCCCGGCGAGTACTGGCGAAGGCTCGACCGCGAGCGCCACTACCCGAGCGAGTTCGTGGCGGCGCTGACCAAGGCCGGCTTCCTCGCCGCCCTCATCCCGGAGGAGTACGGCGGCAGCGGCCTCAGCATGACCGCCGCGGCCGCGATCATGGAGGAGATCCAAAAAAGCGGCTGCAACGGGGCACCCTGCCACGCCCAGATGTACACCATGGGCACCATCCTCCGGCACGGCAGCTCGGCACAGAAGGCGCGCTGGTTGCCGGCGATCGCCAAGGGCGAGCTGAGGCTGCAGGCCTTCGGCGTCACCGAGCCCACCTCCGGCACCGATACGCTCTCCTTGCGCACGACCGCGGTGCGCGCGGGCGATCACTACCACATCAACGGCCAGAAGCTGTGGACCTCGCGCGCCGAGCATTCCGACCTCATGTTGCTGCTCGCGCGCACGACCGCCAAGGATCAGGTCAAGCGGCGCACCGAGGGGCTCTCCGTCCTGGTCGTCGACATGCGCGAGGCCAAGGGCAAGGGTCTCACCATCCGGCCCATCCGCACGATGATGAACCACGCGACGACGGAGGTGTTCTTCGACGACATGAAGGTGCCGGCCGAGAACCTCATCGGAGAGGAGGGCCAGGGCTTCCGCTACATCCTCGACGGCATGAACGCCGAGCGCATCCTGATCTCGGGCGAGTGCATCGGCGACGCGCGCTGGTTCATCGACAAGGCGACCGCCTACGCCCGCGAGCGCGTGGTCTTCGGCCGCCCGATCGGCCAGAACCAGGGCATCCAGTTCCCCATCGCCCAGGCCTATGCGGCGAGCGAGGCGGCGGCCCTCATGGTCGAGCGGGCGGCGCGGCTCTTCGACTTGGGCGAGCCCTGCGGCAAGGAAGCGAACATGGCGAAGCTGCTCGGCGCCGAGGCGGCCTGGCAGGCGGCGGACATGTGCGTGCAGACCTACGGCGGTTTCGGCTTTGCCGAGGAGTTCGACGTCGAGCGTAAGTTCCGCGAGACGCGGCTCTACCGCGTCGCCCCCATCTCGACCAACCTCATCCTCTCCTATCTCGCCGAGCACGTCCTCGGCCTCCCGCGCTCCTATTGAGGGCCAGGAATGACAACGAACCCTTTTGTACTCACCACCCCCGCGAGAGCCGGGGTCCATCTCCGGCCTCGAGTCGGATATCAAAATGGACCCCGGCTTTCGCCGGGGTGAGAACAATCGCATCGGAAATGTCATGGAACCGTCGCCCCTCAAGTCTCCCGCCTTCGATCCCGCCCGCTTGCCGGTGCGGAGCGGATCCGGCTACCCGCAAAAATTCAAGGCGCCGGTCGCCGCGCGCCAGTGGTCTGCCCTCGGCACGCACGCGGGATTGACCCAGTTCGGCGTCAACCTCGTCGAGCTGCCGCCCGGTTGCTGGTCCTCGCAACGCCACTGGCACAGCCGCGAGGATGAGCTGATCTACATCCTCGAAGGCGAGCTCGTGCTCGCGACCGACGAGGGCGAGCAGCTGCTCTCGGCCGGCCACGCCGCCGGCTTCCCCGCGGGCAAGGCCGATGGTCACCACCTCATCAACCGCAGCGGGCGCAAGGCGCGCTTCCTTGCCATCGGCAGCCGGATCGTGGGCGACGAGTGTCATTACCCCGACGTCGACCTGCATGTCGTGAGCGCTCCGGAGGGCGATATCTGGACCGACAAGACCGGCAAGCCCTACTGAGCACGCGCGCCATGAGCAAGCCGCTTACCGGTCTCCTCGTCGTCTCGCTCGAGCAGGCGGTGGCGGCACCCTTTTGCAGCGCCAAGTTCGCGGACGCGGGCGCGCGCGTGATCAAGGTGGAGCGGCCCGAGGGCGACTTCGCGCGCGGCTACGACAAGTTCGTGAACGGGCTCTCCTCCTACTTCGTCTGGCTCAACCGCGGCAAGGAGTCGCTCGTCCTCGACATCAAGGAGGAAGCGGATGCGGCCCTCCTCCATCGCATCCTTGCCAAGGCCGACGTCTTCGTCCAGAACCTGGCCCCGGGTGCTGCCGCGCGCGCCGGCTTCGGTGCGGCCGAGCTCAGAGAGAGATATCCCCGTCTCGTCACCTGCGACATCTCGGGCTACGGCGAGGACGGGCCTTATCGCGACATGAAGGCCTACGACCTCCTCGTTCAGGTCGAGAGCGGCCTCGCCGCGGTCACCGGCACGCCCGAGGCGCCGGGGCGCGTCGGCGTCTCGATCTGCGACATCTCGACGGGGCTCACCGCCTATTCGGCGATCCTCGAGGCGCTCAACGCCCGCGCGCAAAGCGGTCGCGGCAGCGCCGTGCAGGTCTCGCTCTTCGACACCATCGCGGACTGGATGTCGCCGCTCCTGCTCCAATATCTCTACGCCGGCAATGTGACGCCGCGCGTCGGCATCAGCCATCACTCGATCGCCCCTTACGGCGCCTATCAGACCAAGGGCGAGCCGGTGGTCATCTCGATCCAGAACGAGCGCGAATGGCGCGCCTTCTGCGAAGGTGTTTTGGAGCACCCGGAGCTCGCCTGTGATGCGCGCTTCGCGAGCCCCGGCGAGCGCGCACAGAACCGCGCTGCCCTCGACGCGGAGATCGCCAGGGTCTTCGTCTCGCTCGCGCGCGAGGCCCTCATCGCGCGGCTCAAGCGCTTCGGCATCGCCTTCGGCACGCTCAACTCGATCGAAACGGCGAGCCGTCATCCCCAGCTCCGCCGCGCCACGGTCGCGAGCGAGGCGGGTGCGCTCGACCTCATCGCACCCCCCGTGCGGCATCTCGGCGAGCCGGACAGCTCCCTCGGCAAGGTCCCGACACTCGGCGAGCACAGTCAAGCGATCCGGCGCGAGTTCGCGGAAGGCTAGCGGATCGCAAGACGCCCCAGTCTCCTGGTTCCGAAGCTCACGACATCAGGAAAGCCCTCGTCATTGCGAGGCGCCCGAAGGACGCCGAAGCAATCCAGGGTGAGTATCGCAGATGGTGCCCTGGATTGCTTCGCTGCGCTCGCAATGACGATCGTTACCGGGTG
>DASPPM010000496.1:0-3342 GCA_035625535.1 Alphaproteobacteria bacterium
AGAAGGCGCATTCGAGGGGTGGATCATGGCGCAACCGGCGGACGGCTCGATCAGTCGCGTCGCGCAGGAGTTCGGTATTTGGATTTTTGCCAAGAGCGACGGGACGATCAATCACTCAGCCGACCTGTTTCTGATCGATCCGGGCGGAAGCATCGTGCACGTGTTTTCGCCGCAATCGGATAACGATCGAATGAGGCGCGATCTTGAAAAATATCTCTAGGCGGCTGGTCGTCTCATTCCTGCCTGCGCTATTGCTACTGCCGCGCTTCGACGCGATTTTCAGTGCGACGATGCCGAGAAAGGCGCTAGCGGAGCCGTTACTGCTCCTACTCTGTGGGTGGACGGTATCTCGGCTTTGTCCTGGCCGCCGAATGGCATCCCATGCGCCTTCCGCTGTCGCGGCAGCTACACTGTTGTTTCTGTTTTGGATGATTCCGCGGTCTATTGATCTGACCCAAATTTACTCCGCCGCGAACGTCCTCTTTGTGATCAGCCTCTTCGCTGCGGGCTTCCTGCTGTCACATTATTTGCCACTGCTGTCCGGCGTAGTGAGAGTCGCGTATGCACTTTATTTTTCGAGCATGGTCGTCGCAATCGGGCTGCTTTATGCCTCCCAGTCCGCACTCTTGTGCTCTGCTTACACGCTCGAAGATCAGCACGCTTTCGGCTGGATGCTGGTTCCTCTCGGGCTCGCTGCGTACCTGCTTGTCCTGGCGTCCATAACAAGGTGGCTTGTTCCGGCGTCCGAAGGTCGGTAATTGCGCGCTCATACTGCACAACGGCGGTTATGGTGGCCTACGTTCGCCAGGTCCGCAATTGGCACCTTTGCGACATCGGGCCGTGCTCGATCTTAGTCGGAAATTCGCTGCACAGCGGACGTCCGCGCCCCCGCGGCCCGGTGAGCGCGCGTCCTGGCCCTGCATCGCCAACTCAACTATGTGGGATCGCCTCCTCGAATTCGCCCATTCGCTATCACGGGACATTGCCTCGGGCGTCGCGCTTTTCGCCCTTCCTCGAACGCACCGCACAGACGAGCCGAGACGAGTTATCGCCTGGCGGCGCTCGCCTTGAGCGTCGCCAAGACGAAGAGGCGCGCGGCGCTCGAGAGGTTGCCGGCGCGGCCGCGGTCGATCTCCTCGATGAGCGCGTTCAAGGAGACGCCGCGCTCGGCCGCCATCTGCTTGAGTGCCGACCAGAAGGCAGCCTCGAGCGAAACGCTCGTGCGGTGCCCGGCGATGGTGACCGAGCGCTTCCGCAAGGAGCCGCTCACCCGCGCGGTCCCAACATGCTCTTCGGCTGCACCCAGCGCTCGAACTCCTCGGCCTTGACGAAGCCGAGCGCCAGTGCGGCCTCCTTGAGCGTGGTGCCCTCGGCGTGCGCCTTCTTCGCCACCTTGGCCGCCTTGTCGTAGCCGATGTAGGGGTTGAGTGCGGTTACCAGCATGAGCGATTGGCTCAAGAGCTCGGCGATGCGCTTCTCATTCGCCTGAATGCCGCGGACGCAGTTGTCGGTGAAGCTCATGGCCGCGTCGGCGAGGAGCCGAATCGATTGCAGCAAATTGTAGATCATCACCGGCTTGAAGACGTTGAGCTCGAGATGGCCGTTCGAGCCGGCGACCGTGATGGTGACGTGGTTGCCCATGACCTGGGCCGCGACCATGGTCATCGCCTCGCATTGGGTGGGGTTCACCTTGCCGGGCATGATCGAGGAGCCCGGCTCGTTCTCGGGAAGCGCGAGCTCGCCGAGCCCTGAGCGCGGTCCCGAGCCGAGCAGCCGGAGGTCGTTCGCGATCTTCGTGAGCGAGCAAGCGAGCACGTTGAGGGCCCCCGAGGCCTCGACGATCGCATCGTGCGCAGCGAGCGCCTCGAACTTGTTCTTGGCGGGGAGAAAGGGAAGCCCGGTGATGCGCGCAAGCTCCTGGGCGAAGCGCTTGTCGAAGCCGCGCCGCGCATTGAGCCCGGTGCCGACGGCGGTACCGCCCTGCGCCACCCGATAGAGCCGCGGCAGGCAGTCCCGCACCCGCGCGATGCCGTTCTCGATCTGCGCGGCGTAGCCCGAGAATTCCTGGCCGAGGGTGAGCGGGGTCGCGTCCTGGAGATGCGTGCGGCCGATCTTGATGATCGAGGCGAACGCGCGCGCCTTGTCGTCGAGCGCCTCAAAGAGATGCTCGAGCGCCGGGATGAGCCGGCGCTCGAGCTCGATCGCGGCGGCCGCGTTCATGGCGGTCGGAAAACTGTCGTTCGAGGATTGGCACATGTTGACGTGATCGTTCGGATGCACCGGGCGCTTGCTGCCGAGTGCCTCGCCCAGGAGCTCGTTGGCGCGGTTGGCGATGACCTCGTTCGCGTTCATGTTGCTCTGGGTGCCCGAGCCGGTCTGCCAGACCACGAGCGGGAAATGGTCTGCGAGCGTGCCGTCGATCACCTCCTCGGCGGCGCGCACGATCGCCTGGCCGAGCTTCTTGTCGAGCGCACCCAAGGCCATATTGGCAAGCGCTGCCGCCTTCTTCTCGAGCCCGAGCGCCGAGATGAGGGGGGCCGGCATGCGCTCGCCGCCGATCCTGAAGTTCTCCAGGCTGCGCTCGGTCTGCGCACCCCAGTAACGGTCCGCCGGCACCTCGATGGGTCCGAAGGAGTCCGTCTCGGTCCGCGTCTTTGCTTTCGCTGCCTTCGCCATGGCGCGCTCTCCTGTGGCCGATTGGTCGTTGACTTTTAGCATGGGCCCTCATCACGACCAATCGGCTTGCCGGCATTGCGCGGGCGTCGAGACTCGAGCGCACGAGGACGCCTGGCAGGCCGAGGCGGCGGCTCAGAAATCGGGCTCGAAGCGCGGACCGCGGCCGCGGCGATCAGCACTGGTCTTTGGCCTCGCCCGTTTCGGCTTCTTCTTCGCATTGAAGCGCAGGCCCGCCTCGTGCGCTCTTTGCGCCCAGCGGCAGAGCGCACGGCCGTCCTCAAGGAGCTCGGCCGGCGCCTCCCAGTAAGGGAGCGCTATGGTCTGCCCCTTACGTCCCTCGTAGGTGATGGGCCCGAGGCCGCGGCGCTCGAAGGCGCCTTTGGTCTCTTCGTCCGCCTTGAGGAAAAGCGCGCCATCGAAGACGAGCGCGAAGATCGTCCCTTCGAGATAAAGGCCGTGGCCGCCGAACATCCTGCGCGCCTCGACGGGACCGAGCGGCAGCATGAGGGCGAGAAGATGCTGGATGAGGCGATCGCGGCGCGGCACGGCGTGTGGCCGATCTTAGGAGTCGGGATCGCGCGCCCTTACCGCGCGTTGCCGAGAAAGAAGTCGTTGCCCTTGCCGACCGAGACGTAGCCGCCGCCGTTCTTCATGAGGAGCTCGACG
>DASPPM010000497.1:0-11462 GCA_035625535.1 Alphaproteobacteria bacterium
ACGAGCGTCACCGCCGGAGGTGCGCCGCCGGCCGCGAGGATCTCCATGATCTCGCCCGGCGTCGCCAAGGGCACGTCCGCCGGCACGGCGAGCATGGCTGCCGCCCCTTCGGCCGCGAGACGCCCTGCCGCGAGCGCGATCGCAGCCGTCGGACCCTCGTGACGCAGATCGCTCATGAGATAGGCACCCGAGGCGCGCGCGAGGGCCGCAAGCTCGGCATCGCGCGTCACCACGAGGATGCCGGCGAGTGCCGGCACCGCAAGCATGGCGGCTGCCCCGTCGGCTGCGAGACGCCGTGCTGCGAGCGCTATCGCAGCCGTCGGCCCCTCGTGGCGCAGATCGCTCATGAGGTAGGCACCGGAGGCGCGCGCGAGGGCCGCGAGCTCGGCATCGCGCGTCACCACGAGGATGCCGGCGAGTGGGGGCACCGCCCTCAAGGTGGTAAGCACGTCCTCAAGCATGGCGCGCGCGAGGCCGCGACGCTCTTCGGGGGCGAGGAGACCGGCGAGCCGCTCCTTCGCCTGCCCGAGGTCCTTGGCCGGCACGACGGCAACCACACCTTCACCGCTCATGGGCGCCCTCTAACCTGGAACGGCCGCGCGCGCGGCGGCTTCCGGTCAGGCGCTCGCCGAAGGCGAGGACCCGGCGGGCGAGCGCCTCGCGGTCCTCCACGCTTCGCATCCGCGTGCGCGTGACCTCGATGGCGAGCACAAGGTCTTTGGCCTCTTGGGCGTCCGCCTCGTCGATGACGAGGCCGTCGATGAGGCCCTGATAATGCCGCGCGATCGCCGCCTGCGTGCGCGGCACGCCGAGCTCGGCCATGATCTTGGCGGCGGGCCCCTTGACCGCCTCGCCGCCGATGATTGGCGAGACCGCGACGACGGGCGCTTCAGCCGCGGCGAGCGCGTCCCGTACGCCCGGCAATGCGAGGATGGGGTCGACGCTCAAATAGGGATTGGAGGGGCAGATCACCACGAGCGCGAGCTCCGCCGAAGCGAGCGCCGCCAGCAACTGGGGATTGGGCCGCGCCCGCTCGGCACCCTCGAAGGTGAAGCCGCGGACGACTGGGGTAGCGCCGAGTCGCACGAAGTAATGCTGGAAGGGCAGCGTGCCCTCGGCCGTGTGGACGAGCGTGCGTACCGCATCGTCGCTCATCGGCAGGAGCCGCGCGCGGATGCCGAGCCGTCGGGCGAAGCCCTCGCTCACCTCGGTGAGGCTCTCGCCCGCCGCAAGGCGCCGCGTGCGCTCGACATGGGTGGCGAGATCGCCGTCGCCGAGGAGAAACCAGCCTTCGCCGCCGAGCGCCTCGAGTGCCTGCATGAAATTCCAGCTCTCTTCACGCCGGCCCCATCCGGTCTCGGGATTGGCGAGGCCTGCGAGCGTGTACATCACGGTATCGAGGTCGGGCGAGACGTGGAGGCCGAGATGGCTGAAATCGTCGGCCGTATTCACCGCCACGACGAGCCGGTCGGGCGGCAGCACGCGATAGAGCCCGAGCACCAGCTTCGCCCCGCCGACGCCGCCGCAAAGGGCCAGCACCTTGCCCGCGTGCTCCTCATGCGATGGTATCGGCCTGCTCATTTCAGTGGTGTCCGTGCCTGTAAATGGCATCGATCGATCATCGGAACAAATCCAATTCCTTGGGACGGATCAGCGCCTTGGCCGGGCGCGGCGGACGGTCGCCCCAGGCGAGGCCGCGCACGAGGACCGCCGGCTGGGCTTCCGCCGCTTGCCCCATGAGCAGCGAGGCCGCCGCCGCGATCTCGTCGGCAAAGGCGACTTGCGTCACCTTGAGCTCGCGTCCGAAGAGATCGGGCTCGCCCACCATGTCGAGGAGTGCCGGCAGCCCGGCGGCGCCGAGCGCGACGCCCGAGACCCCGTTTCGCCAGGCGCGCCCGAAGCTGTCGTTCACGATGACGCCGAGGTTGACGCCGAAATTCGCGTCGAGGCGCACCTTAAGCGCGGCTGAAGTGGCGTCGGGATCCTTGGGCAGCAGCAAGACCCGCTCGCCGCCTTCGCCGTGCTCGATGTTCGACTGGTCGACGCCGGCATTCGCCATCACGAAGCCGAGCCGGTGCGCCGTGATGAGCACATCGCGCTTGTAGCGCACCACCTCGAGCGACTCGGAGAGCACCACCTCGACGAAGCGAGGGTCCTTGTGGACCGCCGCGGCGAGCTCGCGCGCGCGCGCCCCCGGCGTCACCTCGGCAAGGCGGAGGTAACGCCCCTCCGCCTTGGAGACGATCTTCTGGGCAACGACCAGCACGTCCTGGTCGCGGAGGCGCGGCTCGACGCTCGAGAGGGCGTCGATGAGGATGGCGCCGAGATCGTCGCCGGGGCGGACGAGCGGGATGCCGCGAAGGGAAACGAGTGTCAGCGCCGATGCTGCCATTCTTCGACTAGCCGTGGCCCGCCGCCGTGCCGAACGCGCCGGTAATGCGGATGCCGGCGCCCTCCACCTTGTAGCGCCGGTTGATGCCGATGAGGACCGAAGTCAACGCCTCGGCCGCGACGGAATTGGCGAGCGGGCCGGCCTCGATGCCGCGCAAGCCGAGCGCGGCGGCGAGGGCCACGACGCTCTCGCGCGCGGCACGGTCGTCTCCCGTGATCAGCACGTCGCAGTCGATCGTCTCGTTCGCTTGCAGCCTGTGGGCCGCCACGTTCTGGAAGGCCGAGACGACGCGCACGCGCTCGCCGAGGAAGCGCTGCGCGGCAAGGGCCGCCGATCCCGCGGCGGGAAGCTGCACGGTCGCGACCTTGGGGGGGACGAGGGGGGCCGTGGTGTCGACCACGATCTTGCCCGCCGCTGCCTCGCGGATCTCGGCGAGAATGGCGTCGTGGCTGGCATAGGGCACGGTCACCACCAGGATCTCGCCGGCGGCGGCGGCGGCGCGGTTGTCCATGCCGCGCACGGCCACGGCAGCCGAGATCGCCCTGGCCGCGTCCGCCGCCTTCTGGGCGCTGCGCGAGCCGAGGATCACGGGGTAGCCGGCCGCGGCCCAGCCTGCGGCGAGCCCGCTCCCGAGCGCCCCGGTGCCGCCGATGATGGCGAGAGTCGGGAGCTTCCCCGTCATGCGCGCCCTTTCCTTTGCCGTGGACGGCCCGTTCCGGATCTTCAAGAGCTGGACCGAGTCCCGCCCCGGCGAGCGCTCAGGCCAGCTTCATCTGGGTGAGCGGGACCACGCGCACGCCCGCGGCCTCGAGGCCCTTGCGCACGGCGCGCGCCGCCTCGACGGCACTCGGCTCGTCGCCGTGGACGCAGAGGCTGTCGATCTTGCGCGGAATGTGCTTGCCGTTGCGTGAGACGATCTCGTCGTTGAGCACCATGTGGACGACGCGCTTGCTGATCTCGCCCGGGTCGTGCAGCACCGCACCCTGGATCTTGCGCGAGGTGAGGTTGCCGTCGTCGTCATAGAGGCGGTCGCAGAAGCCCTCGCGCGCAAGCGGCAGGCCGAGCTGTTGGGCGGCCCGCTCCATCTCCGAGCCGGCAAGGGCCACGTAGATGATGCTGGGATCGACCGCCTTCATGGCGCGGCCGATGGCGAGCGCCAAATCGAGATTTTCCGCCGCCATGTTGTTGAGCGAGCCGTGCGCCTTGAGGTGGGTCACCTTGGTGCCGGCGTAGGCCGCCATCGCCTGCAGCGCGCCGATCTGATAGGCGACCATGTACTCCGTGTCCCGCACGCTCATGTCGATGCGCCGGCGCCCGAAACCCCAGAGGTCGTTGAAGCCGGGATGCGCGCCGATGCTCACGCCCTTCTCCTTGGCGCGCATCACCGTATTGTGCATGACGTTGGGGTCGCCGCCATGGAAGCCGCAGGCGATGCTGGCCGAGCCGATGATGTCGAGGAGGGCATCGTCGTTGCCGACCTTGAAGGCGCCGAAGCTCTCGCCCATGTCGGCGTTGAGATTGACCGTTTTCGTCATTCTTTCTCTCCTCCTCGCGCGAGCCTCGCGACCGTCGGGCAGCCCCCTCCTGAGGACAAGGAGCTGGTTTGATATGGTCTCCCTCCACCCGAGGAGCAACCGGGAGGGCTGCCTTCCTCGAGGAGGGAGTGAGCGCGACCCCGTTCGGCCGGGACCTAGCCTTTGGCGGCCCCGTATGGTACCAACATTAAGACGATAATAAGATAGGCCTTCTGGGCCGATCAACCGATTCATGCGCGTGCCCGGGGCCTTCCCGGGCGCGCCAGGTGCATCGAGCCGAGGCCAGGCAGCGGACGTGACGGTCAGGTTTCTCTCGAGCGGCGATGCCGCGCTTGTGGTCGAGTTCGGCGACCGCATCGAGCGCCGGCTCAGCGAGGAGGTGCTGCGCTTGGCGGCGCAAATTCGCCGAGCGGCGCTTGCCGGTATCGTCGAGACCGTGCCGACGCTGCGCTCGCTCATGATCCACTACGATCCGCTCAAGACCAGTGCGGCCAAGCTCAAGCGCGCGATCGAGGCGCTCTTGGGCGCCAAAGGCCGCCTCGAGCAGGAGGCGCGGCTCTGGCGCGTGCCGGTCTGCTACGAGGGCGAGTTCGCCCCCGACCTCGCCTATGTCGCCAAGAAGACCGGGCTCGCTCCTGAGGAGGTCGTGGCCCTCCATGCCGGGCAGCGCTACCACGTCTACATGATCGGCTTCCTTCCCGGCCTTCCCTATATGGGCGATCTGCCCGAGCGCCTCGTGCTGCCGCGGCGGGTCGATCCGCGCGTGCGCCTGCCGCCCGGCTCGGTCGCAATCGCCACCACGATGACCATCATCTATCCGCTCGAAAGTCCGGGCGGCTGGCATCTCATCGGGGCGACGCCGGTGCGTCTCTTCGATGCGCAGCTGCCCGCGCCCGCGCTTCTCGCCCCCGGCGATGCGGTCGAATTCGAGGCGATCGACAAGCAGAGCTTCGCGAAAGTGCGCGCGGCGGTCGAGCGCGGCGACTACCAGGTGCCCCACGAGAGGCTGGCGCCGTGAGTGCTGCGCTCAAGGTCGTCGCCCCCGGCCTGCACACGACCGTGCAGGACCTCGGCCGCTACGGCTATCAGGCCGTCGGCGTCCCGGTCTCGGGTGCCCTCGACAGCCTGAGCTTTCGCCTCGCCAACCGCCTCGCCGGCAATGACGACAACACGGCGGCACTCGAGATTCTCTACCAGGGGCCGACGCTCGAGGTGGCCGCGGACAGCCTACGCGTGGCTCTTGCCGGCGGAGATGCCGAGCTCGAGCGCTTGGGCGAAGGCGGGCGCAGCGTGGGCGGCTGGCGCAGCCTGCGCTTGACGCGCGGCGAGAGCTTCCGGGTGCGCGGACCGAGCGAGACCGCCTGTTGCTACCTCGCCGTCGAGGGCGGCTTCGCCCTGCCGCCCTGCCTCGGCAGCGCCTCCACCTACGCGCGCGGCGGCTTCGGCGGCTTCGGGGGACGGGCGCTTCAGAGCGCCGATCTTCTGCCGCTCGCGCGGGAAAGCGTCGTGGAGCGCGCGGAGCTCGCCCTGCCGCAGCCGCTGGCTGCCGCGCGGGATCAAACGATCCGCGTGATCCTCGGCCCGCAAGCCGATCATTTCACCGACGCGGCGCTCGCACTTCTCCTCGACAGCGTGTTCCGGGTTTCGAAGGACGCCGACCGCATGGGCCTCCGTCTCGACGGCCCGCAGCTCGTCCACCGCGACGGCTACAATATCGCGTCCGACGGAATTGCCACCGGCGCCATCCAGGTGCCGGGCTCGGGCCAGGCGATCCTGCTCCTGGCCGATCACCAGACGACGGGCGGCTATCCCAAGATCGCGACGGTGATCTCGGCCGACCTGCCGGTCGCGGGACGCAGGCG
Source organism: Alphaproteobacteria bacterium (assembly GCA_035625535.1). Lineage (GTDB taxonomy): Bacteria > Pseudomonadota > Alphaproteobacteria > JACZXZ01 > JACZXZ01 > DASPPM01. Next base: position 5,790 of record DASPPM010000497.1, read on the forward strand.
GCCCGGCGATCAGGTCCGTTTCGCGGCGATCGAGGTGGAGGAGGCCGAAGCCTTGCGCCGCGCGCAGGAGGCAGCGCTCGCCGCACTCAGCGCGAGCTTCGTCCCAGCGGCAGCGGCCGGCCTCGATCATGCGCGGCTCTACGACCTCAACCTCATCAGCGGCGTGGTCTCGGGCCATGAGTAGAGCAAATTCAAGCGTGACCCGCTCATAGAAGGGACAACCAGACGATGGGTCAATTGGCAAAGACGTTCCGCCTCAGTCAGATCCCGCTTTACATCCAGGTGGCGACCACGCTGCGCCGCCGCATCGAGGACGGGCATTGGCAGCCCGGCGCCAAGATCTCCACGCTCGAGGAATTGCAGGAGGAGTTCGAGGTCGCCCGCGTCACCGTGCGCCAGGCAGTCGACCTGCTCGAGAAGGAGGGGCTGGTGCGGCGCCAGCAGGGCAAGGGCACCTTCGTGGCCGAAGGCATCGAGGATCGGCGTTGGCTGGCACTCGACACCAGCTGGTCGTCGCTGATCGACAAGCTGAGGGGCGTCGTGCCGAAGTTCATCCCGGTCGGCACGCCGGTGCGCGCGCCGCGCCTCGTGCCCGGCGAGGGTCGCCTCGCCGAGGAGTACGTGTTCCTGCGCAGCGTTCAGTTGCGCGGCCCCCGCGCCTATTCGCTCGTCAGCCTCCACCTCGCAAAGGACATCTACGACCGGGCGCCCGACGACTTCCGACGTCACGCGGCCCTCCCCGTCTTGGCCGCCATGAAAGGGGTCGAGATCGCATCCGCCCATCAGACGCTGGTGATCGCGAGCGCCGACCCCGAGACGGCGCGGCTGTTGAAGGTGCCGCTCAACTCGCCCACGGCGGAGGCCCATTGCGCGGTGATCGACCGTCAAGGCGTCGCCATCTACGTCGCCGACATCATCTATCGCGGCGATTGCATCAAGCTCGAGACCAACCTGTTGCAGCCGTCGCAAGATTGACCTCAGGTGCCGGCGGCCAGATACCGCCGAATGCGAGGGGAGCCTATCGGGATGACGACGAAGGGAGTGGGGGCCCGCCTAGAGCGCAAGGAGGACGAGCGCTTCCTGACCGGCCGCGGCCAGTACGTCGCCGACATCCGGCTCGCGGGCATGCGCGAGGTCGCCTTCGTGCGCAGCCCGCTCGCCCATGCGCGCATCAGGGCGATCGAGGTCCCAGAGGTGATGCGCGATGCGGTCTTCACCGCAGCGGACATGGCAGGCGTCAAGCCGATCCGCGCCGTCTCCGGCTTGCCCGGCTTCAAGGTCTCGCTCCAGCCCGCCCTCGCTACCGACAAGGTGCGCCACGTGGGCGAGCTCGTCGCCATGTGCGTGGCCGAGACGCGCGCCGCCGCCGAGGACATCGCGCAAGCGGTGACGCTTGAGCTCGAGGAGCTGCCCGCGGTCCACGACATGCTGCAGGGTAGGCGTGCCGACGCGCCGCTCCTTCACGAGGCCTGGGGCGACAACATCTTTCTCGAGACCCGAATCGAGGGCGACATCGAGGCGGCCGCGCGGGCGGCTGCCATCAAAGTCACGCGCGAGTTCCGCACGGCGCGCCAGTGCATGGCGCCGATCGAGGGCAGGGGGGTGATCGCGCATTGGGACAGCCGGCTCGAGCAGCTCGTCGTCCATAGCGCCACCCAGATACCGCACATCGTGCGCACGGGCCTCGCCGAGTGCCTCGGCCTCGACCAAGGCAAGATCCGGGTCATCTCGCCCGACGTGGGCGGCGGCTTCGGCTACAAGGGCATCCTTGCCGCCGAGGAGGTGGCGCTCGCGTGGCTGGCGATGAGATGCGGCCGCCCCGTCCGCTGGATCGAGGACCGGCGCGAGCATCTCATCGCGTCCGCCAATTGCCGCGAGCACCACTACGTCATCACCGGCTACGCGGACCGCGAGGGCAGGCTGCTCGCCATCGACTGCGAGGCGACGGTCGATTCGGGTGCCTATTCCGCCTATCCGTTCTCCGCCTGCCTCGAGGCGGCGCAGGTGGCGAGCATCCTCCCCGGCCCATACGATTTCGCGGCCTATCGCTGCCGCACCTACTCGGTCGCCACCAACAAATGCCCGATCCTGCCCTTCCGCGGCGTGGCACGGACCGGCGTGTGCTTCGCGATGGAGCTCTTGCTCGACGCCATTGCGCGCGAGGCCGGGCTCGAGCCGTCGGAGGTGCGCCTCAAGAACCTGGTGCCGCCCGAGCGCATGCCCTTCGAGAACATCACCAAGAAGCATTTCGACAGCGGCGACTACCCCGAATGCCTGAGCCGCGCCGTCGCCGCGATCGGGCTTCCGTCCGTGCGCGCGCGCCAGCGCCTGGGCGAACCCGACGGCAGGCTCATCGGCGTCGGCCTGGCGATCTTCTGCGAGCAGGCGGCGCACGGCACCTCGGTCTACGCTGGCTGGGGCATTCCCATGGTGCCGGGGCACGAGCAGGCGACGGCGCGCCTGACGCCGGACGGCGGACTCGAGCTCCGTTTGGGCGTGCACTCCCACGGCCAGAGTCTCGAGACCACGCTCGCCCAGGTGGCGCACGAGGTCCTCGGCATCGAGCCGGAGAAGGTCAAGGTGGTGCTCGGCGACACCGCCTTGACGCCCTACTCGACGGGCACTTGGGGCTCGCGCTGCATGGTGATGGCGGGGGGTGCCGTCACCCGCGCGTGCCAGGAGCTCGCCCGGCGCGCCGCGCGCATCGGCGCCAAGCTGCTGCAAAGCGAGGAAAGCAAGGTCGCGGTCAGGGACGGCATGGTCGTCGGCGCGCATGGCAGCGTGAGCCTCGCCGACATCGCCAGGGTCTGGTACCTGCGCCCGCAGGACCTGCCGGGCGACGTCGAGCCGGGCGGGCTCGAGACCACGGCCGGCTACAAGCCGATGCGCGACAGCGGCACCTTCAGCTACGCCGCGCACGCGGCCGTCGTCGCCGTCGATCCCGAGATCGGCGAGGTCGAGATCCTCGACTATGTCGTCGTCGAGGACGGCGGCGTGCTGGTCAACCCCATGGTCGTCGACGGCCAAGTCTACGGCGGCACCGCGCAAGGCATCGGCACCGCACTTTACGAGGAGATGCCCTTCGATGCGAACGGGCAGCCGCTTGCCTCCACGCTTGCGGACTATCTCCTCCCCGGCGCCACCGAGGTCCCGGACGTGCGCATCGAGCACATGGAGACGCCCTCGCCCTACACGGAGTTCGGCGTCAAGGGCATCGGCGAGGGCGGTGCCATCGGGCCGCCCGCCGCGATCGCAAACGCGATCAACGATGCGCTCCGCCCGCTCGGGGCCGAGCTCACCCGATCGCCGATGACGCCGCGGCGCATCCTCGAGGCGATCGCCGCGGCGAAGGTGCCACGCGCGCGCGAGGGGAGCGGCGCTGCATGAAGCCGGCGCCCTTCGACTATGCGCGGCCGGCGAGCCTCGCCGAGGCGCTTGAGCTCCTGGAGCGCCGCGAGCTCGGGGCGCGCCCGCTCGCCGGCGGGCAATCGCTCGGGCCGATGCTCAATTTGCGCCTCGTCCAGCCGCGGCTCGTCGTCGAGCTCGGCGGCATCGGCGAGCTCGTGCGCGTCGAGGAGACGGCCGAGGCGGTAACGCTCGGCGCCTGCATCAGCCATGCCGATATCGAGGACGGGCGCGTGCCCGATCCGACGGGCGGGCCGCTCAAGGCGGTCGCGGGCGGGATTGCCTATCGCGCGGTGCGCAATCGCGGCACCATCGGCGGCAGCCTGTGCCATGCCGATCCGGCGGCGGACTGGGTTTCGGTGCTGGCTTGCCTCGGCGCCGAGGTGCTCATCCGCGGAGCTGGCGGCCGCCGCACGTTGCCGGTCGCGCGCTTCGTCGTCGGCGCCTTCGAGACGGCACTTGAGCCCGGCGAGCTGCTCGAGGCTGTGCGCATCCCGCGCCTCTCGCGCCGGGCGCGCTGGGGCTATTGCAAGTTCTGCCGCAAGCCGGGCGAGTTCGCGCATGCGCTCACCGCGATCCTCTCCGACCCCGAGCGAGGCGTCTTTCGCCTCGTGATTGGGGCCACGGGTGGCGCCCCCCTCCTGCTGGCGGACGCGGCGGCCTTGTTCGACGGCCCAGGCGGCGAGGGTGCTTCCGGGCGGCTCAGCGTCGAGCGCGCAGAGACGTTCCTCGCGGAGAAAGGCATCGCCGACGCGATCGAGCGGCAGGTCCGCCTTGCCTCCTTGAAGCGCGCCGCGGCCGAGGCAGCAATCGGATGACCGCGATCCGTCTCACCGTCAACGACAGGACGGTCGCGGCCGAGGTCGAGCCGCGGCTCCAGCTCGCCGACTTCCTGCGCGAGCATCTCCTCCGTACCGGGACCCATCAGGGCTGCGAGCACGGGGTGTGCGGCGCCTGCACGCTCTTGATCGACGGGGCGCCGGCGCGCTCCTGCATCACCTACGCGGTGTCGTGCGATGGCGCAGAGATCACCACCATCGAGGGCATGGACAAAGATGAGACGATGGCGGAGCTGCGCCGGGCTTTCACGCGCGAGCATGCGCTGCAGTGCGGCTTCTGCACGCCGGGCATGCTGGCGACCGCGCGCGACATCGTGCTGCGCCTGCCTGACGCCGACGAGCGGCGCATCCGCCTCGAGCTCTCGGGCAATCTCTGCCGCTGCACCGGCTATGTCGGCATCGTGCGCGCGATCGAAAGCGTGCTCGCGGAGCGCAAAGCCGCCGGCCGCCCTCGCGGGGCTGCTCCCGAAAGACGTCTGGGCCCGGTCGGCGCCCGCGAGGGCAGGGCTGCCACGGCGATCGCCCCGGCCGCAGTCACGGCCGCCGCTGCCGCAGCGCCGCCCGCGGTTGAAGCGCGGTCGGTCGCGCCGTTGCAAGGGATGAGAGAGAGCCGGCCCGGCACGCTCATCACGCAATCCTTCATCCTCAAGGAGCCGCTCGAGCGCGCTTGGCTGGGCTTCAAGGATATCGAGCTGCTCGCTGGCTGCCTCCCCGGGGCCGCCCTCACGGCGCCCTTGAGCGGCAGCCGTGTCGAGGGCGTGCTCAGGATCAAGCTCGGGCCGATCAGCGCCTCGTTCACGGGCGAGGGCGAGGTCCGCTGGGACGATGCTCAGCACCGCGGGAGGGTGCAGGGCGGCGGCCGCGACAGCGCGAGCAGCTCGCAGGCGCGCGGCGAGATCGAGTTCGCCCTCTCGGCCACGCCCGAGGGCGGCACGCGCGTCGACGTGCAAGTCGGCTTCTCGCTCGCCGGCCCGCTCGCTCAGTTCAGCCGCGGCGCCATCGTCAACGACCTTGCCCAGCGCCTGACCGCCGAATTCGCGCGCAACCTCGACGCCCGCATCGCTGCCGCCGCCCGCGGCGAGGCCGGGCCCGCGGCAGCGGCGGCCGAGCTGCGCGCGGGCGCGCTCCTCCTCTCCGTCATCTGGGCGCGGATCAAGCGGGCCTTGAGGCGTCTTCTCGGCTGGCGCTGAGCTGGCATTCGTCCGCGGCCGCGGGCGGTCGCCACAGCATTTCCGCAACCGGCTTGCGTCGGGCTGGCTTGCCGGCACTTGCGGGCCGGCCGAGGGTGACGAGCGCCTGCGGCTCCCAGCCGGGGGGCAGGCCGATGGCGGCGGCGACCGTGTCCGGGCAGAAGAGCGGCGCGCACATCCAGCAGGCCCCGAGGCCTTCGGCATGGGCGGCGAGCAGCAGGTTCTGCGTCGCCATGGCC
>DASPPM010000498.1:0-11802 GCA_035625535.1 Alphaproteobacteria bacterium
GCTACTGGTCGCGCTCGCGCCGCGCGCCTTGGCGCAAGGGCGAGCGCTCGGGCCAGGAGCAGCGCCTCGTCGAGCTACGCTTCGATTGTGATCAGGATGCGCTTCTCCTGCAGGTCGACCAGAAGGGGGTCGCCTGCCATACGGGGCGGCGGAGCTGCTTCTTCACCGCCTTCCGCGGCGGCAGGCTCGAGACCATTGCCGAGGTCATCGTCGACCCCAAGATGCTCTACGGCGAGTGAGCCTGTTCGCGCTGACGCCGGCTGCCCGCCCTTGGGTAGCGGTTCGGTTTCGCCTCATCCTTCGAGATGGCCGCTTCGCGGCCTCCTCAAGATGAGGCGAAAACCAACCTCCATGTCCTCATCCTGAGGAGCGTCGCGCATGCGACGCGTCTCGAAGGATGAGGCGAAAACCAACCTCCAAGTCCGCATCCTGAGGAGCGTCGCATGCGACGCGTCTCGAAGGATGGGGACCTGGCCGCCCTTGTCGCAAATCGGCGGAATCGCTACCCTTGCGGCCCCATGCTCTGCTCAAGCGCGCCCTCGAGCGAGGGCGGGAGGACATTGCGATGTCAGACTACGCTTGCCATCCCGCAGCACCGCACAAGAAGCTCCGCATCCCGGATTGGTATGTCTCCAGCCTCATGCTCGACCGCGCGCTCGACGCCATCCTGCGGCGGGTGAAGAAGTTCGACCGTAGTCACGACATCCCTTATCTCGCGGGCTACAGCGTCGACGGCAAGACGATCTTCATCGATCGCCACCTGCCGAGGACGTTCAAGTTCCGCGGCCGGGAGATCGCCGTCGACCGCTACCTCATTCTGCACGAAGAGGTCGAGAAGACGCTGATTGACCAGCTCGGCCTGCATTATCTGCATGCGCATCAGATCGCCACGCGCGCCGAGCAGGCCGCGGTGCGCGCGGACCGCATCGAGTGGCGCGACTACGACCGCTTCATGCAGAGATACGTGAAACGGATCGGCGACGAGCGGCTCACCAAGGTGCCCGACGATCTCGATCTCAAGCCCTACCGGGACGAGCACGACTTCGATCTCATCAAGCGCATGATCACCGCACTCGACGGCGGGGGGCTGCCGCGCATGCTCGCCGATCGCAAGCTGCGGCCGCTTCTCGAAAATGCAGCGAGGACGCTCGCGAGCAAGCGCAAGAAGCGTGCCGGGAAAAAGCGCAAGCGGCTGCAGACCGCGTCGCCTTGAGACGACTTTCGGAGCCGGTGCCAAGCCCGAGGGCGATGAGTACGATCGGTGATTCCATCAAGCCAGAATCGGCCTCAACGTGATCTACGCCGCACTGGCGGCATCACCTTTTTTGGATGCAAGGGCCACCCTACGGCGCTCCGCTCCCAGTTTTTCCATTGCCGACCACGCCGATCTCGCCGCGAGCCGGCCGCGGCCGTCGCGCGCTTGCTATGCATCGCCTTGGCTCCGGTGACTTGCACCCATCCGCGTTGGGGATCGAACTTCTGCGCATAACCGCCGGTCAAGACTTCGAATGCGGCAAGAGCGTGACCCTTCAAGTCGATGGCACCTTGCGCATGCTGGTGAGCGAACCAATTCGGCGTCACAAAGTCCGTCACGAGGACATTGCCAATTACATAGCCATACTGGTCATCCTCGACCGGATCGCACACTTCGCCGGCCCAAAAGACCCCTTGGGGATCCTGGTAGGCGCCGTTGAGCCACGGGTCGACTGCCATCTCACAAATCTCGTGCGTTGCGCCGACGCTGACCGATGCATTGTCCGCCTGTAGGGTTTTGACGAAGACTTTGGAAATCGGCAGACCCTCGTTGGTCAAGTCGTGATAGGCGAGCGCGCCAGCCTGGTCGCTGTTGTCCAGGAACACCACCCACCAAGTACCAGCGGCGGGCGGCGTGGACTTCGGAACGAAGGCGAACGTCGCTTGCTCGACACCCCAGATCGGCAATAGGTCCTTGTTCCATTGCTGGTCGAATGCGGGCAGATAACTCTGAACTTCGGAATCGGTGATCGCGGTAGACTCGTTTATGACGGCTATCTGCGGCATGGTCTCCTCCCTACAGTTAGGTTTACGATGCCGATGCAGACCGACATCACCCCCAATTCGTTCCGGCGACAACGCCCCAACACGCGAGAGCACTCCTGAGCCTCGTGTAGTACTGGTAGGCACCCTAGATCGCGCCCACCACACCCGTCGCTATGTCGGTGATATGAGCCGGCTAGGTACCGGTGGGGCCTCTAGAGTCAGACGATGAGTTTCACTCGTAGGCATATAGAATAACATTTATTCTTTATGCGGAAAAGAGAAACTCTCATTACAGTTGCTATTACTACAGGCAAAACCTTAAACCGCGTTCCGCCCCGATAGAGCTGGCAACGTGTCTCTTCCCCACCCGCAGGCGTCATCCCAGCCACACATATTTGCGCCTAAGTTCCGCGACTTACGCATGATTGAATGGCACAAGGCGGCGAATGCGATCGCTCGGTTGGCCGCGAAAGGCTAGTGTCCTGATCGGGAAATTTGCGACATTCGGAACACGCCGGTCATTGCGAGGTGCCCGAAGGGCACCGAAGCAATCCAGAAATTTCTTGGCTTCAAGCGCCCTGGATTGCTTCGCTGCGCTCGCAATGACGGTTTTCTCCGGATGAATCGAAATTGCGAATCGGTACACTAAGCGTGCAGCACCAGCTTCTGCACGCGCCAGTTCAAGAGCTCGGCCACGTAGAGCACGTTTTCCTTCGGGCAGGCCATCTCGTGGATCCAGCCGAACTGCTTGAGCTGCTTGCCGGACTGGCCGAGCATGCCCAAGAGCTTGCCCTCGAGCGTCAGCTTGTAGATGCGGCCGGGAAAGGCGTCGGAGCTGTAGAGCACCGGATTCGGCCCCGGCGAGATGCAGATCGCCCAAGGCGAGCCGGGGGCGAAAGTGCCGGCCGCGATCATCGCCTCGTCCGGCACATTGCCGATCGCGGGCCGCGCGTCGGGCGGCACGGGCACGTCGATGGTGAACTGGCGCAGAAATTTGCCCTCGCCGTCGAACACCTGGATGCGCCGGTTGGCGCGGTCGGCGACGTAGACCTGGCCCTTGGCGTCGACGGCGATTGAGTGCGGCGTGTTGAACTGGCCGGGACCGGTGCCGCGATCGCCCCACGACTTGAGCCAGTTGCCGTCCTTGTCGACCTTGGCCACGCGCGAATTGATGTAGCCGTCGCTGATATAGGTGTTGTCGGCGGCGTCCCAGGCCACGTCGGTCACCTGCCGGAAGCGGCCCGGCTCGGCCGGCAGCGGCGGGTTCGGATGCTTGAGCGGGGCGGTCGCCTCGTCCGAGGCCTCCTGCTTGCGGCCGAACACCATCGCGACGCGGCCGTCGGGCGTGAACTTGATCACCATGTCCGAGCCCTTGTCCGTCACCCAGATGTTATCGTGATGATCGACCTTGACGGTGTGCGCGAAGGACCAGGCATAAAGGTGGTGGCCGATCTCGCGGATGAAGCGGCCGTCGGGAGCGAATTCGAGGAGCTGGGTCGCGGCCGCAGCATAGGCCGGGCCGGTCGTGTTGCCGCGCGAGAGCACGAAGACGTGCCCTTTGGAATTGAGCGCCACGCCGGAGCACTCGCCGAAATAGACGTCAGGCGGCAGGTGCAGCGGATTGGGGACGGAGTCGTAGGCGATGGTCGGGACCGTCTCGGCCGAAGCAAGCCGCGGCGGCAGGGCCAGCGCCGCAACGGCCGCGCCGGCGGCCAACATGAAACGGCGGCGGGCGAATGCGCCGCGCAGGAGATCGCCGCAGCATGGACAGGATGCCGGATGTTGCAGGCTCATGGGATTGCCCCCCTCGGGCTCGCGGATTGCGCCGAGCGCTGGTTGTTTCGACCAAAGCGGGATCGCGCGCGCAGTCTAACGCCGGGCTTGGTCCGCCGTAAATGCCCATGGGCGACCGCAACAGCGGCCGGCCGACAGATACGGCGGCCCCAGGCAGGAAACGCATTTTTGGCCGCGGCGCTAAGTCTCACGCTCATGGGACGTGCCGGATCGGGACTCTACCGGATGGTCGCGCTCTTTGGCTCTGTCTGCGGCCGCCGTCATGGGTTAGAGTTTTCGCGCCGATATGTCGTGTTCCCGCATGCCCGGAATGTGCCCTCGTGCCGCAAGCCGATTCGTACTCAGCCTCCCGTCCTCTCCTGCCGCGGCTGGCGGCGCTCGCCTTGCTCCTCTCGCTTGCGAGCGGCACGGCATTGGCGCATCCCCATGTGTGGATCGATGCCACTGTCAATCTCGTTTTCAAGGACAAGAGAATCGAGGCAATGAGCATCACCTGGGTGTTCGACGAGGTCTATAGCGGGGCGACGATCGCGGATTTCGGCAAGCATAAAAAGGGAAGCATGGACCAATCCGAGCTCAAGGGCCTGGTTGGGGAAAGCACGAAGTCGCTGCGCAACTACAGCTACTTCACCTATCTTCAGATCGACGGCCAACGCCGGCGCGTCGATTCGGTCAAGGATTTCACCGCGGAAGTGAAAGGAGGCCGCCTCATCTATCATTTCACCGTCACGGTCTCCCCGCCGGTCGATCCGATCAAGCAGCGCTTCGAGTTCCTGCTCTTCGACGAGACTTACTACGTCTACGTTGGGCTTTTGGAGAAGGGGAAAGGCGTCACCTTCAGCGGCGATGCGCCCGACATCTGCACCGATTCGCGCAAACAGGATCTCACCACGCCGCTCTATTTCGGTTACGATTATCCGACCCTCATCCGCGTGGCCTGCGAATGACCCGTCACTTGCGCTTGATCGGTACGGTCCTGCTGCTCGTTGCTTCTGTGGCGGCGCTCGCAGCGCTCGCCAGCACGGACGCGGGCCGTATTCCCGAGCTGCGCGAGACTTTTCTCCTCGTCAATCGCGTGCAACGCAGCCTCTACGGCGAGCTCGCCGCTGCGGTCGACGGCCTCAAGCGCGGTACAGCGGCTTGGCCGCTCGTTGCGTTGCTCGGCATCTCCTTTCTCTACGGCGTCTTCCATGCCATAGGTCCGGGCCACGGCAAGATCGTGATCTCCTCCTATCTCGTCGCCAAAGGAAGCCGCTTCCGGCGCGGCCTGGCGCTCTCTTTCGCAGCCGCCCTGGTGCAGGCGGCCTCGGCGATCCTCTTGGTGGGCCTGCTCGCCATGGTGCTCAAGCTCACCCGCTTCGAGATCAACAACCAGAGCATCCTCCTCGAGGAGGGCAGCTACGGCCTCGTCATGCTGATCGGGCTGTGGATGCTGGTCTCGATCCTTTGGGGCGGGGCGGGCTTCGGACACGGACATGACGGCGGGCACCGCCACGCCCATCATTCAGGCGCGATCGCACCCCCAATCGTCGGGGGAAGGCGCGGCAAAGCGCTCCGCGGCGCCTTGGCCGTCGTTCTCGCCACCGGCATCCGGCCCTGCAGCGGTGCCATCCTCGTCCTCCTTTTCTCGCTTGCGCAAGGCATGTTCCTCACCGGCGTGGGGGCTGCCGTCGTCATGGCGATCGGCACGGGGGTGACGATCTCGGGGCTCGCCGTCCTCGCCGTCTTCTCGCGACGGACGGCGATCCGCATCGCCGGCGAGAACTCGCTCTGGCAAGCCCGCATTCACACCGGCCTCGCCATCCTCAGTTCTCTGCTCGTGATCGGCACGGGTCTCCTCTTCCTGTTGGCGACCGCCAACCAGCAATCCTCGCTCTGAGCGCAGCCATGGCGAGGCGGGGCGCGCGAGGCCACGGCGCGGACGGCTGAGCAAGGGTCGCATTGCCCGCGGCACTCCGCCCGGACGGCGATCTTGCGTTGACTCTCCCGCGTGGCGGTCAAATACTGCCCGCGGGCGATAGGCCCGCGACAACCGGCCGCAGAGCCGGCACCAGGGCAGGGAGGCAAACATGAGGACCTCGCGCAGGTCGCTTCTCAAATATTCGGCTTTGAGCGTCGCGGCGCTCGGCTTCGGCGCGAGGCTCGCGCGCGCCGAGGAGGAGACGATCCCGATCGGAGTCCTCTACGACCTCTCGGGTCCCTTCGCTGCGGCGGGCTCGGTCGCCTCCTCGATCGGCGCCCAGATCGCCATCGATCTCGTCAACGAGCGCGGCGGCGTTGCCGGCAAGTACAAGGTGGTCGCGGTCAGCGCCGATTCGCAGAGCAAGGCCGACGTCGCGATCAACGAGGCCGAGCGGCTGATGAGCGGGGAGAAGGTCAACATCATCCTCGGCGTCTATTCGAGCGCGCACGCGGTACCGCTTGCCGCCAAATGCGAGGAGGCGAAGAAAATCCTGTGGATCACCACCGCGGTGGCGACCTCGGTGTTCAAGGCCAAGAATCTGCATTACGTCTTCCGCGCGCAAATCCATTCCGACCAGTACGGAGAGGCCGCGGCCGGCTTCCTCGTCGAGCACGCCAAGGCGAGGCTCGGCGGCGAGCCCAAGGACGTGAATGTGGCGATCATCAACGAGGACGGGCCTTACGGCGCCGGTGTCGGCGATGCCGACGATCGCTATTGCCGGGAGAAGGGCTTTCCCATCGTGCTCAAGGAGGCCTATTCGGCGAGTGCCCCCGACCTCTCCTCGCTCGTGACCAAGGTCAAGCGCTCGCAGGCCGACATCATCCTCCACACCGGCTATAATCCCGACATCACGCTTTTCCTGCGCCAGGGACGCGAGGCGGGCCTGCGCTTCAAGATGCTGATCGGCAACGGCGCCGGCTACAGCCAGCTCGATAAGCTGCGCGCGACCTTCCACGACGACATCAACGACTTCTGCGATATCGATCCGGCGCCGGCACAGCTTCTCGACCCCAAGACGCTGGCGCCCGGGCTCGGCGAGCTCATCAAGATCATGGTCGAGCGCTACAAGGCCAAGACCCATGCGGATGACGTTCCGCCGCACGTGTCGATGGGCTTCAACCAGGCCTGGACTCTGCTCAACGCCGTGCTGCCGGTGGCCAAGGCGAAATACGGCGGCTTCGATCCGGAGGCCATCCGCAAGGCGGCCCTCGACGTCGACATACCGGCAGGCGGGACGATACAGGGCTACGGCGTCAAGTTCTTTCCCCCCGGCACGGAGCTCTCGGGCCAAAACGAGCGCTCGACTCCCGTCGTCATGCAGTACAGCGGCGAGCACACCGCCGTGGTATGGCCGACCAGCATCGAGACAAAGGCGCCCGTCCTGCCGCTGCCGGCCTCCTCTCCCTATGCCATGCGCGCATAGATGCTGGCGGTCGCGGGCCTGTCGAAGCGCTTCGGAGGTTTCCTCGCGGTCAATCAGGTCTCCTTCGAGGTGCGCGAGGGCGAAATCCTGGGTCTCATCGGTCCCAACGGATCGGGCAAGAGCACGACCTTCAATCTGATCGCGGGCGCAATGCGGCCGACGAGCGGCTCGATCCGCTTCGCGGATGCGGAGATCGGCGGCATGTCGGCGCACCAGATCTGCCGGCGCGGCATCGCGCGCACGTTCCAGATCCCGCGGCCGTTTCGCAAGCTCTCCCTCGTCGACAACGTGACGCTCGCGGCCCATTACGGCAAAGGCGGCGGGATGAGCCGTGCCGCGGCGCGCCGCGCGGCGGCGGAGGCGCTCGAGCTCGTCGGACTGCCGAGCGACGGGAGCGCCAAGGCCGACGCGCTGGGTGCGGCCGCGCTCAAGAAGCTCGAGCTCGCCCGCGCGCTTGCGACCAGGCCGCGACTCTTGCTCGCGGACGAAAGCCTTGGCGGGCTCGACGCGGCGGAGATGGAGCGGGCCGCCGACCTGCTCGAGGGCATCCGCGGCCGTATGGGCATCACCATCGTCTGGGTCGAGCACATCATGGGCGTCCTGATGCGGATCGTCGACCGCGTCATCGTCCTCGACCACGGCGAGAAGATCTTCGAGGGGCTGCCGGCCGAGGCCGCGCGCGACGCCCGTGTCGCGGAAGTCTACCTCGGCCGCGGACGGGCCTGAGCCGGCAATGCTGTCCCTCGTCGCGGTCTCCGCCGGCTACGGCTCGTTCCGCGCCCTCTTCGATGTCTCCCTCGAGGTGGCGGCGGGCGAGGCGGTCGGCGTGATCGGTCCCAACGGCGCCGGCAAGACGACGCTGATGCGCGTCATCTCCGGGCTGATTTCGCCGCGCGCGGGCGAGATCACCATGGAAGGCCGCCCGCTCGCGGGCGTGCCGGCGCACCGCATCGTCGAGCGCGGCATCGCCCACGTGCCCGAGAACCGGCGGCTCTTCCCGCGGCTCAGCGTCGAGGACAACTTGCGCATCGGCGGCTTCATTCCCGCGGCGCGCGGGCATTTCGCGGAACGGCTCTCCTGGGTCTACGAGCTCTTCCCGCGTCTCGAGGAAAGGCGCGGCCAGCTCGCCGGCACGCTCTCGGGCGGCGAGCAGCAGATGTGCGCGATCGGGCGCGCGCTCATGTCGCGGCCGAAGCTCCTCTTGATGGACGAGCCCTCGGCCGGGCTGGCGCCGCAGCTCGTCGAGCAGGTCTTCGATCTCGTCCGCCGCATCCGCGGCGAGGGGCTGACCGTGCTCATCGTCGAGCAGAACGTCCAGCAGGTGCTCGATATCGTCGACCGCGCCTATCTTCTCGAGGTGGGCAGCATCCGGCTTGCCGGGAGCTCCGCCGAGCTCAGGGACAACGCCTTCATCCGCAAGGCCTACATGGGGCTGTAAGGGGCTAACTCGAAAATGAATGCGTTAGTCGCAATGCGTTCCCCACTGTCCATCGTCATTCCCGCGAAAGCGGGAATCCATCCTCGTGCCGGTCGCGGGCGTCAAAGATGGACCCCGGCTTTCGCCGGGGTGACGAATATCCCTTTATTGCGACACGGATGCGAAGGGGGAGCGTAAGCCCGCATGGACATCTACCTCCTCGAAGCGGTGGTCAACGGCGTCTTGCTTGGCGGCGTGCTCGCACTTCTGGCCCTGGGGCTCAACCTCATCTTCGGCGTGATCGACGTTGTGTGGATCGCCTATGCCGATCTCGTCATGTGCGGCATGTACGGCGTCTACTGGCTGCACGCCTATTTCGGCTGGCCGCTCGCGCTCGCGTGCGTCGCGGCGATCGTCGGCGTGGCGCTGCTCGGACTCCTCGTGCATGTTCTGATCATCGCTCCCGTCCTCGGCTCGGCACCCATCAATCAGCTTCTCGCGACGGGCGGCCTGCTCTATTTCTTGCAGAGCTTCGCCACGCTTCTGTTCGGCACCGACTTCCGCAACATCGGCGTGCGCCTGCCGGTCATCGAGCTGGGCGACATATTCATCAGCTACGCGCGCCTCATCGCCTTCGCGGCGGCGCTCCTCGGAGCCACGGCACTCTATCTCTTCCTCAAGCGCAGCTATCTCGGCACCGCCATCCGCGCGATCTCGCAGGACCGCGAAATTATGGGCCTGATGGGAGTGGACCAGCGCCGCATCTATCTCATCACGTCCGCGATCGGCGGCGCTTTGGCCGGGTTGGCCGCGTGCCTGTTGGCTCTGCAGTACGACGTCCATCCCTTCATCGGCAATACCTTCGGGCCGCTCACTTTCATGATCTGCGTGCTTGGCGGCCTCGGCAACATGCTCGGCGGATTCATCGCCGCCTTCATCATCAGTCAGATCATCGCGATCGGCGGCTATTATTCATCGACGGAACTCTCCTACGTGCTTGCGTTCACGCTCTTCATCGTGCTCATGATCGCCCGGCCCCGCGGGATCCTCGCGCGATGAGAGCGTGGCATCCGGCAGCGCTGGTCGGCCTCGCCGCGCTTGTGGCGTTTCCTTTCGTGGTGCCCGTCTATTTTCTCCACATGCTGATCCAGATCCTGTTGTGGGGCTTCGTCTATACGGCTTGGTCGCTCATGGGCCGTTTCGGCTTCGTCTCGCTCGGCCACGGCGCCTTCATGGGGATCGGCGCCTATGTCCCGGCGCTCTTGTGGAATTACGAGGGCGTGACACCCTGGCTCAGCATCCCGTTGAGCATGCTGCTCTCGGCACTCCTTGCCGTAGTGATCGGCTATCCCTGCTTCCGGCTCAAGGTCGTCGGCCACTATTTCGCGCTCGTGACGCTGGCGCTCGGACAAGTGGTCATGCTCACCATCGTCGCCGCGCGCGACATCACCGGCGGCTCGCTCGGCATGACGCAGAAGCTCGCCGGCCATTCCTGGTATGCCCTGCAATTCCCCGAGAAGGGTTATTTCTACGGAGTGGCGCTGGTCGTATGGCTCGGCGGCCTCGCCGCCTGGCGCTGGCTCGACCGCGGCGTCGGCCGCGAGGCCTTGGAGGCGATTTCGGAGGATGAGGAGGCGGCCGCCGCCGTGGGCATCGACGTGATGCGCGAGAAGCTCCGCGTCACGGTGGTGAGCGCGGTGCTCACGGCATTGGGCGGTGCGCTCTACGTGCAGTACCTGATGTACCTCAACCCCGAGACGGTCTCCGGCATCAGCGTGTCGCTGCAGATCGTCTTCGCCGCGATCGCGGGCGGCATGTATACGCCCCTCGGGCCCACGGTCGGCGCCCTCCTCACCATTGCGCTGACCGAGGGCCTGCGCGTCTGGTTCGGCACCAGCTTCGTGGGCGCGGCCAACACCATCTACGGGATACTCCTCGTGCTCTTCATCATTTTCATGCCGCGCGGCATCCTCGGTCTCCGCGAGACCTGGCGCGCGCGCCGCGCACGCGCCGCAACTCTCATCAGCGCTGGTAGCTGATTTTGCAGTGGCGGAAACCCATGCGGCCGTCCCCGACGAGGGTGACGTCGGTGATCTTTCCGCTGAATTCGATCGGGTATTTACCGACCTTGCCATTCTCGCCCTGACCGGTGACCGTGAAGTTGCCGTCCGCATCCACCTTGCCGCTGTACACCTCATGGCCGCCGGTGCCATAGCCCGGCACATCGTAATCGCCCGACACATGGCCATCGGTAACCGTGAAGGGACGGGCGTCACTCTTGAAGGCGGGCCCGTAAGAACTCGCCTCGCACGACATGGTGCCGCGCCAGGTACCGTTGTAGGCGCTGACGCCGGATGGTTTGGGGGCCGCCGGGGCTGCGGCCGGGGCAGGGGCCAGTGCCTTCGGCGCCATAGCCGTCTTCACGGCCTGCTGCTGCTGCGCCTCCTGCTCCTTCTCCTTCCGCGCCTGGTAGACCTCGCTACTCTCGAGCGCGATTGTCGCCACATAGGCGAGCGCGTCGCCCTTCAGCGCGACGGCGTACCACTCTCCGCCCTTCACCTTGCCGGCGACATGCACGCGTTCGCCGTCCTTGAGCCGGCCCACTTGCTTGGCCGTGATGTCGGGCGCCTCGCGCAGGGGGGCAGCGCGCGCGGCGACCATGTCATTGTCGATCACCTCGAGCTCGGGGGCGGGGGCGGGTGCGGGTGCGGGGGCAACTTTCGCCGGCGGCGCCACGGCCGTGGTTTGCGCCGCCTTCATGGCGGCAATCCGGTTGCGCGCAACCGCGGCGAAGTCTCCATTCGGATATTTCTCCAGGTAAGCCTCGAAATCAGCCGCGATCGTGCTGTCCTTGATCGATTTCCAGAACGCAAGCTCGACCTCGCGGTCCGAGGTGCCCGTCGGTGCCGCGGCGGCAGACGGCGCGGCGGTCGCGCTCGCCTCGGCGGGGGCCGGGGGCGGGGGAGCGGGATTTGGCGCGGCAACGGCGGGAGCCGCTGGGGGCGTCGCCTCTTTCTGGGGAGTCATTGCCGGTGCCGCAGCGCTCATTTGGGTCGGGCTCGCTTCCGTCGTAGTCGCGGTTCGTTCCGTGCCGCCGCGCAACGCGAAGAAAGCCCCGGCTGCCGCCACGATGGCGGCCGCGGCGAGTGCCATGACCACGCCG
Organism: Alphaproteobacteria bacterium; assembly: GCA_035625535.1. Classification (GTDB taxonomy): domain Bacteria; phylum Pseudomonadota; class Alphaproteobacteria; order JACZXZ01; family JACZXZ01; genus DASPPM01. The sequence goes on from DASPPM010000498.1 coordinate 11,780, forward strand.
CTTAAGCGCCGGGCGGGCTTTGC
>DASPPM010000499.1:0-6367 GCA_035625535.1 Alphaproteobacteria bacterium
CTTTGGGTCCAGCGCATCGAGATGCGCATCGCGCCCGAGGACGCCGAGCGGCTGCGCGCCGCCGCGGCCGAATTCTCGGGCCGCGTGGTCAGCTGGCTCGGCAGCCTGCTCTCCGGCCTATGGAGCGGCGGGCTGGCGCTCGTCAATCTGATCTCGCTGATCGTCATCACGCCGGTCGTCATCTTCTATCTGTTGCGCGACTGGCCCAAGCTCGTGGCGGGGGTCGACGGCTGGCTGCCCCGCGAGCATGCCGACACGATCCGCTCCGTCGTGCGCGAGATCGACGCCACCCTTGCCGGCTTCGCGCGCGGGCAGGCGATCGTCTGTCTCTTCCTCGGCGCCTTCTACTCGCTCGGGCTCTCGCTCGTCGGCCTCGACTTCGGCCTCGTCGTCGGTATCGCGGCCGGACTGCTTTCGGTCATCCCCTTCGTCGGTACGATCGGCGGCTTCTTCACGAGCGTTGCCTTGGCGCTCCTGCAATTCTCCGATTGGCGTTGGGTCGTGGCCACGGCGGGAATATTCCTTCTCGGGCACCTGATCGAGGCGAATTTTCTCTCGCCCAAGCTGATCGGCGAGCGCGTCGGGCTCCATCCCGTGTGGATCATCTTCGCGCTCCTCGCAGGCGGTGCCTTGCTCGGCTTCCTCGGCGTGCTGCTCGCGATTCCCTTGGCCGCTTCCATCGGCGTGCTGGCGCGCTTCGGCCTCGGGCGTTATCTCGCGAGCCCGCTCTACAAAGGTGCGGCGGGCGGCCGCCCATCGGACAGGGAGCCCACGCCGTGAGGGTGGAGGGCCAGCTCGCCCTCGATCTCGGCCATCGTGCCGCTTACGGGCGCGAGGACTTTCTCGTGGCGCCGTCGAACGCCGAGGCCGTCCTGTGGCTCGACCGCTGGCCCGCTTGGCCCGCGCCGGCGCTCACGCTCTACGGCCCGGCGGGCTGCGGCAAGAGCCATCTCGCCCAGGTCTGGCGCACGCGCTCGGATGCGCTGGAGCTCGCGCGGGATACGCTCCGCGTCGAGGAGCTTCGCGAGCGGCTCGGCCCGCGCCGGGCCGCCATCGTCGAGGACGCGGACCGCGGAGTCGATGAAGAGGCCCTCTTGCATGTCTATAACATGCTCGCCGAATGCCGCGGCCATCTGCTCCTGACGGCGCGCGTGCCGCCTGCGCGCTGGCACTTGACACTCGCCGATCTCAGATCGCGCCTGCTTGCGGCACCCGCGGTGGCCGTCGCAGCACCCGACGAGACGCTGCTCGCGGCACTCCTCGTCAAGCTCTTCGCCGATCGCCAGCTGCGCGTCGGCGCCGAGCTCATCGCCTTTCTGCTGCCGCGGATGGAGCGCTCCTTCGAAGGCGCTGCGCGGCTGGTGGCGGCACTTGATGCCGCAGCCCTTGCGGAGAAGCGGCCCCTTACCATGCCGCTTGCGCGCTCGGTGCTAGCAGCACTCGCGAGAGACGATAGCTAACCAGGCAAGGAGGGATTCCATGGATCTGGGCATTTCCGGCAAGAAGGCGCTCGTCTGCGCGGCGAGCAAGGGGCTCGGCAAGGCCTGCGCGTTCTCGCTCGCGCGCGAAGGCGCTGCCGTGACCATCGCGGCGCGGAACAAGGATGCGCTCGAGGCGACCGCCGCCGAGATCCGCGACAAGACCGGCGCCAAGCTGACGTCGGTCGCCTGCGACATCACGACCGCGGCCGGGCGCGCTGCCGCGCTCGCGGCCTGCCCCGAGCCCGACATCCTCGTCAACAACGCGGGCGGCCCGCCGCCCGGCGACTTCCGCGAGTGGGGCGAGGCGGAATGGATGAGCGCCCTCAATAACAACATGGTGACCGCGATCCTCCTCATCAGAGCTACGGTCGACGGCATGATGGCGCGGCGCTTCGGGCGCATCGTCAACATCACCTCGGCGGCGGTGAAGGCGCCGATTTGGAACCTCGGCCTCTCGAACGGCGCGCGCGCCGGGCTCACCGGCTTCATCGCCGGCCTCTCGCGCACCACCGTCAAGCACAACGTCACCATCAACAACCTGCTGCCCGGCCATTTCGAGACCGACCGCATGCGCGCCAACGTGCGCTATCAGGCGGAGAAGCTGGGCCGCACCTTTGCGGAGCAGATGGCCGCGACCCGGGCGGCGAACCCCTCCGGCCGCGTCGGCGACCCGGCCGAGTTCGGGGACGCCTGTGCCTATTTGTGCAGCGCTCAGGCGGGATTCATCACCGGCCAGAACTTCCTTCTCGATGGCGGCGCCTACCCCGGAACGCTGTAAGCCCTTGAAGCTGCAAAGTTACTTCTTTTACGAGAGAGACTTATCGCGGCACAACTACAAGGAGATTGTATGGCTGGGGCCTCCTCGGGTAGAGTCCATGGCGCCGGGCGGGCATGAGTTGGCTGGGTGATGCGTCGGGGAAATGATGAGCGCGGGCTACCAACCGCGCCGGAGCCGGGATGGACGAGGAGATCGAACTCAAGCTCGCGGTCGCACCGGAGCATGTGCAGCGCTTCCGGCGCCATCCCATTCTTCGCGCGCTCAAGGAGCGCCCGGCCTCGATCGAGCACTTGGTCAGCACCTATTACGACACGCCCGGCTTCGAGCTGAGACACAAGGCAGTGGCGCTCAGGGTGCGCAAGATCGGCCATGCGCGCATCCAGACCATCAAGCGCGAGGCCGCGCGCGGCAAGAGCCCCACGGCGCGGCAGCAATGGGAGCGCAGCATCGAGGGGGATCGCCCGGACCTCTCGTCGCTCGAGGATCCCGAGCTTCGTCGGCTGATCTCGCCCCATAGCAAGAAGGGCGAGCTCGCGCCCGTATTCGTGACCGACGTTAAGCGCGAGGTGTGGCCCTTGCGGATGGGTTCGAGCCAGATCGAGTGCGCGCTCGACGTAGGCGAGATCAAAGCCAACGGCAAGAGCGCCCCGGTTTGCGAGGTTGAGCTCGAGCTCAAGTCGGGGCCGCCCGCGCGCCTCTTCGAGCTGGCGCGCCGGCTGAATGCGGCTGTCCCACTCCGCATCGAGCCGGCAAGCAAGGCGGAGCGGGGCTACAGCTTGGCCCTTGGCGCATTGCCCGCGCCCCGCAAGGGCGAGGTGGTGCAGCTCGATCCCGCGATGAGCGTGCGGGACGCGCTTGGAACGATTACGCGCGCCTGCATCGCCCATATCGTGGGCAACGTCGATTGCGCGCACGACGGCAAGGACCCCGAGGGCGTGCATCAGCTGCGCGTCGGCTTGCGGCGCTTGAGGGCGGCTTTCTCGGTCTTCGGCGACGCGCTTCCGGAACGCGAGCGCGCTCCCTTCGCCGGCGAGCTGCGCTGGCTCCAGCAGGAGCTGGGTCCCGCGCGCGAATGGGACGTCTTCATCGACGGCACGCTCAAGGCGCTCTCCAAGCGCGTCGCCGACGCGGAGGCGCTCAAGGCCTTGGGCGAGGCCGCGGAGGCCGCGCGCGTCGCCGCCTACGCGCGCGCGCGCGAGGCGCTTGCGGACCGACGCTATACGGATTTGCTGCTGCAGCTCGAGGCTTGGCTCGATGGCGCGCTCGCGCGTGCCGCGCGCGCGGCTGGGGGAAGAGCCGCCGCAGATTTGCTCGATCTGCCCATTCTTGCCTTTTCCGCGGAGGTTTTGCGCGCGCGGCACGCCAAGCTCGAGAAGCTCGGCGCCAAGCTGCGCAAGCTCGACGAGGAGCGCCTCCACAGGTTCAGGATTCGCGTCAAGAAACAGCGCTACGCGATCGAATTCTTCCGCAATCTCTATACGGATAAGGGTGCCAAGCGCTATATCGCGGCGCTCAAGGAGCTGCAGGACGTGCTGGGCACGGCCCACGACGCGCTCGTGGCCCGCGGGCTCATCCCGCAGCTGGAGGAAAACGCGACGCTGCCGGCCGAGCGCGCGATCGGTCAGCTCGAGGGCTGGTGCCTGGCCGCCGTGCGCCACGACCGCAAACGGCTGCAGGGGCTCTGGCAGAGCTTTGCCAAGCTCAAGCCGTTCTGGAAGGCGGGCTGAGGAGCGCACCTCGGCCGCGAGCGCCCCCTGAAGCATCTTAGACAGGGCGAAACAGCCAAGCGAGCTCAGCGGCGCTCGCGCGGTTCGGGGGACGGGCATGACGAGTGCCGAGCCTAGCATCCATCTCAGCATCGAACACCGCCCGCAAGGCCGCATCGCGCGTCTCGAGATCGATCACCCAGGCAAGCTCAACATCCTCAACCGAGCGCTTATGCAAGCACTCGCGCGGAAACTCGAGGGGCTCGCCGCCGACGAGGCCTTGCGCGTGCTCGTGCTGAGCGGGCGCGGGGAGCGCGCCTTCATTGGCGGCGCGGACGTCCGCGAGATGGCAGCGCTGACGCCTCGATCGGCGCGCGCCTTCATTACACTGCTCCACCGGGTCTGCGAAGGGCTGCGCCGCCTGCCGGTGCCCGTGATCGCACGCATTCGCGGCTACGCGCTCGGCGCCGGGCTTGAGGTGGCGGCGTCCTGCGATTTGCGCATCGCCGCCCAAGACGCGCGCTTTGGCATGCCCGAGGTGAGGCTCGGCATCCCCTCGGTGATCGAGGCGGCCCTCTTGCCCTCGCTCATCGGCTGGGGGCGCACGCGCCGGCTGCTCTATACCGGCGAGACGATCGACGCGCGCGAGGCCGAGCGCTTCGGCCTCGTCGAGCGCGCGGTCGCGGCCGCCGAGCTCGACGCCGCGGTCGAGGAATGGGTCGCGGCCATCCTCGCCTGCGCTCCGCGCGCCATCCGCCTGCAAAAGGCGCTCATCCGCGCGTGGGAGGAGCTGCCGCCCTCGCGCGCGATCGAGCGTGGCATCGCCGCCTTCGCCCGGGCCTACCTGAGCGACGAGCCGCAGCACCTCATGGGCGGCTTCCTCTCGGCCGCCGCGCTGAGGCGCAAGCAGCGGGGCCTACCAAGCTAGAGCGGAATCCATTTCGGTGGAAGCAGCCCCCTCACCCTGCCCTCTCCCCCTTCGAGGGGGAGAGGGTTGCGCAGCCTTAGCGAGCGTAGCGAGCTTAGGCAAAGCTGGGTGAGGGGGCGATTCCACTTCGTCGGATATTGCCCTAGTCGTCCTTGTCGTCCTTCGGGCTCCAGAGGCCGACGAGCTCGGCCGAGCCGGCCGCGAGCTCGCCCCAGCGCTTGCCGGGAAAGTTGAGCGTGGCGAGGCCGGCGGTGGGAAACTTGGCGGCCAGCCGCGCGAGGGCGGCTTCATTCCCGCTCCCGGCGAGGAGCACCGCCAGGCCCTGGAGGCCCGGGTTGTGGCCGATGAGGAGCACGGATCGGACGCCGTCGTCGAGCCCTCTCAACCGCCCCAAGAGCCTCGCCGCACTCGCAAGATATAGCCGCCGCTCGTGCATCACGGCAGGGCCGTCCGCGAGTGCAGGCTCAATCCCGAGGAGGGTCTCCTCGGCGCGCCGTGCGCTCGAGCAGAGCACCACATCCGGCCTTAGCTTGAGCCTGCAGAGGGCCTTTATCACGGCCTCGCAGGCCCGTTTGCCGCGCGGGGCGAGCGGGCGGTCGAAATCGGCCTGTGCTGCGTCGTTCCGGCTCGATTTGGCGTGGCGGAGGAGGATGATCGTCTTCATGACCGGTCCCCGGGGGGCGACTACCCCTATCACGAGAGCAGAACGGCTGTCATGACATAGCAACGCGCCCCATGTAATATTTCGGTCCCCGTGCGGACCGGAGCATCCGGTCCGGAGCGCATCCGGAGGAGGCCCGCCGCTGTGCTCGCAGCGGGCAGCAGGAGGATCGAGGTGCCCGATCAGACCCACCCGACCGCGCCGGGCATCGACATGAGCTCGGAGGCGCGCTTCATCAATCGCGAGCTCTCGTGGCTCGCGTTCAACGAGCGCGTGCTCTCCGAGGCCGAGGATCCCAACCATCCGCTGCTCGAGCGGCTGCGTTTCCTGTCGATCTCGGCGAGCAACCTCGACGAGTTCTACATGGTGCGCGTCGCCGGCCTCAAGGCGCAGGTCGCCGCGGGCGTTGTCACGCCGAGCGACGACGGCCGCACCCCCGCCGAGCAGCTCGACGCCATCAACAGGCGCGCGGGCGAGCTCGTGCAGAACCAGCAGAAGCATTGGCGCACGTTGCGCGAGCTCTTGCGCGCGAGCGGCATTTCGGTGGTCGATCCCGAGGAGCTGACGGTCAAGGACCGCGCCTGGGCCGACGGCCATTTCATGGAGCACATCTTTCCGATCCTGACCCCCCTCGCGGTCGATCCGGCGCACCCCTTCCCCTTCATCCCCAACCTCGGCTTTGCCATGGTGCTGGCGCTCGCCCGCGCCGAGGACGGCAAGGCGATGAGCGCGCTCGTGCCGATCCCGAGCCAGATCGACCGCTTCCCGCGCCTGCCCGGACGCGAGATTCGCTTCTTGCCGATCGAGGCGCTC
>DASPPM010000500.1:0-2544 GCA_035625535.1 Alphaproteobacteria bacterium
AGCCCGGGCTGGTCGAAGGGAAAGTCGCGGTAGATGAAATGCACCTTGCCCGTGTCGACGTACTTCTTCTTGAACGCCTCGAAGGTCGTGGTGGCGAAGGCGGCGCAGTGGGGGCAAGTGAGGGAGGCATATTCGATGACGATGACCGGAGCCTTGTCGCTGCCGAGGCTGCCCTCGGCCAGCATCTCTTCGACCGCGGCGGCCGCGGCCGTCGTCGTGAGGCCGCCAAGCAGCAGGAAAAGAATCACAAAAACTTGTGGAAACCGAGCCAAAATGACCTCCAGCCTACTAGATGTAGTTGAGTATAGGGCAGCCGCCCGGGCCGCCACAAGCGCTCATCCTTGAGCCGCGCCAAGTTTTCTGTGGATAAGCTCCCTCCTCAGAGGACATCGTTAGCCGCCTTTCTTGCTGGTCTCAGCGCGGGCCCGCAAGGCTCGGCTGAAGCGCGCAAGGGCTGCGCGCAGCCCCGGATTCTCGACCGCGGCGAGCTTCTCGGCGAGGCCGGCGTCCGCATCGACGGCACCAGCGCCGCTCACTTCTGCCGCAGGCGGCGCGGTCTTGGGCGGCGTCTCTGCCCGCCGCGCAAGGGGGCCCTGGTGGAGCTTGAGCCGGCTTACCGCGCGGTAACCGAAGTAGGCATTGATGCGCTCGACGAGTTGCGGCTCGAGATGCTGGAGGGCGAGCGCCCAGGCGCCCTCCACGCGCACATGCAAGGTCCCCTCGCTGCGCTCGCCGCGGGGAAAATCAAGCCGCTCGGGAAGCGCCTTGGCTGCGACATCCTGGCCGACGACCGCCGGCCAATCCGCGAGGAGGCCCGCTTCCGCGAAGCCGCGCTTACCCATCACCGCGCGGGTCAGCTTGGGCAGGAGCTGAGCCAGGCTGCGCGCGCTGCCGCCCGAGCGGGTCATGGCATCCTCATGCTCGGCTTTCTTTCATTCTTGCGCTCGAGCGCTCTGCTCAGGGCGCCGGCACTCGGCTAATCTTATGCGAGCATGAGAGAGAGGACCACCAGCGCTTCGCTGATATTTTCGCGCCGCGATCTTGCGCAGCTCGCGGCCGCCCTTCTTGCCTGGTATGACCGTCAGCGGCGCGCGCTCCCCTGGCGCGCGAAAGCCGGCGAGTGCGCTGACCCCTACCGCGTCTGGCTCAGCGAGATCATGCTGCAGCAAACCACGGTCAAGACGGTGGCGCCCTATTTCCGCGCCTTCCTCGCGCGCTGGCCCACGGTCGCGGCTCTCGCTGCGGCAGAGCTCGACGAGGTGCTGCACGCCTGGCAGGGTCTCGGCTACTACGCGCGAGCGCGCAATCTCCACCGCTGCGCCCGGATCGTAGCGCGCGACAATCGCGGACGTTTCCCGAGGAGCGAGAAGGCCTTGCGGAAATTGCCCGGCATCGGCCCCTATACCGCGGCCGCGATCGCCGCCATCGCCTTCGGGCGCAAGGCGACCGTGGTCGACGGCAATATCGAGCGCCTCTTGGCGCGCCTCTTCGCCGTGAGGGAGCCGCTGCCGCGCGCCAAGGCGAAGCTGCGCCGGCTCGCGCATGCGCTCACGCCCGCGCTGCGGCCCGGCGACCATGCCCAGGCGATGATGGACCTGGGGGCCGTCGTCTGCACGCCGCAGCGGCCGCGCTGCACGCTCTGCCCGTTTGAGGCCTCGTGCCTGGCGCACAAGGAAGGGATCGCCGCGGCGCTGCCCAAGCGGGCGCCCAAGCCGAAGCGGCCGCTCAGGCGGGGCATCGTCTTCTGGCTCGTGCGCGGGGGTCGGGACGTGCTCGTGCGCAAGCGGCCGGCAAAGGGCCTCCTGGGCGGGCTCATGGAGCTGCCTTCGACGGGCTGGACCGAGGTGCCACCCACCCTGGCGGAAGCCGAGCGCCAAGCCCCCCTCGCGGCCCCGTGGCGCGCGTTGCCGGGTGTCGTGCGCCATGTCTTCACGCACTTCGAGCTGGAGCTCACCGTGCTCGCGGGAAGTGTCGGAGAGACGACCGAGGGTTCCGACGGCGTGAACGAGGGGGAGACAAACCGTTGGTGCCGCCTCGACCGTCTCTCCGACTTGGCACTGCCCACGCTGATGAAGAAGGTCGTCACGCATGCCCTTGCTCATGGGGGATAGCACGGACATTGGCGCTGCCGCTCGGGAGGGGCGGCCCCTCGTCAGGCATGGCTCAGTGCATCGCTGTCACGCTCTCTCCCTTGAACGTCGTTGCAACTCGCCTCATGCGCGCTCGTGCGACAAGGCTCCGCTCAACGGATCGATGGCGAGCCTCACGCGCTTCCCGTCCGCCGCGCGCGCGAGCAGCTGATAGTGCTCCTCGCGGTAGTCGACGGGGGTCAGGCATTCGCAGCCGAGCGCGGAAAGACGTTGAGCCACATCCTCTCGCGTGAGATGCGCGAGCCCATACCGCCCCGCCGGCGCCACTTCGCCGCTTACCGCATCGACATAGAGTTTTACGCGGCGGCCCCAGCGATCCTGCGCAAGGATCGCGCCGGCGAGCGCCTTGCCATCATCGTCGAGCCTGACGGTCCCGGCCTCTCGGCCGAGGAGC
>DASPPM010000501.1:0-4073 GCA_035625535.1 Alphaproteobacteria bacterium
CCCGCTCGGCCGCCTGCGGCGGCACCACGACCGTCATCCCCTTCGCCGCCCAGCACCGCGGCCTCTCGATCCGCGAGGTGGTCAAGGACTACCATGCCGCGGCCGAGCCCAAGGCGGCGATCGACTACGCATTCCACCTGATCATCTCCGACCCGACCGAGCAGGTGCTCGGCCAGGAGCTGCCGGCGCTGATCCGCGACGGCTACACCTCGTTCAAGATCTACATGACCTACGACGCGCTCAAGCTCGATGACCGGCAGGCGCTCGAGGTGCTCGCGCTGGCGCGGCGCGAGGGGGCGCTCGTCATGGTGCATGCGGAGAACCACGACATCATCGCCTGGCTCAGCGACAGGCTGCTCGCGGCCGGCCATTCGGCACCCAAGTTCCATGCCATCGCCCATGTCAAGACGGCGGAGCGCGAGGCGACCCACCGCGCGATCAGCATGGCCGAGCTGGTGGACGTGCCGATCCTCATCGTGCACGTCTCCGCCGCGGAGGCGATCGAGCAGATCCGCTCGGCGCAAGGCCGCGGCCTCAAGATCTACGGCGAGACCTGCCCCCAGTACCTCTTCTTGACCGAGGACGACCTCGACCGGCCCGGCTTCGAGGGCGCCAAGTACATGTGCAGCCCGCCGCCGCGCGACAAGGCGAACCAGGAGGCGGTGTGGCGCGGGATCGCCACCGGCGTGTTTCAGGTCTTCTCCTCCGACCATGCGGCCTACCGCTACGCCGGCCCCGAGGGCAAGATGAAGTACGGCCGGAACGCGCCCTTCAAGAAGGTGGCGAACGGCGTTCCCGGCCTCGAGGTGCGCCTCCCGCTCCTCTTCTCGGAAGGGGTCGGCAAGGGCCGCATCGAGCTCACCCGGTTCGTAGCGCTCGCCGCCACCAATGCGGCGAAGCTTTACGGGCTCTACCCGCGGAAGGGTACCATCGCGGCCGGCTCCGATGCCGACCTCGCGATCTGGGATCCCGAGCGCGAGGTGACGATCAGCCAGGCCATGCTGCACGACGCGATGGACTACACGCCTTATGAGGGATTCAAGGTCAAAGGCTGGCCGGTCGTCACCTTGGTGAGGGGCGAGCCGGTCGCGGAGGGTGGGGAGTTCGTAGGCGAGCGCGGCAAGGGCCGCTTTCTCAAGTGCGACCTCTCGCCCAAGGCGCGCCCGCTTGGGCGCCCAGTCACGCGCTTCGATCCGGCGAGCGGGACGTGTAGATAGAGTGCGCCACGGAGGACACGGAGAAGGATAAACGGATTTATTTTTTCTTCTCCGCGCCGTCCGCGTCTCCGCGGTGAGAAATCTTGTTCAAATGGAGGTGCTGAGGTGGCACGCAAGCTCATGATCGGCGCTGCGCAACTGGGGCCCATCCAGCGCAACGACAGCCGCCAGGTCGTGGTGCGGCGCCTGATCGAGCTCTTGCACAAGGCGCATGCGCGCGGCTGCGAGCTCGTCGTCTATCCGGAGATGGCGCTCACCACTTTCTTCCCGCGCTGGTACATGACCGATCAGGCCGAGATCGACGCCTTCTTCGAGCGCGGGATGCCCAATGCGGCCACCCGGCCGCTTTTCGAGGAGGCGCGCCAGCTCGGCATCGGCTTCTATCTCGGCTATGCCGAGCTGGTGGAGGAGGGGGGCAGGATTCGGCGCTTCAATACCTCGATCCTCGTCGGCGGCGACGGGAGGCTGATCGGCAAGTATCGCAAGATCCACCTGCCCGGCCACGCGGAGCACGAGCCCGAGCGCCCCTTCCAGCATCTCGAGAAGCGCTACTACGAGGTCGGCAACCTCGGCTGGCGGGTGTGGCGCGGCTTCGGCGGGATCGTCGGCATGTGCATCTGCAACGACCGGCGCTGGCCCGAGACCTACCGCGTCATGGGCCTGCAAGGGGTCGAGCTCGTCATGCTCGGCTTCAACACGCCGGAGATCAACGCCGCCATTCCCGAGCCCTCCCATCACCGCCTTCTTCACCACTACCTTTCCATCCAGTCGGGCGCCTACCAGAACGGCACCTGGGTGGTGGCGGTGGCCAAGGCCGGAATCGAGGAGGGCTGTATGCTGATGGGGGGCACCGCGGTCGTCGCCCCCACCGGCGAGCTCCTTGCCTCTGCGAGCACGCTCGAGGACGAGCTCCTCGCCTACGAGATCGACCTCGATGCCACGAAGCCCATCAAGGAAACGGTGTTCAATTTCGCCAAGCACCGCCGGCCGGAGCATTATAGGCTCATCGTCGAGCGGACCGGTGCCGTGCCCCCGCCCGAGTGAGGTGCCATGGATTTCGACATCGCAGCACTGCCGAGCCAGGACGCCTATATGCTGCTCATCGGCGTCATCGTGCCGCGTCCGATCGCCTTCGTGACCACCGTCGACCGCGAGGGCCGCATCAACGCCGCACCCTTCAGCTTCTTCAACATGCTCGGCCACGACCCTCCGGTAGTGGCGCTCGGCATCGGGCCATGGCCGGACGGCACGGCCAAGGACACCGCGCGGAACATCAACGAATCGCGGGAGTTCGTGGTCAATATGGTCGACGAGGCCATCGCCGAGCAGATGGTCCAGTGCGCGACCGACTTCCCCCGTGGCATGGAGGAGCTCGAGATCGTCGGGCTCGGCCATCTGCCGTCGAAGACGGTGAAGCCGCCGCGCATCGCGGAGTCGCCGATTAATCTCGAGTGCAAGCGGCTGCTGACGCTCGAGCTCGGGAAGCACGAGAACATCATACTCGGCGAGGTGCTGCACCTCCACATCCGGGACGATCTCGTCGACGCCGAGCGCCGCCGCGTGCGGCTCGAGCGCCTGCGCCTCGTCGGCCGACTCGCAGGCCACGGCTATTGCCGCATCCGCGACCAGTTCGAGATCAGGCGCGAGAGCTACGCGAGCTGGCTCAAGCGCCAGCCCGCGACAGCGCCATGAGCGCCGCCCACGCCTCGCGAGGGAGGAGCGCTGTCATGGCGCCGCGCATTCTGGTGATCAACCCGAACAGCACCGAGGCCGTCACCCGCGGCATCGACGAGGCCCTCGAGCCCTTGCGCTTCCCGGGCGGTCCGCGGCTCGACTGCGCGACGCTCGCCGAGGGGCCGCCCGGCGTCGAGAGCCAGCGCCAAGTCGAGGCGGTGACGCTGCCGCTCTGCCGCCTCATCGAGCGCGAGGACAACCGCTCCCACGCCTTCGTCATCGCCTGCTTCTCCGACCCCGGTCTTTACGCGGCGCGCGAGGCGACCCGGCACCCGGTCTTCGGCATCGCGGCCGCGGGCATCGCCACCGCGCTCAACCTGGGCGACCGCGTCGGCGTGATCGCCATCCTCAAGGCCTCGCTCGCGCGGCACGCGCGCGCCTACCGCGCCATGGGGCTGGCCGGGCGCATCGCGGGCGAGCGCGCGATCGGCCTCGGCGTGGTCGAGCTCGCGGAGGAGAAGCGGACGCTCGCGCGCATGCGCGAGGTGGGTGTGGCACTGCGCGACGAGGACGGCGCCGACGTGCTGGTCATGGGCTGCGCCGGCATGGCCAAGTACCGCGCGGCACTCGAGGAGACGCTTGGACTTCCCGTCGTCGACCCCACCCAGGCCGCGGTCGGCATGGCGATCGCGGCCGTGGCCCTCGGCTATCGCACGAACTGAGCAGCGCGCTCGACCTCCCTCCCCCGCATGGCGGGAGAGGGAAGGGGCCCATCGCGTCAGCGATGGGAAGGGTGAGGGACGGCGTTGCCCTCGGAAGAACGCCTCGCCGCAGGCCGACGCCGCAAATTCGTAAAGCGTAGCTTTACAAGCGACGCACTTCGCGCTAACGGTCGCACATGAAGATCCGGACGCGTCGCATGGCACGACCAGCCCATCCCGGGGAGTTCGTCCGCACGGAGGTGATCGAGCCGCTCGCGCTCTCCGTCACCGGTGCGGCAAAACTGCTGGGCGTCACGAGGCCGGCGCTTTCCGCGCTTCCCAATGGCCGTGCGGCATTGTCGCCAGAGATGGCGCTCCGCATCGAGAAGGCGTTCGGGCCGAAGATGGAACACCTGATGCGAATGCAGCTCGCTTTCGATTTGGCTCAGGCGCGCAAAGCGGAGCGCGAGGTCCGCGTAAA
>DASPPM010000502.1:0-4417 GCA_035625535.1 Alphaproteobacteria bacterium
GGGCACCGACCAGGGCAAGACTGCGAACCTGAACGGCCTTGCCCTCATGGCGCAGCTGCGCGGCCAGCCGATCCCGTCGGTCGGCACGACCACCTTCCGGCCGCCCTACACGCCGGTCACCTTCGGAGCGCTTGCCGGCCGCGAGGTCGGCAAGGCGTTCCAGCCGATCCGACGCTCGGCGATGCATGAATGGCATGAGGAAGAGGGCGCCGTCTTCGTCGAGGCCGGCCTCTGGCTGCGGCCGCGCTACTATCCGCGCGGGCGCGAGGACGTGCGCGCCGCCGCGTCGCGCGAGGCCAAGCACGTACGCGAGGCGGTCGGCCTCGTCGATGTCTCGACCCTCGGCAAGATCGACATCGTAGGGCGCGATGCCGCCGAGCTCCTCGACCGCGTCTACGTCAACGGCTGGAAGACGCTTGCCGTGGGCAAGGCGCGTTATGGGCTCATGCTGCGCGAGGACGGCATCGCCTTCGACGACGGCACCACCTCGCGCGTGGGCGAGGATCGCTATTTCATGACCACGACGACCGCGAACGCGGCGAAGGTGCTCGCTCATCTCGAATACTACCTTCAGGTCGTGTGGCCCGAGCTCAAGGTGCAAGCGAGCTCGGTGACCGAGGAGTGGGCGGCGATGGCGCTCGCCGGGCCGAGGAGCCGCGCGGTGCTCGCGCGGCTCGCCGACATCGATGTGAGCGACGCGGCACTCCCCTTCATGGGCGTGCGCGACTGCAGCATTGCCGGCATTCCGGCACGCGTCTTCCGCATCAGCTTCTCGGGCGAGCTCGCGTACGAGATCAACGTGCCGGCGGATTGGGGCCGCTTCGTGTGGGAAGCGGCGCTGTCGGCGGGCCGGGCGGAGGACATCATCGCCTACGGCACCGAGGCGATGGGCACGCTGCGCATCGAGAAGGGCCATGTTGCGGGAGGCGAGCTCAACGGCCAGACCACGCCGCAGGATCTCGGGCTCGGCCGTCTCGTCAGCACGAAGAAGGACTTCATCGGCAAGGCACTCTTGGCGCGGCCGGGACTTCAGGACCCCCAGCGCCCGCGGCTGGTGGGATTGGCGCCCGTCGACGGCAAGACGCGCATCCGCGCAGGTGCTCACATCGTCGTTGAGGCGAGCGGGGCGGAGAGTGCCATCGGTCATGTGACCTCGGCGGCATGGAGTCCCACGCTCGGCCATCCGATCGCCTTGGCGCTGGTCGCGGGCGGCCTCGCGCGCAAGGGCGAGACACTCTATGCGAGCTTCCCGCTCAAGGGCGAGGTGGTGGCGGTCGGAGTCTCTGATCCCGTCTTCATCGATCCGGAGGGGAAGCGCCTCCATGGCTGAGCTCCCGGCACGCCGCTCGGCCCTTGCCGCCGTCATGCATGCGGGCGACTTCGGCACCGTGCCCGCGAGCGGTCCTGGCATCCTGCTTGCCGAGCGCCGCGGGCTCGCGATGGTGCAGCTCGCCGTCGCCCCCGCCGAATATCCAAGCGCCGCGGAGCGGGTCGAGACGGCGCTCGGCCTGGTGCTGCCGCGCACGCCCAATCGTGCCGAGGTCGCGGGCGGCCTTGCAGCTCTCTGGACGGGGCCGGGACGCGTGCTGCTCGTAGCACCCGAAAACGGCGGGCTCGAGGGCGCGCTCCAAGAGGCGCTCGCGGGCCTCGAAGCCGCGATCAGCGGGCTCTCCCACGCGCGCAGCGTGATCCGCATCGGCGGCACGCACGTGCGCGATCTCCTCGCCAAGGGCTGCGGGCTTGACTTCCATGCGAGGGCTTTCGGCAGCGGTGCGGCGGTGCAGAGCACCTACGCGCATATCAACGTGCTGCTCCATGCGCTCGACGACGCGCCGACCGTCGATCTTTACGTCTATCGCGGCTTTGCCGTCTCGCTATGGGAGCATCTTCTCGAGGCTGCGCTCGAGTACGGCTGCCGGGTCGCGGGGTAGCGGGTCGTCAGCGGTCGAGCACGATCGCGGCCGGCGTGAAGGCGGGAAAGGAGTAAGAACTGTGCTCGAATACAAGGGCTATGTCGGAACAGTCGAGGCCGGAGACGGGACTTTCGCAGGTCGCGTTACTGGCCTGCGTGACGTGATCACCTTCGAGGGCGAGACCTTCGCAGAGGTCGAGCAAGCGTTCCGCGATAGTATCGACGATTACCTCGCCTTTTGCGCGGAACGCGGCGAGACGCCGGACCGGCCCTACAGCGGCAACATTCCGCTTCGCATCGATCCGGAGACCCACCGTCGAGCGGCTGCCCGAGCGGAAGCCGAGGGCGTCAGTCTCAATCAGTGGATCGCGCGCCGAATCGAGACAGCGACATGATGCAATGTGCCTGCGGCATGGCGCGGCTGGCGGTGGCACGATGGTCAAGAGCTTCGGCGATCACGCGGCGAACGAGCGCGCCTTCCGCGCTTGAGTGCGCACGGCCGTTGCCGTCATGGCATTCGGCTTTCTCGTCGAGAAATTCGAGCTCTTTCTCGAGATCGCGGCGCACCCGCTCGCGGGCGTCTCGATGCCGGGCCGCAGCTTCGGCAACGTCGCCGGCTTGGCGTTCATTATGGTCGGCACGGCCATGGTCGTCATCGCCGGCGTGCCCCGCCCTTTCAGGCGAGGGCCGCGAAGAACGCGGCACCTGCGCTCGCCTTGAGCGCCCGGCCGGCCTCGCGGCCGATGCGCAGGGCATCCGCGCTAGCGCCCGTTTGCGTCGTGCGGTGCACGGCGCTGCCATCGGGCATGGCGACAAGCGCGCGAAGCGTGAGCATTTCCGCCCCGTCGATCTCCGCGAGCCCGGCGATGGGCGTGCGGCACGAGCCCTCGAGCTCGGCGAGCATCGCGCGCTCGGCGGCGATCGCAATGGCCGTGGGCGCATGATCGAGGGGCGCGAGCCAGGCGCGCGCGCGCGCGTCGTCGCCGCGAATCTCGGCCGCGATGGCACCCTGCGCCACGGCCGGCAGCATCTCCTCGGGCGAGAGAACCTTGCGCGCCGCATCCTGGCATCCGATACGCGCGAGCCCCGCGATGCCGAGTACGGTCGCGTCCGCCTGGCCCTCCTTGAGCTTGCGCAAGCGCGTCTCCGCGTTGCCGCGGAAGGGAACGATCCTGAGCCCGGGCCAGCGGGAGAGGATCTGGGCTTGGCGTCGCAATGAACCGGTGCCGACGACCGCACCGGGGGCGAGCGCCTCGAAGCCGCCCGCCTTGCTCGAGATGAAGGCGTCGCGAGGATCGTCGCGCTTGAGGAAGCAAGCGAGCTCGAGACCGCCCTGAAGGAAGGTTGGCACGTCCTTGGCCGAATGCACGGCGAGATCGATGCGGCCCGCCGAGAGCGCCTCCTCGATCTCCTTGATGAAGAGCCCCTTGCCGCCCAATTCGGCGAGGGCGCGGTCCTGGACCTTGTCGCCCGTCGTGCGGACGACCACGATCTCGATCGCCGCGGCGGGGGCGAGTTCGGGATGGGCGGCCGCGAGCGCGTCACGGAGCTGGCGCGCCTGGACGAGTGCCATCGGGCTGCCGCGCGTGCCGATGCGAAGGAGGGGCTGGGACATTCGGGGAGTTGGTCTCCGCAACGCGATGGATAGCCAATAGATCACGGAGAACGCGCGCAAGATCAAGCGCGTTCTGCACTGTTTCTGCGTTCGTTCAAGCCTGCGGCCGAGCCGGGACCGCGGCGTATAATCGGCAAAAAAGGGGACCGGTGCCGTGCGTCTGGCGCTGGGGAGCAAGATCGGCATTGTCGGCTGCGGCTTGATCGGTCGGGCGTGGGCCATCGTCTTCGCGCGCGGCGGCGCCGTGGTCGCCATGTTCGATCCGGACCCGAAAGCGATGGCCGCCGCACCCGGCGCCATCCGCGCCGGCCTGGAAGCGCTCGCCGACGAAGGCCTGCTTGAGGAGATGCCGGCGGCGGTCTTTGCGCGGATCGATCTCGCGAAGAGCCTTGCCCAGGCCGTGGCGGAAGCCGACTATGTCCAGGAGAACGCCGTCGAGACGCTCGAGGCGAAGCGCCAGATCTTCGCCGAGCTCGACAGGCTCGCGGCACCTCAGGCGATCCTCGCGAGCTCGACCTCGAGCATCCCCGGCTCGCTCTTCACCGAAACGCTCGCCGGTCGCGCGCGCTGCCTGGTAGCGCATCCCGTCAATCCGCCCCATCTCGTGCCGCTGGTCGAGCTCGTGCCGACGCGCTTCAGCGATCCCCAAATCGTTCGCCGTGCCAAGGAGCTGCTCGAGGAGGTTGGCCAGGTGCCTATCGTCCTCGATCGCGAAATCGAGGGCTTCGTCCTCAACCGCCTGCAGGCGGCGCTCCTCAACGAGGCCTTTCGTCTCGTCGAGGACGGCTATGTCTCGACCGAGGACATCGACAAGACCGTCAAGAAAGGCCTTGGCCTGCGCTGGTCCTTCATGGGCCCGTTCGAGACGATCGACCTCAATGCGCCAGGGG
>DASPPM010000503.1:0-9215 GCA_035625535.1 Alphaproteobacteria bacterium
CGGGCCCGCGATCCATAGCCAGGCAATGACCTCGAGGAGGAACCCCAGAAGGACGAGAATCGTCGCGCTGAGCGGACTCAGCCGCCGTTCGTCGTCCTTCTTGGCACTCCGGCCATTCACATGCCCGTCCTTAGGACTGCACCGCTAAGTGAGAAGGGAGCGCCTCGGCGTCTCCATTCAATTGCTCACGTGCTGGTTGAACAATGTCACGCCGCGCAGAAGGTCGAGCGCCCGTGCGAGCTGATAGTCCTGGCTGTCGAGCGGCTTTTCCGCTTCGGCCGGCTTGGCCGTCTGGTCGCTGGGAGCCGCCTTGCTTTCCCCACCCTTGCTCTTGTCCTTGTCTTTGTCCTTGTCCGTATCGCCCGGCTGCTCCTCCGGTGTGGTGTCGTTGTGCAAGGCGCCGCGCAAGTCGCGCTCGGTGCGCATTTCCCCATCGGAGATGTGCTCGACCTTGGCCTGCTCGACGACGATGTCGGGGTCGATTCCGCGCGCCTGAATGGAGCGTCCCGACGGCGTGTAGTAGCGCGCGGTGGTGAGCCGCATGGCCCCGTGGCTGCCGAGCGGCACGATCGTCTGCACCGAGCCCTTGCCGAAGGAGCGCGTGCCGAGCAGCACGCCGCGGTGATGGTCCTGGAGCGCGCCTGCGACGATCTCCGAGGCGGAGGCGGAGCCGCCGTTGATCAGCACCACCATGGGCACGCCGGCCACAAGATCGTGGCCGTGGGAATTGAAGCGCTGGACGTCCTCGGCGCGGCGGCCGCGCGTCGACACGATCTCGCCGCGGTCGAGGAAGTCGTCCGACACCGCGACGGCCTGGTCGAGGAGGCCGCCCGGATTGTTGCGCAGGTCAAGCACGATGCCCTGGAGATTCTTGCCGAGCTTGTCCTTGAACTTGGCCATCGCCGCCTTGACCCCGTCGTCGGTCTGCTCGCTGAACGAGGAGATGCGGATGTAGCCGATGTTGTCGAAGATCTCCGAGCGCACCGATTGAATCTTGATGGTGGCGCGCTTCAGGCTCACCTCGAAGGGCTGCTCCTTGCCGCGCCGGATGGTGAGCTTGATGGACGAATTCACCGGCCCGCGCATCTTCTCGACCGCCTCCTCGAGCGTCATGCCTTGGACGGGCTCGTTGTCGAGCTGGACGATGAGATCGCCCGGCTTGATGCCGGCTTTCGCCGCCGGCGTGTCGTCGATCGGCGAGACAACCTTGACCAGGCCGTTCTCCATGGTGACCTCGATGCCGAGTCCGCCGAACTCGCCGCGGGTCTGAATCTGCATGTCGCGGAAGCTTTTGGCGTTCATGTAGCCCGAGTGCGGGTCGAGCGAGGTCAGCATGCCGTTGACCGCAGCCTCGATCAGCTTGTCATCCTCGACCGGCTCGACGTAGTCCTCCTTGACCTTCGAGAACACGTCGCCGAACAGGCTGAGCGCGCGATAGGTGTCGGCGCTGGTGTCCGCATTGGTGGCGCCGGCATTCTGGGCCGAGCCCACGTCCCGCGACAGGAGCAAGAGGGCCGCGGCCATGGCAGCCGCCAACATGAAGTGACGATTCATCCGCTCACCTTACCTTTGTGAAGTGCCAGCCACGGCAATGGGTTGATGGGCCGGCCGTTGCGCCGCAACTCCAAATACAACTCGGGCTCGCCAATCTCCTGTTGCGCCATCGCACCTACCGGTTCGCCGGCCAGGACCCACTGGCCGGCGGCTGCGTCGATCCGTGACAAGCCCGCGAGAAGGCTATGATAGCCTTCGCTGTGCTCGATGATCAAGATTTGCCCGTAGCCCCGGAAAGGGCCGGCATAGACCACCCGCCCGTCGTAAGGTGCGACGATCTCCGCCCCCTGCCGGGTCTCGATGGTGAGCCCCTTGCTCGTCGTGCCGTAGGCATCCGGCGCGCCGAACTCCCTGGTGATCTTCCCGCGGGCAGGCAGCGTGAGATGACCTTGAGCCTCGCTGATCGGCCGAATCGGCAAGGGCGCTCCCGGGGGGAGGGAGGCCATTTGCTCCTGGCCCGCGGAGCTATCCGGGGCTGCCCGGGGCGGCGGGGTCGGCGGCTTCAACTTCGCGAGTGCCGCCTCGCGCTCCTGGCGCTCGGCCTCGATGCGCGCCATGAGCTCGCGCAGATCCTTGGCTTGCGCCGCGAGCTTGACGATGCGGTCCTCCGCACCCCGGCGCTCGCCCTCGAGTTGGCGGTAGAGCTCGGCCTTGCGCTCGACGAGTGCGGCGAGGCGGCGCTGGTTGGCCTCGAGCTGCCGCTTCGCAGCGTTGCCCGCCTGCCGCTCTTGCGTGATCTGCTGCCTCACCTCGCTGAGCGAGTCGAGGTCCGCGCGCAGCCTCGCCGCGCGGGCCTCGACGGCGGGAATCGCCGTGCGCAGGAGCAAGGCGCTCCGCACCGTATCGACCGGGCTCTCGGGCAAGGCGGCCAAAGCCTCGGGCGGATAGAGGGCCAGACGCTCGAGCGCTGCGAGGGTGAGGGCGAGCCGGCCATGCTGCTCGCGCAGCTTTTGCGTCTTTTCCTTCTCGCTGCTGCGCAACTCGGCGAGCGTGCCCTCGATCGCGCTGAGCTGGTCCTCCTCCTCCTGCGTCGCCTTGGCGGCGTCGATCATCTGGTGGCGCAACTCGGCAAGCTCGCCGGCAAGAGCAGCCGAGCGCTTGCCAAGGTCCGCCGCGCGCGTCTTGCCTTCCTCGAGCGCGCGCTCGACCCGCTCGAGCGACTGCGAGGCGGGATTGCCCGTGCGCTCGTCCGCGGCGGCCGGCCCGGCCAAGAGGAGCAGGGCCAAGGCCGCACTCCTGAGCCCTCGCTCACGCGGAAGCACGCTTTCCTTCTGTCCGCGCGCCGGGTGACTCCGCGAGGACGAGGGCATGGCCGGTCATGGCCGCAGGCTGCGGCAGCCCCATGAGCGCCAAGATGGTCGGCGCCACGTCGGCGAGGCGGCCGTCGTGCAGCCCCCTCACGGAAGCGGGTCCGTTCACCAGAACGAGCGGTACCGGGTTCGTGGTATGGGCTGTATTCGGCTCGCCGGTGCGCGGATCGCGCATCTCCTCGAGATTGCCGTGATCTGCCGTAACGAGGAGGGCGCCGCCTGCGCGCTTGACGGCGGATTCGAGGCGGCCAAGGCAATGATCGATCGTTTCCGCCGCCTTGACCGCCGCGGCGAGAATGCCGGTGTGACCGACCATGTCGCCGTTGGCATAATTGACGACGATGAGATCGAAGCTCCCGCTCTCGATCGCCGCCACCAGGCGGTCGGTGACCTCCTCGGCCGACATCTCCGGCTTGAGATCGTAGGTCGCGACCTTGGGCGAGGGCACGAGCACGCGCTCCTCGCCGGGGAAGAGCCTCTCCTCCCCGCCGTTGAAGAAGAAGGTGACGTGCGCGTACTTCTCCGTCTCGGCGATGCGGAGCTGCTTGAGCCCGGCGCGCGCGACGACCTCGCCCAGCGTGTCGGAGAGCTCCTGCTGCGGGAAGAGCGCCGGAAGGAAGCGGTTGAGCTCCTTCGAGTACTCGACCAGGCCGAGCGTCGCCGCGAATTTGACCAGGCCCCCGCGCTTGAAGCCGTCGAAGGCGGGATCGAGCAGGGCCGTCAGGATCTGGCGCACGCGATCGGCGCGGAAGTTGCCCATGAGAAGGCCGTCGCCTTCGGCCATGCCGTGGTAGTCGCCGAGGCAGGTCGGCTTGACGAACTCGTCCGTCTCGCCGCGCCGATAGGCTTGGGTGATGGCGCTCGTCGCGTCCTTGGCGCTCCGCCCCTCGCCCGCGACGAGCGCGCGATAGGCGAGCGCCACGCGCTCCCAGCGCTTGTCGCGGTCCATGGCATAGTAGCGCCCGCCGATGGTGCCGAAGCGAACATTGTCGAGGCCGCCCAGGCGGCGCTCGAAGTCGGCGACGAAGGTGAGGGCGCTCTTGGGCGGCGTGTCGCGCCCGTCGAGGAAAGCGTGGACGACGACGGGAACGCCTGCGCCGGCGATGAGGCGGGCGAGCGCTGCGAGCTGGTCCTGGTGCGAATGCACGCCTCCCGGCGAGAGGAGGCCCAAGAGATGGGCCCGTCCCTGGCTCTCCCTGAGTCTCGCGATGAAGTCGCGCAAGCGCGGGTTAGCGGCGAGCGAGCCGTCGGCCAGCGCCTGGTCGATGCGCGGCAGGTCCTGGGTCACGATGCGGCCGGCCCCGAGGTTCATGTGCCCGACCTCGGAATTGCCCATCTGTCCCGCGGGCAGGCCGACCTCCTCAGCCGAGGCATTGAGGAGCGCCATCGGGCATTCGGCGAGGAGCCGGTTCCACACCGGCATACGGGCCTCAAAGACCGCGTTGTCCGCGCCGTCGCGGCGGTAGCCCCAGCCGTCGAGCACACAGAGGACGACCGGGCGGGGGCGCTCAACCTCGCTCATGGCGTCTATATAGGGCAAGGAAGTGCCGGCGAATAGGGCTTTGACCCGCGCGGGTCTCAGGCCCGGTGATAGGGGTGCCTCGCCAGAATCTGCTGCGCCCGGTAAAGCTGCTCGGCCAAGAGCCCGCGCACGAGAAGATGGGGCCAGGTCACGCGTCCGAGTGCGAGCACGAGATCGGCGCGCGCAAGGACGGCTTCGGCGAGGCCGTGAGAGCCGCCGATGAGGCAGGCGAGCTCGCCCACGCCTGCGTCCTGCCAGCTGCCGAGACGCGCGGCCAGGGCCTCGCTCGTCAAGAGCTCGCCGCGCGCGTCAAGCGCCATAAGCTTGGCGCCCTTGGGCACGGCGGCGAGCAGGAGCCCGCCCTCCTTGAGCTTCTGTTGGGCCGGCGGGAGCGTGCGGCCGAGCTCGATCTCCTTGAGGCGGAGCGGCCAGGCGAGTCGGGCCGCGTAATGCTCGTAAAGGCCGCGCTCGACGCCGGTGCGGGCGCGGCCGACGGCGGCCAGAAGAATACGCATGGCACCCCAGCTTACGTCGCTCCGATCGTCATTCCCGCGAAGCTTGTCCCCGCGAAGGCGGGGAGCGGGAATCCAATGGCCTGCTGGACCCCCGCTTGCGCGGGGGTGACGAGCGAGGCGGTTCTACCTCATGGGGACATGCTCCAACGCTGCAAGCGTCGCATTCGCGACGCCCGCAAGGGGCGGCCCGCGGCCGGCTGCCGTCGCGCTCAGGCGATCAGCTCTACGGCATGCTCTGATCCGCGGAGCGCTCGTCCCCACATCTTTTCGAGATTGTAGAGCGCCCTGATCTTGGGGCGGAAGAGATGGACGATCACATCGCCGGCGTCGATCAGCACCCAATCGCCTTGTTCGGTGCCCTCGACATGTGCCGTCCTGATTCCGGCGGCCTTGAGCTTCTCCATGAGATGCTCGGCCATTGCGCCCACCTGCCGCTGAGAGGTGCCGCTTGCGACCATCATGAAGTCGGCGATCGTGGACTTGTGCTCGAGGCTGATGATCACCGGGTCGATGGCCTTGTCGTCCTCGAGCGAGCGCTCGATGAGCCGGCAAAGCGCCTCAGCGGGAGTGGACGGCTTTCTCTGGCGTCGTGCTATGGTTGTGCTCTCCTTTCCTTAGGTTCGCGAGGGCGAACGCCGCGCGCCGCCCGGATCGCGCTCGCCGAGGCCCGGTGCAGGGGGATATGGAGGAACACCCATGCAGGCGGCTCGAGCTCGGCTATACGCTTGGCTTGACGCGACCGCACGCGGAAACGCCAAAAACGGCGCGCGGCCTTTCCTGCCAACGCCTTAGAAGAATAAGTGGGGCGGTCGAAAACTGCAATGGACAGTTCCGTGAAGATTTTCGGCCAATGCTGCCAGCCGGAGATTTGCCGCAGATTGTCCGCACCCATGAGCCAGACGAATTTGAGGCGCGGAAAGCGCCGCTTGAGGAGGGCGATGGTGTCGGCGGTATAGCGCGTGCCGAGGCGGACCTCGAGGTCGCTCACCTTGATGCGAGGGTGGCGCGCCGCCGCGACGGCGCTTCGGAAGCGCTCGGCAAAGGGCGCCATCCCGGCCCTCGGCTTGAGCGGGTTCTGGGGCGAGACGAGCCACCAGATTTCCTGCAGATTCAATCGCTTGAGCGCAATCAGGCTGATGTGGCGATGGCCCCCGTGCGCGGGGTTGAAGGAGCCGCCCAGAAGGCCGATGCGGCGGCGGCCGAAGTCGGCCGCGAGGTGCGGGCGAGGCGCCTGCAGGGAGCCGGCCGGATTGCGGTGAAGCGTCTCGCTCAGGGGCGAACCTGCCCCGAGCCGCGGACCACGTATTTGAAGCTGGTGAGCTGCTCCGCGCCCACCGGCCCGCGCGCGTGGAGCCGGCCCGTGGCAATGCCGATCTCGGCCCCCATGCCGAACTCGCCGCCGTCGGCGAACTGGGTCGAGGCGTTGTGCAGCACGATCGCGCTGTCGACCTCGTTGAGGAAGCGCTCGGCCGCCGCCCTATCCGCGGCGATGATGGCATCCGTGTGGTGCGAGCCGTAGCGGTTGATATGGGCGATCGCCTCCTCGAGGCCGCCCGTCACCTTGACCGAGATGATCGCGTCCAGATACTCGGTCGACCAGTCGGCCTCGCTCGCCGGACGGATCGAACTCACGACGGCGCGCGCCTCGGCGTCGCCGCGCACCTCGCAGCCGGCCGCCATGAGCGCCGCGGCGATGGCCGGCAAATGGCTCTTGGCGATGGCGCGGTCGATCACCAGGCTCTCGGCGGCGCCGCAGACGCCGGTGCGCCGCATCTTGGCGTTCAAGATGATCCGGCGCGCGATCTCGAGCTCGGCCGAGGCGTGCACGTAGACGTGGCAGTTGCCCTCGAGATGGGCGAGCACCGGGATGCGGCTCTCGCGCTGGACCCGCTCGATGAGCGACTTGCCGCCGCGCGGCACGATCACGTCGATGAGGCCGCTCATGGCGAGCATCTCGCCCACCGCCGCGCGCTCGCGCGTGGGCACGAGCTGGATCGCCGCCTCGGGGATGCCGGCCGCGCGCAAGCCTTCAGAGAGGCAATCGGCAAGTGCCGTCGAGGACTGAAAGCTCTCGGCACCGCAGCGCAGGATCGCGGCGTTGCCCGCCTTGAGCGCGAGCCCGGCCGCGTCCGCCGTCACGTTGGGCCGCGCCTCGTAGATGATGCCGATGACGCCGAGGGGCGTGCGCACGCGCTCGATATGGAGGCCGTTGGGCCGGTCCCAGGCGGCCATCACCTGGCCCACGGGATCGGGCAGGAGGGCGACACTCTCGAGCCCGCCCGCGATCGCCTCGAGCCTGGCCTCGTCGAGGAGGAGCCGGTCGAGCAAGGCCGGCTTCGTGTCCTTGCCCCTCGCCTCGGCGAGATCGCGCGCGTTGGCCGCGAGAATCGCCGCCTTGTTCCGGCGCACCGCGGCGGCGGCGGCGTTGAGCGCCTTCGCCTTGAGGGCTGCCGGCGTGCGCGCGAGCTCGAACGCCGCCGCGCGCGCGCGCGCGCCGATGCCCTGCATGAGGGCATGGAGGTCACGACGCTCGATCGGCTCGACCGCACTCACCCGCTCTCTCCTCGTAAGCTCCGCTACGGAAGGCGCCACGCTAACGTAGAATCCCGCGCGATTCCAGGGTCGGCGATGCCGGGATACCCGGCACTTCGCGGTCAGGGTCGTCTCTTGGGGAGGCAAAGCGACGCCAAGATGCGGCTGACGCAGCGTACGACCTTGGCTCGGTCGGCGCGCGGGAGTACGCCGATACGCTCGGCATCCCGCGCGTCAATGGTCGCCACCTTGGCAGAGCGCACCACTGAAGGGGCCGGTAGACCAGCCGCGGCGATATCCGAGACGACGACGTCATCGGGCCAGCGGCGATTTTCAGCGCTCGTGATCATCAAGACCCAGAGTAGCCCGTGCGCCGCCGCGAGATCGCCTGCCGCAAGCACGAGCCCCGGTCGATATTGACGAATGGGGCGGTCGGTATACGGAAAGGGGACCTTGACCACGTCCCAAGCGTCAAAGTTTGCCATAGGCTTGCCGATCGTTGTCGGAGGCCCATTCGCTGAAGGTCGCAAAAGGATCTTCAACCGGCGCTGCAGGAGCCTTGCTCAGGATGACGCGGCTGCCGTCGATCGTATAGACGATTTCGTCGCCCGCCCGGAGGCGGAGGGCCGCTCGGACGGCTTGCGGAACCGTGGTCTGCGCCTTGCTGGTGAGCTTGCTCGTGATCATGGCTCGCTCGGAAAATGAATTTAGCTATTGTAAGGATTTTCCTTACTAGCGTCAATCAAACGAATCCGAGGTCCGAACCGAAGGTCCCAAATTCCAATCCTGCGCTTTCGGCGGGCTCTTTGCCGCCCGTTGCGAAACGGTGGGAGCATTGTGGAAACATTGGGCAGACAAGAAGGGCGTACCCGCCGGCCGTCGGGGTGACATTTTTCAATCCGCACTGGGGCGATAGGGAAGCGACGGCAAGGGGTTGCTGCAATTGTTTCGCTTGGGTTGGCCCCGACGGCAGTTCGCTCCCTCACCTCAGCACCAGATCGTCGCGGTGGATGAGCTCCTCGCGTCCACGGTAGCCCAAGAGCGCCTCGATCTCGCGGCTCTGGTGGCCCATGATGCGGCGCGCGTCGGCGGCACCATAGGCGGAGAGGCCGCGCGCGATCTCGCGGCCCTCGCGATCGGAGACGAGGATGGCATCGCCGCGCTCGAAACTGCCGACGACCGCGACGACGCCTGCGGGGAGCAGGCTCTTGTTCGCCCTGAGCGCCGCCGCGGCCCCGGCATCGACCACGACCGAGCCCGCGGGCTTGAGCGCCGTGGCGATGAGCTGGCGGCGCGCGTTGAGCGGGCTCGTCTGCGGCAGGAACCAGGTGCAGCTGGCACCCTCCTCGAGCGCAGCGAGGGGATGGAGCGGCTCGCCCTTGGCGATCACCATACGGCAGCCAGCACTCATGGCGATCTTGGCGGCGGCGAGCTTGGTCGGCATGCCGCCCGAGCTGTAGCCCGGGCGCGCGGCGGCCGCCATCGCCTCGATCTCGGGCGAGAGCTCGCGCACCATCGGGACGTGCTTGGCCGTCTTGTGGCGCTTCGGATCGGCGGTATAGAGCCCGTCGATGTCTGAAAGCAGGATCAGCGTATCGGCGCTCGCCATCTGGGCCACGCGCGCGGCGAGTCGGTCGTTGTCGCCGAAGCGGATCTCCTCGGTCGCCACCGTGTCGTTCTCGTTGATGACGGGGACGGCGCGCATGGCGATCAGGCGCGCGATCGTGGCCCTGGCGTTGAGATAGCGGCGGCGCTCCTCCGTGTCTTGCAGCGTGAGCAGAA
>DASPPM010000504.1:0-2809 GCA_035625535.1 Alphaproteobacteria bacterium
GATGTTGTTCTCGGCGCTGAACTGAAAACCTCTTGGGGATCGCAATGGATGAACTCAAAAAGACGCTCCTCGGCTTGCCTGGAAATGGCTCTAACGGCATGGCAGGCAGGATGCGAGACGAGGAGGACGAAGGTAAACTCAGGCATCATCATCTTCTGACTCAGCGCTATTTGAAACACGTTTCAGATATGATCGACGACGAGGCTGCCCTTTTGGCTAAGATTTCTGAGGAAGGAGAGTGGTCGTCTGAGGACGTCGAGTCTGACCAAAAGTAAAGTCTTATGCGCCACCCGGTTAACAATTGCATCTATGGCTCGCGGCGTCGCGCGCCTGGCACCGCCCGTCGTTCCTGGGCGTGGAGCAGGTCGACCCTTCGCGGCCGAGCGCCTGCGCCCGCGCCGCTCCGTCGATGACGACGGGTCTTCCATCGATCTCTATTCTGCCCGCATCGGGCACCACGACGCCCGCGAGAATTCCGAGGAGAGTTGACTTGCCGGCCCTGGTCTGACAATGCCCGCTGCTAGCGTGGTCTCTCGGAGAATATTTGGTAAGTCACTCGAAAAAACAGCAACGGAGGCCGGATCATACGAAGCGGCAGGCCGCCATGTCTCCGGTTGCGGTAAGCAGAACGTCCTCTTTGCGAGCGCCTTTGCGGACGAAGGGTCATCTGCGCCGCCCGGGCGCGCGTGCGGCTTGGCGTATTGTAAGCCCGCTGCCGTGCGGTTAGAAAATGCCTTGGTCAAGATAGCCGTCTTGGACGATTGGCAAGACGTCGCGCGTTCAAGCGCCCCGCGGCGCATCGGCCGCGGCGCCATGAACAGTACGGGAGGATCAGAATGACACGCGATATCGTAATCGTCGGCGCCGCGCGCACTGCAATCGGCGCATTCGGCGGCGGCCTCAAGGATGTGCCGCTCTCGCAACTGGCGACCATCGCAGTTCGCGCCGCGCTCGATCGCAGCCGGGTCGAGCCCGGCGCCGTGGGACACGTGGCGCTCGGCAACGTCATCCCGACCGAACCCAAGGACGCCTATCTCAGCCGCGTCGCAGCAATCAACGCGGGGGTGCCGAAGGAGACGCCGGCCTTCAACGTGAACCGTCTGTGCGGATCGGGACTTCAGGCGATCATCTCCGCCGCGCAGACCATCGCGCTCGGCGAGGCCGACTTCGCAATCGGCGCCGGCGCCGAATCCATGAGCCGCGGCCCCTATCTCTCGACCGGGATGCGCTGGGGCGAGCGCATGGGTGACGGCCGCATGCTCGACTACATGCTCTCCATTCTGCATGACCCGTGGCAGGACATCCACATGGGCGTCACGGCGGAGAACGTAGCGGCGCGCTACGGCGTCACCCGCGAGGACCAGGACGCGCTGGCGGTGGAGAGTCACCGACGCGCCGCCCAGGCCATCGCCGAGGGCAGGTTCAAGGAGCAGATCGTTCCGGTTGAGATCGCAACGCGCAAGGGCGTGAAGATCTTTGATACCGACGAACACGTCCGGGCGGACACGACGCTCGAGGTCCTCGCCAAGATGAAGCCCGCCTTCCAGGGCGACGGCACGGTGACGGCCGGCAATGCTTCCGGCATCAACGACGCCGCGGCGGCGGTCGTGCTTGCCGAGTCCCGCGCCGCAAAGACGAACGGGCTGAAATCGCTCGCGCGTCTGGTGGGCTACGCCCATGCAGGCGTCGAGCCGGACTATATGGGCATCGGCCCCATCCCTGCGACCCAGAAAGTCCTGGCCCGTACCAGTCTCTCGATCGCCGACATCGACGTCATCGAGTCGAACGAAGCGTTCGCGGCCCAAGCTTGTGCGGTCGCCCGCGAACTGGGCTTCGATCCGGCGAAGGTCAACCCCAACGGCTCGGGCATCTCCCTCGGGCATCCCGTGGGCGCGACCGGCGCCATCCTCACGGTGAAAGCCATCTATGAGCTGCACCGGACGAGGGGCCGTTACGCGCTTGTGACGATGTGCATCGGCGGCGGCCAAGGGATTGCGGCCATATTCGAGCGCCTCGACTGAAGCGCGCCAATCGTCCGTCCGGCGAGCCCCTGCGTGCCGGACGGGCTGGACATTCGGATTGTCCGCCCGGGCCGCAAGGGGGCGGCAGTGCTCGAGAAGGGATCAGCGTCGTGCCAGTAAACCGATCTTGGGTCCGACCGGTCGCTCTTCACCCGTCTCTCGCAGCGCCGAACCGCGGCAGCGACCCCATAAGCTTCCGCTACTTCGAAATCGGGCCAACTTTGATGTAGATCAATGCGAAACGCCGTGCTCTGCGCTCTCGTTTTTTACGGAACGGGAGTCTGCGGTGAGCAAGGGCGAACAGCCCCTCCAACTTAGGAGCGACGCTATGACCCAGACTGTGATCGCCGGTTACGCCGGATGCTTGCCAACAAGGGCGCGGTGAGCGCGTCCGCCCGGACGACATGGTAGGCGCAGGTCGTGCGCGGGCTGATCGAGAAGATCGGCGTGAAGCCGGAGGAAATCGAGGACCTCATGACCGGCTGTGCGTTTTCCGAGGCCGAGCAGGGGTTCAACGTCGCGCGCATCGTGGCGCTCCTGGCTGACCTGCCACTGGCGGTCGCGGGCACGACGATCAACCGCTTCTGCGGATCGTCCATGACCAGCGCTCATATGGCGGCCGGCCAGATCGCGCTGGGCGCGGGCGAGACGGCGGAGAACGTGGCGCGCAAGTGGCAGATCCCGCGCGCCGAGCAGGAGGCCTTCGCGCTCAAAAGCCAGCAAAAGGCCGCGGCGGCGCAGAAGGCCGGCCGTTTCAAAGACGAGATCGTCGCCATCCGCGCCGATGG
>DASPPM010000505.1:0-7798 GCA_035625535.1 Alphaproteobacteria bacterium
CTGTATCCTTTATTTTTAAGCTTGATCATCTGGGGTTTGTCAGTTCAAGACTTGTGAGACCAAGCATTAGCCGTCCGTCATTGGTGCCAAGCTGCGTTTATTGGGAGCCGTGAGGAATCGGCCATGGTCACCAAGCGACCCAAGCGTCCGCGCGATCCCATACATCTAGCCAGGCTGATCGGCGATATCCTGACCGACCAGGTCGCGGATCGAGCGGGCTGAGGCGGCATGTGCGGCATCATCGGCATCATCGGCAAGGGCGAGGCGGCGCCGCGGCTTCTCGACGCGCTCAGGCGGCTCGAGTACCGCGGCTATGATTCGGCGGGGGTGGCCACGCTCGCGAACGGGGCGATCGAGCGCCGCCGGGCCGAGGGCAAGCTCGGCAATCTCGCGCGCCGGCTCGAGCAGGAGCCGGTCAAGGGCTCGACCGGCATCGGCCATACGCGCTGGGCCACGCACGGCGCTCCCAACGAGAACAACGCGCATCCCATCGCCACCGAGAAGGTCGCCGTCGTGCACAACGGCATCATCGAGAATTTTCAGGAGCTGCACGACGAGCTCGCGGCGCGCGGGCGCAATTTCACCACCGAGACCGACACCGAAGTGGTGGCGCAGCTGCTCACCTCTTATCTCGAAGAGGGCATGACGCCGCAGGCGGCGATGGCGAAGGCGATGCCGCGCCTGCACGGCGCCTTCGCGCTCGCCGTCATGTTCGCGGGCCGGCCGGATCTCCTGATCGGCGCCCGGCGCGGCACGCCGCTCGCGGTCGGCTACGGCGAGGGCGAGATGTATCTCGCCTCGGACGCGCTCGCCATGGCGCCGCTCACCTCGCGCTTCGCCTATCCCGAGGACGGCGACTGGGTCGAGCTCAGCGCGAAAGGTGCCGTCATCCGCGACGAGGCGAACCACGTCGTCGAGCGGCCGATCCGGCTCGCCCAGCTCTCGGGTGCGCTCATCGGCAAGGGCAACTACCGCCACTACATGCTCAAGGAGATCTACGACCAGCCGTCCGTGCTCGGGGATTGCATCAGGACGCTCGTCAATCCGACGAGCTTGGGGGTGTGCCTGCCGGAGCTCCCCATAGGCCTCGCGAGGCTGAGCCGGCTCACCATCTCCGCCTGCGGCACGGCCTATTTCGCGGGCCTCGTCGCGAAATACTGGTTCGAGCAGTTGGCACGCCTCCCCGTCGAGGCGGACATCGCCTCGGAGTTCCGCTATCGCGAGGCGCCGCTACCCGGGGACGGGGCCTCGCTCTTCATCTCGCAATCGGGCGAGACGCTCGACACCATGGCGGCGCTCAAATACGCGCGCGAGGCGGGGCAGACCATCCTCTCCATCGTCAACGTGGCGCAGAGCTCGATCGCACGCGCCTCCGATGCCGTGCTCCCGACCCATGCCGGGCCCGAGATCGGCGTCGCCTCGACCAAGGCCTTCACCACCCAGCTCGCGGTGCTCGCCGCCTTGGCCATTGCGGCCGCGCGGGCGCGCGGCGCCATCGATGCCAAGCGCGAGCGCGGGCTCGTGACCGCGCTCATGGAGGTGCCGGCGCGGGCCGCCGAGGTGCTGGCCCACGACGGGCGCATCGAGGCGATCGCCCGCAGCGTCGCCGAGGCGCGCGACGTGCTCTATCTCGGGCGCGGCACCGGCTATCCGATAGCGCTCGAAGGCGCGCTCAAGCTCAAGGAGGTCTCCTATATCCACGCGGAGGGCTATGCCGCGGGCGAGATGAAGCATGGGCCGATCGCGCTCATCGACGAGGACGTGCCGATCATCGTGATCGCGCCCTCGGGTCCGCTCTTCGAGAAGACGGCGAGCAACATGCAGGAGGCGATCGCGCGCGGCGGCCGCGTCATCTTCATCTCCGACCGCAGGGGCATCGCCAAGCTCGGCAAGAAGGCCAAGGTCTCGCTCGAGCTTCCCGAGGTCGATCCCTTCGTGGCCCCCATCCTCTACGCGCTGCCGGTCCAGCTTCTCGCCTACCACGTGGCCGTGCTCAAGGGCACGGACGTGGACCAGCCGCGCAACCTGGCGAAGAGCGTCACCGTGGAATAGGGAGGCCAGAGATGGCGAAGATTGAGCGCCTGATGGTGCCGGGGCAGAAAGAGCCCATCAGCCATTATTGCCACGTCGTGCGCGCGGGCAATCTGGTGTGGCTCTCGGGTGCCATCGGCGTGCGCGCGGACGGCTCGGTCCCCGCCGACACGGTCGAGCAGTTCCGTCTGGCGATGGCGAGCCTCGATGCCTGCCTCAAGGCCGCGGGCGGCGGGCCCGAGCACGTCGTCAAGGTCAACATCTATCTGACCGACGTAAGCGACCGCGCGCGCATCAACCCGGTGCGAAAGGAGTATTTCGGCGCGCACCGCCCGGCCTCCACCCTCGTCGGCGTCACCGCCCTCGCCCTTCCCGGGGCCAAGGTCGAGATCGAGTGCCAGGCGGTGCTGCCGTAAGAGGGTTCCCTATGACGTCATTGCGAGCCCGGATCTAGCCCGGGCGAAGCAATCCAGAATTCGCCCTGCCATTTTGGATTGCTTCGTCGGCTCCGCCTCCTCGCAATGACGAACCCGAGCTAGAGTATGTCCCGTTGATTTGGAAGGAGCCCCCTCACCCTACCCTCTCCCCCTCGAAGGGGGAGAGGGTTGCGTAGGCTTAGCGAGACGAAGTCGAGCTTAGCCGGAGCTGGGTGAGGGGGTGATTCCGCGCCATCGGAACATGCTTTAGCGCGAGAACTAACGCTCCTCGCTCGCGAGCTTGAGGCCGAGGACAACGAGCGCTGCGCCCGTGATCCCCGCGAGCCAGCGCTTGACCGCGGGCCGCCGCAAGAAGTCGCCCGCGCGCGCGACCGCGAGCGCATATCCCGCGAGCCAGACGAGCGTCATGGCGGAGAAGAGCGCCCCGAGTGCCGCGAGGGCGGCGAAGGAGGTGCGGCCAGCGGGTGCGAACTGGGGCAGCAGGCTCATGAAGAACACAGCCATCTTGGGATTGGCGAGATTGCTGATGATGCCTTGCCGGAAGGCGCTCGCCGCCGCGAGTTGCCGCGGCCTGCCAGGCGCGAATAGAGGCGGCTCGGCCCGCGCGGGGCGGAGCGCATGCCAGAGCGCCTCGAGGCCGAGGAAGACGAGATAGGCGGCACCCAGGAGCTTGACCGCGGCGAAGAGCGCTGCCGAGGCAAGCAGCAGGCTCGCGACCCCGGCACTTGTGGCGAGCGCCCAGATCGCCTGGCCCGCCGACACGCCAAGGGCCGTGAAAATCCCGCAGCCCCGCCCGCCGAGCAGGCTGTTGCGTATGGTAAGGGCCGTGTCCGGACCCGGTGTGGCGATGACGAGGAGCGAGATGCCGAGGAAGGCCCAGAGGTGGTCGCTCATGGGGCGGAGTCTCCCGGAGCGGTGCGCACTGGTCAAGGGGCGTCATCCCTGGTTGTCACGGCACCGTCACGCTATGCTGCTATGCGGGGACGGTTGAAGAGAGGGGCCGGAGGTCAGCACGCGTGCGCGCCATCTCGCTCGAGGACGTGAGCAAGCTGTGGGGGGCGACCCGCGCCGTCGATCGGGTGAGCTTCGAGGCGGAGGCGAGGGCGCTCGTCGTCCTCCTCGGTCCCTCCGGCTGCGGCAAGTCGACCACGCTGCGCCTCATCGCCGGGCTCGAGACGCTCGATGAGGGGCGCATCCTCATCGACGGCGAGGATGTGACGTCGCTCCCGCCGTCGGCACGCCGCATCGCCATGGTGTTTCAATCCTACGCTCTCTTCCCGCATCTCTCGGTCGCCGAGAACATCCTCTTCGGCTTGCGCGTGCGCGGTGTCGCCAAGGCCGAGGCGCGGGCGCGGCTCGCGCGCACTGCCGATCTCCTGGGCCTCGCGGGCCTGCTCGAGCGCAAGCCGGGCCAGCTCTCCGGCGGCCAACAGCAGCGCACGGCCCTCGGCCGCGCCATCATCGCCGACCAGCCGGTCTGCCTGATGGACGAGCCGCTTTCCAACCTGGACGCCCAGCTGCGCCAGGAGATGCGCCACGAGATCCGCTCGCTTCAGCAGAAGCTTGGCATCACCATGCTCTACGTCACCCACGACCAGGGCGAGGCCATGAGCATGGCCGATCGCGTCGTTCTCCTGCGCGAGGGCCGGGTCGAGCAGGCGGCGGCCCCCGCCGAGCTCTATGCCCGGCCCAAGAGCATCTTCGCCGCGCGTTTCATCGGCACGCCGCCCATGAACATCCTGCCGCTCGTGGACGGCCCCGCGGGTGCCGTGGTCAAGGGTACCTCGGGCCCCGCCGTGCTCGAAGGAGGCGGGGCGGGGCTCGCACTCGGGCTCAGGCCGGAGGACATCGTGCTGACGGACGTCATGCCGACGGAGGCTCCGTTCGCAGACACCATGGGGCTCGAGGCGCGGGTCGCCGGGGTCGAGTATCTCGGCGCCGATTCGATCGTGAGCGCGCGCGTGGGAAACGAGACCGTCGCCGTGCGCGTCGCCGGTGCCGTCGAGTTCGGCGCCGGGCAGCCGGTGCACCTCGCCTGGCGCCCCCCGGCCCTCCACCTCTTCGAGCTGAAGAGCGGAGCGCGCATCGAGCGCGCGGCGCACAAGGCGCTCGGCACGGTGCGGCGCGTTCGCGCGTGAGGCGAGCGCCAGAAAAATCTCGGGGAGCGGCGTTTTCAGGGAGGCGGCAATGAAGGAAGGTATCAAGGGGCTTCTCGCGGCGCTCGCGCTTGCGTCGGCCGCGGCATGGGCTCCGGCGGCGGCAAGGGCCGAGACCACGCTTCAGTTCTATTATCCGGTCGCGGTCGGCGGGCCGATCACCAAGATCATCGACGGCATGGTCGCCGACTTCGAGCGCGCCAACCCGGCCATCAAACTGAAGCCGATCTATGCCGGCTCCTACCAGGACACCATCGCCAAGGTACGCACCGCGATCAAGGGCGGGGACGTGCCGCAGCTCTCGGTCATCCTCTCGACCGACATGTTCACGCTCATCGACGAGGACGCCATCTTGCCCTTCGAGGAGCTCGCGACCACGGACGCGGACAAGAATTGGATGGCCGGCTTCTATCCCGCCTTCATGGAGAACAGCCGCACCGGCGGGAAGACCTGGGGCATCCCCTTCCAGCGCTCGACAATCGTGATGTATTGGAACAAGGAGGCCTTCAAGGAGGCCGGCCTCGATCCCGAGAAGCCGCCGCAGAACTGGGACGAGCTCGTCGCCTTCGGCCAGAAGCTCACCAAGCGCGACGCCGGCGGCAACGTGACGCAATGGGGCGTCGAGATCCCGTCCTCGGGCTTTCCCTACTGGCTCTTTCAAGGGCTCACCACCGCGAACGATGTGCGCCTGATGAACGATGCGGGGACCGAGACCTATTTCGACAATCCCAAGGTCATCGCGGCGCTCGAGTACTGGGTCGAGCTGAGCCGCAAGTGGAAGATCCATCCGCCAGGCATCGTCGAGTGGGGGACCACGCCCACGGACTTCTTCGAGCGCAAGGTCGCGATCATGTGGACGACGACGGGCAACCTCACCAACGTGCGCACCAACGCGAAGTTCCTCTTCGGCGTCGCCATGCTGCCGGCGCACACGCGGCGGGGCTCGCCCACGGGCGGGGGGAACTTCTACATCTTCAAGAAATCGACCCCCGAGGAGCGCGCGGCCTCCTTCGCCTTCATCAAATGGATGACGGCAGCCGAGCGCGCGGCAGAGTGGGGCATCGACACGGGCTACGTGGCGACCTCGCCCGCGGCGTGGCAGACGCCGGCGATGAAGGCCTATGTCAAGGACTTCCCGGCTGCCGCGGTCGCGCGCGACCAGCTGCAATATTCCGTCGCCGAGCTCTCGACGCACGACAACCAGCGCGTGACCAAGGCGCTCAACGACGGGCTCCAGGCAGCGCTCACGGGCGCCAAGACGCCGACCCAGGCGATGAAGGACGCGCAGGCCGAGGCGGAGCGGATATTGAAGGCGTACAGGTGACGGTGCTCTCCAGCGACGCGGCGTCATTCCGGAAGCTTAGGCGAGCCCGGGAAAGGCGGAGCGTTTCCCGGTTGCGAGCCTTGCTATCCGGAATCCATGGCTGCCTCGCGCTGCCCCTGCAATGGATTCCGGATCGCGCAAATCCTTGTTGCACAAGGATTTGCTTGTCCGGTATGACGAACGATCCTGTGGGCGGGTGATGGGCCGCGCCCGCGTCCACATCTACGGTTGGCTTCTCGTTCTGCCCGCGGCCTTCCTGCTCGGCACTTTCACCCATTATCCGGTGGTGGCAACGCTCCTCGAGAGCTTCCATTCGACGCCCAAGGGGAGCCACCCGTCCGCCTTCGTCGGCCTCGACAATTATCACGCCATGCTGCAGGACCCGGTGTTCTGGCGGGCACTCGAGAACAACGCGGTCTATGCGCTCGGCACCATTCCGGCGGCCATAGCGCTCGCCCTTCTCATGGCGCTCTGGGTCAACGGCAAAATCAACGGCCGTAGCACCTTGCGCCTCGCCTATTTCACCCCGACCGTGCTGCCCATGATCGCGGTCGCCAACATCTGGCTCTTCTTCTATACGCCCGACTACGGCCTCCTCGACCAGCTGCGCCATCTCCTCGGCTTCGCCGCGCGCAACTGGCTCGGCGACCGCGCGACGGCGCTCGGCTGTCTCATGGTAGTGACGATCTGGAAGGAATCCGGCTTCTTCATGATCTTCTATTTGGCCGCCCTCCAGCAAATCCCGCCCGTCTTGGGCGAGGCGGCCGCGATCGAGGGGGCCAAGCGCCTTTATTTCTTCCGCCGCGTCACCTTCCCCCTCCTCATGCCGACGACCCTCTTCATCCTGGTGAACGCGGTGATCAACGCCTTCCGCGTGGTCGACCATGTGGTGGTGATGACGCGCGGCGGTCCGGACAATGCGACCGAGCTTCTCCTCTTCTATATCTACGAGATTGCGTTCAAATATTGGGACACGGCCTATGGTGCTGCACTCACCATGGTGCTGCTCGTGATATTGGCGGCGTTGGCGCTCGGCCAGTTCCTCTACTTCGACCGGCGAGTGCATTACCGATGAGTGCGATCGTGCGCGCGCGGGCGCCGGCAAGGCTTTTCTTTGAGGCCAGCGCCCCCGGCCGGGCACTCGAGACCGCGGGCGCCTGGCTTCTCGGCGTCCTCTGGGCGACGCCGCTCCTCTACGCCGTGTGGACCGCCTTTCACGGCAGCGAGTTCGCCACCCGTTTCGACCTCCTCGCCCCCTTGACGCTCGCGAACTTCGCGCGCGCCTGGGAGGCGGCGCCATTCGCGCGCTATTTCCTCAACAGCTTCATCCTGGTGAGCTCGGTCCTTGCCGCCCAGCTCGTGCTCTCCACGCTTGCCGCATTCGCCTTCGCGCGCTTCGCCTTCTTCGGCCGCGACCTCCTTTTCATGCTCGTGCTGGTGCAGCTCATGATCATGCCCGACGTGCTGATCGTCGAGAACTACCGCACCATGAAGGCGCTCGGTCTCGTCGACAGCATCATCGGCATCGGCCTGCCCTACATGGCGTCGGCCTTCGGCATTTTCCTCCTGCGCCAGACCTTCAAGAGCGTGCCCAAGGAGCTTGACGAGGCGGCGCGCATCGAGGGCTGCGGCGTCCTCCAGCTCCTGTGGCGGGTCTACGTGCCCCTGGCCAAGCCCGTCTACATCGCCTACGGCCTCGTCTCGGTAAGCTACCACTGGAACAACTTCCTCTGGCCGCTCATCATCACCAACTCGGTCAATACGCGGCCGCTGACGGTCGGCTTGCAGATTTTCGCCTCCACCGATCAGGGCATCGATTGGTCGGTGATCACCGCCGCGACGCTGATGAC
>DASPPM010000506.1:0-7000 GCA_035625535.1 Alphaproteobacteria bacterium
AAAGCCTAACACCGCGCGAATAGGGGCGCAAACGCTCTCTCCCGGCGCGCTACACCGCGGCCGCCGGCGCCCGCCCCCTCCGCCTCAGTAGGGGAAGGGCCAGAGCCGGAGCTTCTCCTTGCCGATCTGCCAAAGCCGCGCCAGGCCGTTCGGCTCGGCGATCAGGAAGAAGACGATGAGCGAGCCGAAGATAATGAACTGAAGGTTGGTAACCGTGCTCACCTGAATGTTCAAGCCGACGAGCGTCGGCACATTGATCAGCAGGATGGGCAAGAGCACGATGAAGGCGGCCCCCAAAAAGGCGCCGAGGACGCTGCCGAGGCCGCCGATGATGATCATGAAAAGGATTTGGAACGAGCGGTCGATGTCGAAGGCGAGCGGCTCGACGCTGCCGGTATAGACGAAGGCCCAGAGCGCCCCCGCGATGCCGATGTAGAACGAGCTGATCGCGAAGGCGAGAAGCTTGGTCGCCAGCGGACGGATGCCGATGATCTCCGCGGCGATGTCCATGTCGCGGATCGCCATCCAGGCGCGCCCGGTCGAGGAGCGCGCCATGTTCTTGGCGGCAAGTGCTAAGAGCGCCACCACGGTGAGCGCGAAGAGGTACTTGCCGACCGGCTGCGCCTCGGGGCCGGTCACGAAGATGTGAGCGAAGACCGCGCGCGGCGGGGCCGAGATCACGCCCGAGCTCGAGTAATTGGTGAACCAGGGCACGCGGTTGAAGAGCCAGATCAGGAAGAACTGCGCGGCCAGGGTGGCGACCGCGAGGTAAAGGCCCTTGATGCGCAGGCTGGGGATGCCGAAGAGGCTGCCCACGGCCGCCGTGATCAGCCCGGCGATGAGCAGCACCAGGACGATATGGAGGCCGGGAAAGGCGGTCGCGAGCTTGTAGGCCGAAAACGCGCCGACCGCCATGAAGCCGCCCGTGCCGAGCGAGACCTGCCCCGCATAGCCGGTGAGGAGGTTGAGGCCGAGGGCCGCGAGCGCGTAGCAGAGGAAGGGCACGAAGATCGTGCTCAGCCAATATTCGTTGGCGACGAGCGGGACGCCGATAAAGGCGGCCGCCAAGAGGACGACGAGTGCCAAGCGGTCCTGCAGGATCGGGAAGATCGCCTGGTCGGCGGCGTAACTCGTCTTGAATTGCCCGGCCTCGCGGTAGAGCATCGCCTAGACCCTCTCGATGATGCGCTCGCCGAAGAGCCCCTGCGGCCGGAACAGCAGGAAGACGAGGGCGAGCATGTAGGCGAGCCAGTCCTCGATCGCCCCGCCAAAGGCCGGACCCCAGAACACCTCGCCGATCTTCTCGAACGCACCCACGATGAGTCCGCCCACGATGGCGCCCGGCACCGAGGTGAAACCGCCCAGGATCAGGACCGGGAGCGCCTTGAGCGCCACCAAGGTCAAGGAGAACTGCACGCCGAGACTGGTGCCCCACATGATGCCCGCGACGAGGGCCACGAGCCCGCTCGTCGTCCACACGATCACCCAGATCTGCTTGAGCGAAATGCCGACCGAGAGGGCCGCCTGGTGATCGTCCGCGACGGCGCGGAGCGCGCGGCCGATGCGGGTCCTCTGGAAGAAGATCGCGAGCCCGGTGACGAGCACGCCCGCGACGATCGCCGCCACGAGGTCGAACTTGCTGATGTTGATGATGCCGATGTTGATCGGCCCGCTCGGCAGCCCGATGTCGAGGGTGTGCACGTCCCCGCCCCATAGCATCTGGCCCAGGCCCTCCAGCACGAAGCCGATGCCGATGGTGGACATGAAGAGGATGATCTCCACTTGATTGACGAGCGGGCGCAGCACCAGGCGCTCGACCGCGAAGGCGAGCGCGGTCATCACCGCCATGGTGAGGATGGCGGCGAGCCAGATCGGCAGCTTGAGCTCGATGAGGCCGACGAAGGTGAGGGCCGCGAACAGCACCATGGTGCCCTGGGCGAAGTTGAACACGCCCGAGGCCTTGAAGATGAGCACGAATCCGAGGGCCACGAGCGAGTACATGACGCCCGTGAGCAGCCCGCCGACCAGCACCTCGAGGAAGAAGCCGGGTGCCGCGATGATCTGCGCGAACGGGTCGATCGTGATGGAATAGAGGAAATGCATGGCTCAGGTCCGCGCCGTCGCGTTCCCGTCATTGCGAGGAGGCGAAGCCGACGAAGCAATCCAGTCCTCGTCATGCCCGTACGAAGGCCTGGATTGCTTCGCCTTCTGCCTTCGCCGAAGCGAAGCCGCTTCGGCTTCGCGCAGGCAGGTCGGCTCGCAATGACAGAAATGGGCGCTACTCATGGCTCACCCCGAGATAGGCGTCGATCACGGCGCGATCGGTGCGCACCTCGTCCGGCGTGCCGTCGGCGATCTTGCGGCCGTAGTCGAGCACCACGATGCGGTCGGAGATGTCCATCACCACGCCCATGTCGTGCTCGATGAGCGCCACCGTGATGCCGAATTCCTCGTTCGCGTCGAGGATGAAGCGGCTCATGTCCTCCTTCTCCTCGACGTTCATGCCGGCCATCGGCTCGTCGAGCAGCAGGAGCTCGGGCTCCGCCGCGAGCGCCCGGCCGAGCTCGACGCGCTTCTGCAGGCCGTAGGGCAGGCGGCCGACGGGGACCTTGCGGATGGCCTGGATCTCGAGGAAGTCGATGATGCGCTCGGCGAACTCGCGGTGCCGGATCTCCTCGCGCGCCGCGCGCCCGAGGTGCACGGCATCGAAGAGGAAATTCGTGCGCATCTTCAAGAGCCGCCCGGTCATGATGTTGTCGAGCGTCGACATGCCGCGGAAGAGGGCGATGTTCTGGAAGGTGCGCGCGATGCCTTCCTTGGCCGCGTCGTGCGGGCGCATGTGGTGCACCGCCCGCCCCTTGTAGGTGATGGTGCCGTCCTGGGGCTTGTAGAAGCCGTTGATGCAGTTGAGCAGCGAGCTCTTGCCGGCACCATTCGGACCGATGATGGCGCGGATCTCGCCCTTCCGCACGTCGAAGCTCACGTCCGAGAGCGCCCGCACGCCGCCGAAGGAAAGGCTGATGCTCTCGACCCCGAGGAGGACTTCGCCGGTGGCGCGCGCGGCGGGCAGCTCGGCCATCGGCCCCGGTTTCCTCAGCTCGCCTTCTTGAGCGCTACAGGCTCGCCGGGCGCGCGCACGCCGGCGGGTGGGAAGGTCTCCGCGTCCGCGATGCGGATTACGGCGCGCACCATGCCGGTACGGCCGTCCTCGAACTTCATCTGGATCTCGAGCTCGCACTCCGTCCTCTCGGAGTAGAGGGCCTCCACCAGGGTTGCGTATTTCTCGCCGATGAAGCGGCGGCGCACCTTGCGCGTGCGCGTGAGCTCGCCGTCGTCCGCGTCAAGCTCCTTGCGCAGCACGAGGTAGCGCTTGATCTGCGAGCCCGCGAGCACGGGATCGCGCGCGAGGTCGCGGTTGACCGACTCGACGTTGCCCTTGATGAGCTCGTAGACCTCGGGCTTGGCCGCGAGCTCGCTGTAGCTCGTGTAGGCGAGGCCGCGCCGCTCGGCCCAGTTGCCGACGGCCCCCATGTCGATGGAGATGAAGGCCGCGGCGTGGTCGCGGCCGTGGCCGAAGGCGACCGCCTCCTTGATGTAGGGGAAGAACTTGAGCTTGTTCTCGAGGTATTTGGGCGCGAACATGGTGCCGTTCGACAGGCGGCCCACGTCGGCGGCGCGATCGATGATCTTCAAATGGCCGTGCTCGTCGATGTAGCCGGCGTCTCCCGTGTGCATCCAGCCGTCCGGGGTCTTGGCGGCGGCGGTCGCCTCGGGATTCTTGTAGTACTCGATGAAGACGCCCGGGCTCTTGAACATCACCTCGCCGCCCTCGGTGATCTTGAGCTCGACCCCGGCCACGGGCCGCCCCACCGTCTCGGGCCAGATCTCCCGGTTGGGCTGGATGGTGACGAACACCGACGCCTCGGTCGAGCCGTAGAGCTGCTTGATGTTGACGCCGAGCGAGCGGTAGAAGGTGAAGATGTCCGGCCCGATCGCCTCGCCCGCGGTGTAGGCGAGGCGGATGCGGCTCATGCCGAGGGTGTTCTTGAGCGGGCCGTAGACGAAGAGGCCGCCGAGCCAATAAAGGAGACGGTCCACGAGCGCCACGCGCTCGCCGATCAGGATGCGCGTGCCGACGCGGCGCGCGTGATCCATGAAGGTCTTGAACATGGCGCGCTTCAAGGCGCCCGCATCCTCGATGCGGATCATGACGCCGGTCAGGATGTTCTCCCAGATGCGCGGCGGGGCGAAGAAATAGGTCGGCCCGATCTCGCGCAAGTCCTGCATGACCGTGGCCCCCGATTCCGGACACGCGATGCAGAAGCCCGTGCAATAGGCCTGCGCCACCGAGAACACGTTGTCGCCGACCCAGGCCATGGGGAGATAGGCGAGTGCTATGTCGCGGTCGTTGAGCCCCTCGAGCTCGGCGGCACTTTCGGCGGTCAGGATCAGGTTGTTGAAGGAGAGCATCACGCCCTTGGGCTGGCCGGTGGTGCCCGAGGTGTAGTAGAAGCTCGCGACGTCGCTGCCCTTGCCCTTGGCGATCTCGTCCATGAAGAACGCGGGATGAGCGGCGTCGAAGGTGCGTCCCGCCTCCTCGAGGTCGGCGAGGCTCATGAGGGCCGGCTGCTTGTAGTTCCTCAGGCCCCGCGGATCGTCGTAGATGACGCGCTCGAGGCCCTTGAGGCGCTCCATCGCCTCGAGCAGCTTGTCGACCTGCTCCTGATCCTCGGCGACGGCGAAACGCACCTCGGCGTGCTGGAGCACGAACTGCATCTCGCCGGCATTGGCGTCCTGATAGATCGGCACCGGTACCGCGCCCAAGGCCTGGGCCGCCACCATCGACCAATAGAGATGGGGGCGGTTGTCGCCCACGACCGCGAGCTTGTCGCCGCGCTTCAGGCCCTCCGCGGCGAGGCCGCAGGCGATCGCACGCACTTGGGCGAGGGCCTCGCGCCAGCTCCAGCTCTGCCAGATGCCGAAGTCCTTCTCCCGCACCGCAGGACGCTCCGGGCGCACGCGCGCGTGGTGGATGAGGAGCTTGGGAAAGGTGTCGAGCCCGGGCGAGCCGGGCCTTGCGCCTTGCGGCGCGCCTTGCTGCAATTCAGCCATGACGCCTCCTCGACACCGGGGCCGGAGGGAGAACACCGGGGATTGGCCTAGCGGCCGGCGCACCAACGCGCCGAGGCGTTGCCGCCCCGAGTTCCGCCCGCCCGGCGCCTCCCTTATATCGTCGCTAGCTCAACGCTTCTTGCTGCCGGCGAACGCGAGTAACCCATTGCTACTCAACTCTTTTGGCCGGGTCAAGCCAACTGTGCGTGAAGCCGCGGCGGCGCGCCGCGCGTCACCAAGGAACTTGGCCCCTCTCCCGTTTACGGGAGAGGGAGGGACCCATCCCGCAGGGATGGGAGGGTGAGGGAATGCTCGGCTATCCCTTCGGCACCACCGCGGTCGCTTCGATCTCGACCTTGGCGCCGTCCTCGACGAGGGCCGAGACCTCGACGAGGGTCATGGCGGGGAAGTGGTTGCCGATCAGCTCGCGGTAGGCGGCCCCGAGCTCGCGCAAGTGCGCGAGATACTCCTGCTTGTCGGTCACGTACCAGGTCATGCGGCAGATGTGCGCGGCCGTGCCGCCTGCTTCGGCGAGCACCGCGAGGATGTTCTTGAGCGCCTGGCGCGCCTGGCCCGCGAGCGCGTCGGTCTCGAAACGCTCGGCCTCGTTCCAGCCGACCATGCCGGCGATGAAGACGAGACGGCCCTCAGCGGCGATCCCATTGCTGTACCCCTTGGGGCGCGGCCAGCCCGGCGGCTGCAGCACTTGCATGATCGGCCTCCTTCCCTGCGATGACACGGCTGAGCGCTGGCGCGCCGGCGCTCAAGCCTCCTCTTTTGAAAGCCTCAGGTAGCGCTCGAGCCTGGCGCGAAACGCCTCGCTGAAGGGTACCGCCTTGTGGCTCTCGAGCGATACGGCGACGAGCACCAGCGCGATCCTCAAACGCTCCTCGCCGGCGACGCGCCCGACCGCCTCGACCTCCATCGAGGTGCGGCCGAGCTTGCGCAAGTAAAGCGTGAGCGTGAGCCGGTCGCCCATGCGGCAGGGCTTGCGGAAATCGCAAGCCACCTTGACGCGCGGCAAGCCGCGGCGCTCGGCGAAAATCCAATCGCGGTAGGACTCGCCCAGCGCAGCGCTCATCCAGTCCTCGATCGCCGCCTCGACCTTGTGGAGGAAATTCGGATAATAGACGATGCCCGCGGAGTCGCAGTCCTGGAAACGGATCGGCGTGGTGGTGTGAAAGAGGCTCTCGCTCATCGCATCGCCTTGCCGGGGGACTTAAAGCGCAGTGGCGGCTTACTTTGGGTCTAAACTAAACGGAATGGCAGAGCTTGCGGTAGGGGCATTCCGTCAGAAAGCCCGAATCGAATGCCACAATAGGCGATTTCCCCATGGGTCCGCATTCATGCTTAAGTCACTTCCCCCAGGATCGGCACGGGACGGACGGGTTAAGCCAGACGGTGAG
Organism: Alphaproteobacteria bacterium; assembly: GCA_035625535.1. Classification (GTDB taxonomy): domain Bacteria; phylum Pseudomonadota; class Alphaproteobacteria; order JACZXZ01; family JACZXZ01; genus DASPPM01. The sequence continues at coordinate 6,519 of DASPPM010000506.1, forward strand.
CGGGCCTGCACGGCCGACCAGACGAAGGCGATCGCGGTTGGCCGCGAGAAAGGGCGTGAGCGGGTCGCGCTCAAGCGCCACGGCGGAAAGCGACGCGGGATCAATTGTGACGAGATAGCGCGCCACTTGGGGAAGATCGGTGCGGAGCCAATAGGGCAGCTTGTAGAAGCGGTCGAGGATCGCATCGTGAGGGCACACTCCGCAGTTCAGATCGACCATGTTCCACGCCGCCTCCTTGTCGGCGGCGGGAACATGGACAGCCGCGAGCATCGACTTGTGCCAGTCGTGGACGAACTGCCAACCCGTCCATGGAATTGCGATCGCCAGCTGGGCCGCGATGGCCACCTTGAATAAGCGCCGAGCGAGACCCGCGAGCCCGCTTTCCCCGGCAGCGTGCAGGCGCAACAGTGCCGCAAGCGTGCCGAAGCTCAACATCACGATGCAAGTGAAGTCGTAGTAAACGCTGCTCGACCGCTCGAGCA
>DASPPM010000507.1:0-12363 GCA_035625535.1 Alphaproteobacteria bacterium
GCCGCAGACGTCGAACGGTAGAGCGGGCGAGCCGAAAGCGCCGAGCAGCTCCTCGGGCGCGCTGACGACCGTCAACCCGCAGATCCTCTCGGCCGTCTCCAGCACGAACACGAGCGTGCTCGGCGCCTCGAAGGAGACCGGCCAGGGTGTCGCCTACCAGAAGGTGAGCCAGGCCGCCGCCTTCGCCGTGCAGGACGCGACCGACTACATGCGCAACGTCATGACCGTGGCGCTCACCGCGCAAGGCATCGCGCTTAAGCTCATGATCGAGACAAAGGACCCAAGCTACGTCCCCGTCCTCACCGCAGCCCAAGAGGCCGTGACGGCGGCGCAGACCGCCTTCGGCGCCATCGGCGCCTCAGCGGGCCAGGTGGTCACGAACTTTCCCTCGGGCGCCTAAGCGGCCGCGGATTGCGAGTGCGGCTCTCCTCTCAGCGAATCCCCCGCTTGCGCAGGAAATCGCGGGCGAGCTGAATGCGCTTGCGCACCGCGCAATTGCTGAGATTGAGCGCGCGCGAGATCTCGTCGTAGGACTTGTCGTCGAGCACGCGCATGAGGAGCGGCTCGCGCAGGCTCCTCGGCATGCGCTCGAGCTCGGCGGCAAGCTCGCGCAACTCGCGCCGGGCGAGCGTCTCGTCCTCGGGCGTGCGCCTCGAGGCCGCCGGCATCGCGCCCGACGTCTCGAAATCGCTGCCGATGGTCCCCTCGATCGAGCGCGCGATGCGCTGATTGCTGCGATGCAGGTCCATACAGACGTTGTGCACGAGCCGGGTGAGCCAGGCGCGCTCGTTGACGATGGCACCGGCATAGGTGTCGAATTTCTGCAGGGCCTTCAGCATGGCATTGCTGAGGGCGTCCTCGGCATCCGCGAGATTGCCCGACATGAGCCTAAGCGTTTGCTTGCGCAGATAGCCCTGGTGCGCCGTCCAGAGGCGCCAAAACGCTGCAGAGGGGTCGGCCCCGACCCCCGCTGCGGCGGCCCCGGCCGAGGCCGGCGCGCCCACGGCATTGGCGATGACCGCGACCGGGTCGTCGGTCGCCTGTCCGCCGGCGGCCTCGGCGATGATCCGAACAGGATCGAGGGCGCGCGGCGACGGCGCGCGTCTCTCGGCGAGGGGGTGCGGGTGTGCCGCGTCGCCGCGGTCATGCCCGTCCTCGTATTTCGGCTTGTCGGCGCCGATCCCACTATCCGCCATGCTCACTCATGGCGGACCAAGCGCGCTTGCCGCCGAAGCCGCGAGGCGTTGCCCGATCGCGATCGACCGCTCGAATGTGCCGCGCTTGGGCGCGGAGCGCCGCGAAGGCGCCTCCTCGACGGTCCGCGATGGCCATAAGACGCTCAGACCCCCGGCTCTGCACGCAAGGCGAAGATCGCGACGCCGTTTTTGCTTGCGTCCCTCGCCTGGCACCGCCATGCCTCCCCGACCCGGCCGCAACAGGCCGTGCTGCTGCGCGCCTCTCTTAAGACGGACGGACCGCCGGGTTGTGAAAGTAGATTAAAACTTAACCGACAGGAGAGTTCGGCCGCGACCCCGGCCGGCCTCGGCCGCCTCAAGGCGATGGCCAGGGCTCAAGCCTCCCGGCGGTGAACGGGGTTAAAGCAGGTGCTGCGCGCGCTCGTCGGGGGTTGCCGGCGCGGCAAGCTGGCGGCGGACCTCGGCTGCAATGAGGTGCCGCAGGCGCTCGGCGATCCGCTCGGCGAGGGCCGCCATGAGCGCACGCGTTAGCCGTTCGGCCAAAGCCGCGTTGTCGCGGCGGGGCGCGCGCGCAGGCTCCGCTTCGCCCGCTGCCGCAAGCGCTGAAGGGAGCGGCAGGGCCTTGGAGCGCTCGGCTAGCGCCGCGATGCGCTGGGTGGCAACGGCGCTGGCGATCGCGCGCCGGCGCGCGTGGAACGCACGCGCGTAGGCGTCTCGCCAAGCGCGAGGATCATTCACCAGCGGCCTTGCCGCCGCAGAATTGGCGGGAGCGCCCGTGCCGCGAGGCACTCCCGTTGCCGCCTCGGCTGCCGCAGCCACGATCGGAGGGCCGGGGCGCTCGAGGGGCTGGGCCCGCGAAGCATCGCCTGCGCCGGCGTCACGCGAGCAAGCCGTGGCGGGAGACGGAGCCATCGTCAAGGTTTTGTGCTGCGTTGGCGTTTACGGCGGCCGGGGCCTGCTGCGCTGCTTAGCTCCGGCTCGCTTGCCGAGCGCGCCCACGCCTTCTCATTACGGTCCGCTTTCATGAGGCGCGCGGCCTCGCGCACGACCTCCTCCTCGAAGTGGCGCACTGAGGCTTCGAATTCCCTTACGAGGGCCTCGAGCTTTTTTGCTTGCGTCCTCTTTGCAGCGGCGCAACGCTCGCTTTCCCGGGCGACCTCCTCCTCGAAGCGGCGCACGGAGGCCTCGAATTCCCGCGTTTGGGTCTCGAGCCTTTTTGTCTCCGCCTCGCGCAGAGCGGCACCCGGACGATCATGCCTTTCGCCTTCCGTCTTCCGCGGGGCTGCCTTGGCCTGCGAGGTTTCCTTCATGGCCCGGCCCTTCCATTGCCGCCGCTTAACACCCGCCGCCGCAAGCCGGGGGGAAGCTTGCTCACCCGGCTGCCGCGGCGTTGGAGAAGTGCCGCGCGTGCGGCCGCATTGGGCTCGCCTTTCCCGATGACGCGCAAAGGCAATGATTTGTGAAGTCGCGGTGCGCTGATCGGTCCGTGCCGGGAAAGCCGCTCGATGGAGAGGCCGCCCCGGGGACGACGTGCCCCGGGCGCGCGCAGCGCGCCCGCTTCAGTTATCGAAACACGCGGCCCTCCGGGCCGCCGGCAAAACGCGCGCGCGCGCCGGCCGCCTCCTCGATGCGCAGACCCTCGTTCCACTTCGCCATGCGCTCGGAGCGCGCGAAGGAGCCGACCTTGAGCTGGCCGATGCCCCAGCCGACCGCGAGATGCACGATGGTGGTGTCCTCGCTCTCGCCCGCGCGGGCAGACGCGATGGCACCCCACTCCGCCTCGCGCGCGGCGTCGAGTGCTGCGCGAGCCTCGCTGACGGTGCCGGCTTGGCTGGGCTTGAGCAGCATGGCATTGCACGCGCCGATCTCGGCGGCCTCGCGCACGCGCTGAGCGCTGGTCACGAGGAAGTCATCGCCCACGACCTGCACGCGCTCGCCCACCGCCGCGGTGAAGCGGGCGAGCCCGTCGGCGTCGTCCTCCGCGAGCGGATCCTCGATCGAGCGGATCGGGTAGCGGTCGAGCCATCCGATCAGCATGTCGATCATCTCGTCCGAATCGAGTTCCACGCCGTCGAGCGCCAAACGGTAAAGGCCGTCCTCGTAGAATTCGGATGCCGCGATGTCGAGCGAGATCGCCATCTCCTCGCCGGGAACGAGGCCCGCGCGCTCGATGGCACCCACCAGCGCATCGAGGGCCTCCTCGTTCGAGTCGAAGGCGGGCCACAAGCCGCCTTCGTCGGTCACCCCTTGCAGCGTGCCCCACTCGCGCATGATCGGCCCGGCGGCGCGATAGACCTCGCCCGTCCATTCGAGCGCCTGATCGAAGGAGCCGGCGCCGATCGCCATCACCATGAAGTCCCGGATGTCGACGCGCCGGTCCGCGGGCGCGCCGCCGCCGAAGATCTGAATCTCCGGGAGCGGCAGCGTGACCTCCTCCTCGTCGAGGAGATAGGCGTAAAGCGGCAGCCCGTGCGCCGCCGCCGCCGCGTGCAGGTTGGCCATGGAGACGGCGACGATCGCATTGGCGCCGAGGCGTCCTTTGTCGGGCGTGCCGTCGAGGGCCACGAGGGTCTCGTCGACGCCCTCCTGATCGGTCGCATCGCGCCCCATGAGCGCTTTCGCGATCTCGCCGTTGACGTGCGCGGTGGCGCGGCGCACATCGAAGCCGCCGAGGCGGCTGCCGCCGTCGCGCAGCTCGACCGCCTCCCCGCGCCCCCGCGAGGCCCCTGCCGGCGCGATCGCCCGTCCGCGCGCGCCGCTCGCCAGCGCGACCTCGGCCTCGACCGTAGGCCGCCCGCGCGAATCCCATACGCGCCGGCCGGCCACCTTGACGATGCGGCTGTCCGTCATCTCGTCCCCCCTTTGCTTGCAGTTGTGCCCCAGCTCGCGGCCGCAATCAACCGACTCACGTGCGCGATTGACGCCTGCACCAAAGACGGCGATCCTCCTTCCCGTCCCGGGCGAAGGGGAGAAAAAGCCAATGGCCCAGATTTCAAGCGCAGACCAGCTCGCGTTCCTCGCGCGCTACGACACGCCGACCATCTGCAACGGCCTAGAGCTCGTGATGCCGGAGCGCCAAGCGACCGGCTTCACCACCGAGCACCTCTTCGCGGCGAACCCGTCGCTGCCGCCCCTCGTCGGCTATGCGCGCACGGCCACGATCCGCGCCATGGACGCGCCGGCCGCGAGCGCCGCCGAGATGCGCGAGCGGCGCTTGAATTATTACGACTATGTCGCGGCGGAGCCGCGCCCGACCGTCGTCGTCATTCAGGACATCGACCCGCGGCCCGGCTTCGGCGCCTTCTGGGGCGAGGTGCAGACGGCGGTGCACAAGGGCCTAGGTGCCTTGGGCGGCGTCACCAATGGCTCAATCCGCGACCTCGACCAGCTGGCACCGGGATTCCAGCTTCTCGCCGGCAAGATCGGGCCGAGCCACGCCCACGTCCACCTCGTCGAGTTCGGCGGGCAGGTCAACGTCTTCGGCATGACGGTCAGGCATGGCGACATCATCCACGCCGACCGCCACGGCGCCGTCGTCGTCCCTCAAGCGGCACTCAGCGGGCTCGCCGCGGCCATCGACAAAGTGGCACGGCGCGAGAAGCTCATCCTCGACGCCGCGCGCGCCCCGGGCTTCACCACGGCCGAGCTCAAGGCCGCGATGAAGGGCGCCGCCGACATCCACTGAGAGAATGCGCTATTCGTCACCCCCGCGAAAGCGGGGTCCATCATTGAGGGCCAATACCGGACCAGGAATGGATTCCCGCTTGCGCGGGATTGACGACCTATAGCGGATACTCAGGGGTGCCCGTGGCTCGCTTACCGCTCCATCGCCACCGCCGCCACCTTGGCGCGGCGGCCGCGTCCCGCCACCAGCACGAGGCTCGCGAGCGAGAGGGCCAGGAGGATGAGGGCGAGCGCCGAGGCGCGGTAGTAGAAGCCGCGCTCGACGTCCTCGATCACCACGATCGGCACGGTGGAGAAGCCGGGCGGGTAGACCATGAGGGTGGCGCCGAGATCGCCGATGGAGAAGGCGAAGGCGAGCGCCACGCTCGCGCGGATCGCGGGCTCGAGGAGCGGCAGAATCACGCGCCGAAGCACCATCGCAGGCGGCGCGCCCAGGCTCGCCGCCGCCTCGCGAAACACGGGGATCTCCTGCTTGAGCGCCGCGGCGCACATGCGGTAGCAGAACGGCATCACGAGCGCGGTCTGCACCAGCACCACGATCGCCGCCGAGCCCGAGATGTCGAGCGGCGGCGCGTGGTAGGCGAGCAGCACGGCGAGGCCGAGCACCACGCTCGGCACCGAATTCGGCACCATGATCACCGCGTCCAAGAGCCCGCCGAGCCGGCGGCCCTCGAGCGGATTGAGCGAGATTGCCAGCCAGAGGCCGAGGACGGTGCCGAGGGCCGCCACCATGCCCGCGACCTCGAAGCTGGTGAGCATGGCATCGACGTCGGTCGCATCGAAATGCTCGAACCAGCGCAAGGTGAAGCTCGCGGGGAGCACGGTAGCCACCCAGTCGGAGGCGAAAGCCGAGACGATGACGACGAGCCCCGGGACCGCAAAGAGCCAGAGGCAGACCGCCCCGGTCAGGAGGCGCAGGCCGGCAAGCGCAAGGGTGCCGCGCCTAGCCACGCGCGTGGCTCCGCGTTCCGGCGCGGGTCACGCGCCGATAGACGACGAAGACGCTGAGGGAGGCGACGAGCATGACGGCGGCCTGCGTGGCCGCGGCCTGGAGGTCGAGGTCGACGGTGGCGGCACTGTAGATCGAGAGCGGCAGCGTGATGAGCTTGGCGCTGCCGAGGACGAGAAGGATGCCGAACTCGTTCATGATGAAGAGGAAGCAAAGGATGCTCCCCGCCACGATCCCCGGCAGCGCCATGGGCAGCACGACCTTGCGCGCCACCAGCGCGGGGCTGGCACCCAGGCTGCGCGCGGCCTCGACCACCCGCTCGTCGATCAGCGTGAGGGCGGTGAGCGTGGGGCGGACGACGAACGGCGTGTAGTAGATCACCTCGGCGAAGACGATGCCGCCGAAGCCGTAGAGGAAATCGATCGGCGCGTGCGAGAGGTGAAAGGTCTCTACCAGAAAGACGTTGACCGAGCCCTGCGTGCCGTAAAGGAAGATGAGGGTGAAGGCGACGAGGAAGGAGGGGAAGGCGACGAAGAGCTCCATCAGCCGCACGAGCATGGCGGAGCCGCGGAACGGCAGATAGAAAAGGAGCGCTGCAAGTGCCACGCCCACGACCGTCGCGACGGCGGCACTCGCGAGCACGATCGCGAGCGAGGTGCGAATGACCTCGAGGCTCGTCGGATCCGAGAAGAAGCGGAGATAAGGGTCGATGGACACGCCCGACTTCGTGCGAACGCTCAAGAGAAAGAGCCCGCCGAGGGGGTAGAGGATAAAGGGGCCGAACACGAGGAGGACGACGGCCGAAAGGTTGGCGCCGCGCGCGAGCAAGGTACGGCTAGTCGCGGACAAAGACGCAGTCCTCGGCGACATAAGAAAGCACGACGCGCTCGCCGGGCTCGGGCACGCGGCCTCGCCGTGCCGTCTCGACCGTGACCGGCTCGGCGCATTCGGCCGTGCGGACGGCGAGGAGCACGGCGGAGCCATGCCACTCGCAGCGCAGCACCTCGCCCACCAGGCGGCCCGGCCCGCCGTCGTCGAGCCGCAGGCTCTCCGGCCTGAGGCAGAAGGCGCCCGCATCGCCGCGCGACGGGAGGGCGATGCCCGGCAGCGTGCGCGCCACCGCGTCCGGCGAGAGGAAGTTCGCGAGCCCGAGATAGGTCGCAACGAAGCGGTTCTGCGGGCGATCATAGAGCTCCTGAGGCGTTCCCATTTGCGCGATGCGTCCCTCGCGCAGCAGCATGACCCGATCTGAGAGCATGAGCGCGTCCTCGCGGTCATGGGTCACGTAGATGACGGCGAGCTCGGGCATCGCCTCGTGGAGGAGCTTGATCTCGGTGCGCACCGCGGCGCGCAGATTGGCGTCGAGGGCGGAGACCGGCTCGTCGAGCAGGAGGATGTCCGGCTTGATGACGAGGGCGCGCGCGAGCGCTATGCGCTGCTGCATGCCGCCCGAGAGCTGGGCCGGACGATAGCTCTCGAAGCCTTCCATGCGCACGCTCTTGAGCGCCCCCGCCACGCGCTCGCGGATCTCGGCCGCCGGCGCGTTGCGGGCGCGCAGGCCGAAGGCCACGTTCTCGAACACGGTCATATGGGGAAAGAGCGCGTAGTTCTGATAGAGAAGGCCGATGTTGCGCTGGTGCGGCGGCACCTCGGTGACGTTGCGGGCGCCGATCCACACCTCGCCCCGGCGCGCCGGCACGAAGCCCGCGACGTAGCGCAGAAGCGTGGTCTTGCCGCAGCCGCTGTTGCCGAGCACGGTGACGAACTCGCCGCGCGCGACTTCCGCCGAGAGGTCGTCGAGCACCACGCGGCCGCCGAGCTCGACCGTGAGCCCCGCGATACGTACGCCCGACGCCGGCTCCCGGGCTGCCGCCACTTTCGGCGCGGCGGCAGCCCTCGGCAGGGTCTCGACCACGGACTCGGCCCCGCCCGGCCTCAGCTCACTGCGGCTTCACGCGGTCGATCGTCTTGGTGGAGGAGCCGATCACCTGGCTGCGCCAGCGGTCCTGCCACGCCTTCTGCTTGTCGATGATATGCTTCCAGTCGACCTGCACGACCTCGACGCCCTTGATGGCGTCCGCGAGCACCTTGGCATTCGGCCCCTCGGGCTTGACGTCGCTGCGCGCGGGCAGACCGAACACGTCGCTCACTTTCGCCTGCACCTCCTTGGAGAGGAGGTAGTCGATGAGCGCCTTGCCGCCTTCGGGATTGGGGCCGCCCTTGGCGAGCTGGATGGTATAGGGCAGCGAGAAGGTCACGGGCTTGGCGCCGGGCGAGGGCCGCAAGAAGATGGGCTCGATCGCCATGCCGCCGTGCACCTTGTCGTCCATGTCCATCTGGAAATCGCCGTTCGCGACCGTGATCTCGCCGCGGCCGACGAGGGTGTCGAGGAAGCCGGTGCCCTTGGTGTGGAACTTGACGCCCTGTTCGAGCTTGGCGAGGAACTCGAAGGTCTTATCCTCGCCCCACAGCTTCTCGAGGATGATGATGACCGCCATGCCGTCCCCCGCCGAGATCGGGTTCGAGTAGGACACCATGTCCTTGTACTCGGGCTTGAGCAGGTCCTCGAAGGTCTGGGGTGCCTTGGCGAGCTTGGGGTTGTAGATGAAGGAGGCGAAGTTGTCGATGAAGGTCGCCCAGGCGCCGTTCGCGGCCTTGCGATCGGCCGGAATGGCGGCGTCCGCGCTCGACTTAAAGGTCGTGGTCAGGCCCTTGTCGATCGCCGCATAGGTGAACGGCGGCAAGGTGATCAGCACGTCCGCCTTGGGCGAATCCTTCTCGGTTTCCATGCGGGTGACGAGGGCCCCGCTCCCGGTGTCGACCATGCTGACCCGCGAGCCGGTCTTCTTCTCGAATTCGGGCAGGATCGCCTTGTAGAAATCCTCGAGCCCGTCCGCCGTATAGAGGGCGATGTTGCCGGCCGCCTGAGCCGGTGCCGCGCCGAGCGCGCCGAGCGCCAGTAGGGCGGCAGCGAGCGCCGTATACAGCCATATCGAAAGATGCTTTCTCATTCCGGTGGCTCCCCCTCTAGGATTTGCCTTTCGTCGAAGACCGCAGCCTCACGGGAGTCAGGCGGCGGGACGAATTCCCCGCGCCTTGTACGGTCCCTCTTTGGCGGCAGTCAGGGCGGAGTGCCCCCTCGACCGCGACGATGCTAGGCGGGTGCCGTGGCCAGGTCAAAAGACATTTCTATGTAACTTAGTGACCGGCCACGCGACGGGCGCCGATTTCCCGCCCGCCCCTCGCTCGCAAGCCGCACGGGCTCCGGGCCTCTCGGGCGGAGGCTCGACTAAACACGAGGCCGAGCTCGCCACGCTCTGAGCCACAGCCGGCGGCGCTTGCCTCGCGCGAGCGCTGGCCGCGCGTGCGCCTCTCCTCGCTCACGCCAGGCCGGGTTCCATCCGCACGTATTTCCTTGCTTGAGCCATCGGAATAGGAAGAACTGCATTTGACAAATCTCTCGAAACGAGAGAATCATGTAATATTCTAAACCTTGACGCTAGCGCCGATCCGGATCGTGCGCTCCGGCTCGCGCCGAAACACGGGGAGGTCCCGATGCTGAAACGACGTTACGCCGCGGCGGCTTTGGCACTCATTATCGCGGCCGGTACGGCCGCAGGCGCCTTCGCCGCCGACACCACGGACGTTTACCAGATGCGCTTGGCCCTGCGCTCGCTGCACACGACCGAGCGTCATCTCACCACGGCGAAGCAGGATTTCGACGGGCACCGCGCGAAGGCGCTCGATCTCGTCAAGCAGGCGGAAGCCGAGGTCCAGGCAGCGCTCCCGCCGCGCCCGCCGCGGACGTCAAAAGCCACGCCGCCCGCGACGCCGCCGGCCGCCGCTGCGCCCTCGACCGCGCCCTCGACCGCGCCGGCCCCCAAGCCCTAAGCGCGCGCAAGCGCCGGAACCGACGCAGCAGCGTTGCTCACGCGGGCGCGGCCTCGAGCTCGGCGAAGCGGCGCTGGTGGTGATCGGCGTTGCCGAACATCGCGTCGATCATGGTGAGACGTTTGAAGTAATGGCCGACGGCGAGCTCGTCGGTCATGCCCATGCCGCCGTGGAGCTGCACGGCCTCCTGTCCGACGAGCCGGCCCGCCCGGCCGGCCTGGACCTTGGCCGCCGCGGCCATGCGCGCCCGATCCGCGGCAAGCGACGCGGCGTCGCCGAGGACGCGCGCGGCCGCCTCGCTCGTCGAGCGCGCGAGCTCGTGGGCCATGAACATGTCGACGAGGCGGTGCTGGAGCACCTGGAAGCTGCCGATCGGCACGCCGAACTGCTTGCGCGTCTTGAGATACTCGCGCGTCATCGCGAGGAGCGCCGCCATGGCACCCACGGCCTCGGCGGCAAGGGCCACGAGCGCCTCCTCGGCCGTGCGCTCGAGAAGGACGGCAGCGCCATCGAGCGCGCCGAGGATTTGACCGGCCTCGACCACGACGCCCGCGAGCTTGACCTCCGCCGCGCGCTGGCCGCAGGCAGTGCGATAGGGCAAAAGGCTCAGGCCCCCGGCCGACTTGGGAACGAGGAAGAGGGTGATGCCGGCGGCCTCGGCGACGGCGCCCGAGGTGCGCGCGGAGACGATGAGATGGTCGGCACTCGCGGCACCGAGGACGACCGCCTTGTGGCCGCTCAGCTTGAAACTGCCTCCCGCGCGCTCTGCGCGCGTCTCGACGTGCGCGAGATCGAAGCGCGCCTTGGGCTCGGTGTGCGCGAGCGCAAGCATGAGCCTGCCCTCTCCAAGCTCGGCAAGCAGCGGAGCGAGCTTGGGCCCGGCTTGCCGCAACAGGCCAGCACCAAGGATCACGGTCGAGAAATAGGGCTCGACCACGAGATGGCGGCCGATCCCCTCCATCACGATGGCGCTCTCGACCGCACCGCCGCCGAGCCCTCCCGCCTCCTCGGGCGAGCCGATGCCGAGCCAGCCGAGCTCGGCAAACTGCCTCCAGACGTCGCGGCTGAAGCCGAGCTCGCTCGCGATGAGCGCGCGGCGTTTCTCGAAGGGGTATTCCTTCTCGAGAAAGCGCGCGACGCTCTCCGCCAGCAGCCTTTGCTCCTCGCTCAGCGAAAAATCCATCTCGCCTCAAAACCCCAGCATGTGCTTGGCGATGATGTTGCGTTGGATCTCGTTCGAGCCGCCGTAGATCGAGACCTTGCGCCAGTTGAAATAGTGCGAGGCGAGTGAGGGGGCATAGTCGGGCCCAACCGGCTCGCCGTTCCAGCCCGGCTCGAACCACTCGGGCTGGTAGGGCAGCGCATAGACGCCGATCGCCTCCGTCAGGAGCTCGGTCAGCGCCTGCTGGACGAGCGAGCCCTTGATCTTGAGGATGGAGGATTCGGGCCCCGGCGGCTTTCCCGCACCTTGCGTGGAGGCGATGCGGAGCACGGTCGCCTCGAGCGCCAAAAGGTCGATCTCGACCGCGGCGATCTTGGCGCGGAACTCGGGGTCCTCGCCGAGGGGACGGCCGCGGCTCAGCTCTTGGGCGGCGATCCGCTTGAGCTTGGCCAGAAGACGCGTCGAGAGGCCGACGCGGGCGATGCCGGTGCGCTCGTGCGCCAAGAGATATTTGGCATAGGTCCAGCCCTTGCCCTCCTCGCCGATGAGGTTCGCCTTGGGCACGCGCACATCGTCGAAGAACACCGTGTTGACCTCGGCGCCGCCGTCCATGGTGACGATCGGCGTCACCGCGATGCCGGGGCTCCTCATGTCGATGAGGAGGAAGGAGATGCTTTCCTGCTTCTTGCCGGCGCCTGCGGTGCGCACCAGGCAGAAGATCATGTCGGCGTATTGCGCATAGGTCGTCCAGGTCTTGGAGCCGTTGACGATGTAATGATCGCCCTCGGGCTCGGCCCGGGTTTTGAGCGCGGCGAGGTCCGAGCCCGCCTCGGGCTCGGAGTAGCCCTGGCACCACCAGTCCTCGCTCGCGAGAATGCGGGGAAGGTAGCGCTTCTTCTGCGCCGCGTTGCCGAAGGCGATGATGACGGGGCCGACCATGGTGACGCCGAAGGCGATGACCGGCGGGGCGGGCGTGGCCCCGAGCTCGGCCTCGAAGATGGCGCGCTTGAGCGGTCCCCAGCCGGTGCCGCCGTGCTCGACCGGCCAGCCCGGTGCCAACCAGCCCTTGCGATGGAGAATCCTCTGCCAGACGACGTGGTCCTCTTTGCCGAGGCGCTTGCCCGCCTCGACCTTGTCGCGGATGTCCCGCGGCACGCTCGCGTCGAGGAAGCGGCGCACCTCGTCGCGGAAGGCCGTGTGGGCCGAATCGAGCTGGACACGCACGTCATCCCTCCCCGATTTTGCTATGATCCAGCACCATCATAGCCGCCGTCCACGGCACCCGACCAGAGCAAAGGCCCGCGCCATGAGCTACAAGGATCTCTTCGATCTCTCCGGCAAGGTGGCCGTGATCACCGGCTCGACCAAGGGCATCGGCAAGGCCATCGCCGAGGCCATGGCCGCATTCGGCGCCAAGGTGGTGATCTCGAGCCGCAAGGGGCCCGTGTGCGAGGAGGTCGCCCAGGCGATCCGCAAGGACG
>DASPPM010000508.1:0-2936 GCA_035625535.1 Alphaproteobacteria bacterium
GACGAGTCGGTCGAATGCCGCGACCAGGCGACGATGACGGCCTTGGCCTCGGCGATCGCCTGCTCGATCACGCGATCGAAGGACTCGCCCGACTTGATGCGGCGGTCCCACCAGACCGAGAGCCCGGCGCGCTCGAGCGCCTGCGCCAGCTTCTCGACCCGCTCCTGATCGAGCCTCGAGTAGCTGATGAAGAGATCGCTCACGGCCCTCCCCTTGCCGATCGCCGGCCGGCGCCTCCGTCCCCGCGCGCTCGCCCGCGCGCCGCCATGCTACCGCGCTGAAAAGATGGAGACAACCGCCCGGCAAAGGGTTGGGCTCAGGCGCTCCTCAAGCGCGCACTTTCGACGCTCTCCGCCGCCCTGATCGCCCGCGATAGCGCGCGGCTCAGCGCTTTGGCCGCGTGCAAGCTGAGCTCGACGGCGACGCGCGCCTCGGGCCCCAGTGCTAAGTTCACGAAATCGATGGTGATGGCCTCCTCCAAGAGCGCGTGGTGCGGGTGGTCGTAGGAGACGACCGAGTGGGTGAGATCGAACCACCCCTCGCCACCCTTGCCGGCGCCGTCTGCGCGCGCGATCTCGACGATCGAGGTGCACATGCCGGCCTCAGGCGGCGAGGTGCTTCTTGAGGAACGCGAACACCTTCTGCCAGCCGTCGAGCGCCTGCTCGATGCGGTACATCGGCCGGTCGTAGTAGAAGAAGCCGTGCCCGGCGCCGTCGTAGCGGTGGAACTCGTACTGCTTGCGGTGCTTCTTGAGCTCGGCCTCGTGCTGGTCCACCTGCGCGGGCGTGGGCGCGCGATCCTCGTTGCCGAAGAGGCCCAAGAGCGGGCAGGAGAGGTTCTTGGTGAACTCGATAGGTGCTGTCGGCTGCTTCGGCGTCAGCTCCTCCTTGCTCATCACCACCCGCCCGCCCCAGAGGTCGACCGCGGCGTCGATGCTCTTCGTGTGGCAGGCGAAGAGGAAGGTGTGCCGCCCGCCCGAGCAGGTGCCCCAGGCGGCGACCTTGCCGTTGTGATAGGGCTGAGCGCGGAGCCACCGCACGGCACCCTCGGTGTCGCCGATGACTTGCGCATCGGGAACGCCGCCTTGGGCGCGCACCTTGGCCGCGACGTCGTCGGCTTTGCCCTCGCCCGCGCGGTGATAGAGGTTATGGCTGATCGCCGCATAGCCGTGGTGCGCGAATTTGCGCGTGGTCTCGCGGTACCACTCGTCCCAGCCCGGCGCGTGATGCAGCAGCACGATCCCCGGGAAGGGCCCCGGCCCCAGCGGCCGCGCGAGGTAGGCCGAGATCGGCTCGCCCTTGTCGCCGTTGATGGAAATGGTCTCCGCAATCATGCCTTCGTAGGCCATCGTCGCTCCCCATTGTCGGTGAAAAGGAGATAACGCCGGATAGGCGAGCCATCATCCCGCCTTGGCGCGGCCGGCGCAACAGCGATCGCCCGGCACGGCCACTCCGGCTCCCGCGGACCGTCGGCAGCAGCGCTCTAAGTGCGCGGCGCTCCCAGGCGGTAGAGCGTGCCGACCACGCTCGGCGCATAGCGGCCGGGTGCGAATTGCTGCGCCAGCCTCGCCTTCGCGCGCCAGCCGGTGCAGTGGCCTGGCCCCACGAGCCGAGGGGCGATGCGGCCCTCGAGGTCGCGCACGGTCGGCTCGATACGCGCCTCCATCGCCTTGCCGGCGAGGTGATAGCCGCCGAGCACGAGGTCGATCGGCGCCGCGGGAAACGCCTTTTTGGCGCCGAGGCAGGCATTCACGATGCCGGCATGCGAGCAGGCGGAGAGCACGGATACCCCGCGGCCCGCGACCGCGGCGGCGGCGAAGCGCTCGTCCATGATGAGGGGATCGGGGACGCCGTTGCCGCCGCGGAAGCTGTGGTGGCCGGCAAGCCCGGTCTCGTACGAAGTCACGCGCGCGATGGCGCCGCTTGCGAAGAAGAAGCCGCCGCAGATCGGGTGCGGCTCGGCGCGGGTGACGATCTCCCCGCCCGCCTCCGCCATCTCCCGGAGCGTGGGCTCGTTGGGGAGCATCACCATCACGCCGCTCGGCAGCATGATGCCGCGCTGGTCCGGCCGGTCGGGATGGAGATCGACGAGCGGCCGCGCGAGGCCGCGCGCTGCGCGCGCCTCACGGATGGCGGCGATGACCTTGGGGAAGCCGCCGCTGTGATCGAAATGCCAGTGCGAGAGGAAGACGCATTCGATGCGCGAGAGGTCGAGCGCGAGGCGGCGCGCGTTGTCGAGCCAGATCTCGGGATAGGGGCCGACGTCGAAAAGCAGGCTGCGCCTCTCGTCGCCGCGGCGGCCGGTCGCCAGCACCGAGAGTCCGTGGCAGGCGCAGCAGAGCTGGTCGAGCACGGTCTTGCACTCGTGCCCCTCGTATTTGAAGCTCGCGGGCGTGCGCGCGGCGAGATGGACGACCTCGGGGACCTGCGGCACGCCCTCATCGACGCTCGAGAGCGTGTCGGTCTCGTTGTCGACGACGACGAGGAGCTCGAGCTCGTCGAGCTCAAAGACGCCGGCGGGAAGTGACGCTTGAGCCATGAGGCCGCTCCGTTTCTCGCATTGCCGTTGCCGGCAGATTGCGTGGAGAGTGCCGCGCCTGGCAAGACCGTTTTAGGATAGGGGCGGGATTCGAGCCGAGACGCGAGCACAAACCGACAATCGATCGCAACGCCTCGCTCGTCACTCGGGACTGCTAGGGCAGTACGTCACGCGGCTTTGGCTGGCCGTTCCGTGGCATCCGAAATCTTGTTGCGCGAATTGCATCGCGCAGCTTTGAGGCTGGCATCGGATGACGAAGCGAGCGCCTCGGAGGCTCCTGCATTGCTTCTGCAAGCGAAGGCTATCGGCGTCGGGGTACGCGCCGCACGTGCCAGCGTGGACGCAGGCCATTCGAGGCGGGCCCTAGCGGCAAACATAGGCTGGCGAAGATGACGCT
>DASPPM010000509.1:0-6569 GCA_035625535.1 Alphaproteobacteria bacterium
GGCAGCACCTCGCTCACGCGCTGGTAGATGTTGGCCGCGACCGAAAGCTCGAGCGTCAGCACCTCCTCCGACGAGCCGCAGAGAATGCTGTGGAAGATCGCGTCCCGCCGCCTTGTCACGCCGAGCACCTCGAACACGGCATTGGGGCCGACCGGCACGTAATAGCCCATGAATTCGCCGAACGGTCCCTCGGGCCGGCGCTCGTTCGGCAGGAAGCGGCCCTCGATGACGATCTCCGTCGCGGCCGGGACCATGAGGTCGATGTGCTTGCAGGGGCGCAAATCGAGCGGCCCCTTGGCGAGCTTGGCCGCGACCTCGAGCTCATCCACATCGTAAGGCACGGGTGCGGCGGCGGCAAGGAATGTGGTCGGCGGCGGGCCGATCAGCATCGCCGCCTCGAGCGCCTTCCCCATCTTCTCCGCCTTCTCGTGATAGAGCGTCAGATGGTGGCGCGGGGCGAGCCGGCAGCGCAGCTCGCGGTCGCTGATGTACATCGAGCGGTGGAAGGAGAGGTTGGGAACGCCCGTCTCCGGCTCCTTGGCGATGAACATGGCCGAGGTGAAATAGGGTGCTCCGTCGCGCTCCGAATAGGTGAGGAGCGGAAGCTCGCTCAAGGGGCAATCGACGAGATCGCCCGGCATGGGCACGCTCCGCTTGAGCGGGTGGTCGGGGACAGCGACCAGGCTGGTGAGGCGGCTCCACTGCCGGCAGAAGTCGAGCGGCCCGATACCGAGGATCTCGGCGAGCCTTTCGCGCGAGCCGTAGATGTTGGTGAGCACCGGAAGGGGCGTCCCCGTCACCTTGTGGAAGAGGACCGGCTTGTTCCAGCGCCGCTGCGCCGCCTGGGTCACGGCGGCGAGCTCGTGCTTGGCATTGACCTCGCGGCGGACCTCGAGCAATTCGCCGCGGGCCCGGAGACGCTCCATGTATTCCCGCATGTCCCTCCCCTTCCCGCCCGAGTAAATCCCGGGGTGCAAACCCCCGAGTTGACGCAAGGGCGCTCTTCTCCCGAGAATGCGAGAGAGTATCGGGAGGAGGACCGGCCGCGCAATCGATAGCGCGAAGAGGAGGGAGGCATCGCCCGTGGAGCTGCGCAACTTCGGCCCGACCGGCCGGCGGGTCGCCGCGATCGGCCAGGGCACCTGGCAGATGGAGCGCGAGCCGCGCGCCGCCGCCGCGGCGCTGCGCCGCGGCATCGAGCTCGGCATGACGCATATCGACACGGCGGAGATGTACGGCTCGGGCAGGGTCGAGGAGATCGTCGCCAAGGCGATTTCGGGCCGGCGCGACGCGCTCTATCTCGTCTCGAAAGTGTTGCCGCAGAACGCCTCGCGCACGGGCACCGTCGCGGCCTGCGAGGCCTCGCTGCGTCGCCTCGGCACCGACTGGCTCGATCTCTATCTCCTGCACTGGCCCGGGCGCCATCCGCTCGAGGGCACGGTCGAGGCCTTCGAACGGCTTCGCCGCGACGGCAAGATCCGCGCCTGGGGGGTCTCCAACTTCGACGTGAGCGAGCTCGAGCGTGCGCTCCGCATCGCCGGTCCCGGCAAGATCGCCTGCAATCAGGTGCTCTACCATCTCGGGGAGCGCGCGATCGAGCACCGCATCGTGCCCTGGTGCGAGGCGCATGGTGTTGCCGTCGTCGCTTACAGCCCGCTCGGCCAGGGCGACTTCCCCGCGCCACGCTCGGCCGGCGGCCGCATGCTCGCGGCACTCGCGGAAAGCCACTCCGTGACCCCGCGCCAGATCGCACTCGCCTTCCTCATCCGTCGGCCCTCGCATTTCGCCATCCCGAAGTCCTCGCGCCTGGCACACGTCGCCGAGAACGCCGGCGCCTTCCGCGTCAAGCTCGATGCCGCGGCGATCGCGAAGATTGAGGCCGCCTTCCCCCTCGGCCGCAAGCGCAGCCTGCCCATGCTGTAGCGCGTGGGGCCCGCGCGATCGACAGGCGTTGCCATCGCTGATATCAGGCGGATATTCAGAGGCGGGCTCGTAATGATTCGTCTATTTTCAGGCGACGCTTGCGATAAGCCCCTCTCCCGCTTGCGCGGGAACGGCGGCGGATGGGAAGTGCGATGAAAACAATGCATTGCTTCTCGCATTAGGGTGGACGGCGCGGATGTACTTCGACAAGCGTCTCTGGCGGATGATGCGCGGCGCGCGCTGGCGGCTCGCGGGACAAGTCGCGGCAGGTCTCGTCGCGGCCGGCGTCGGCATTGCCCGTTTCGTCTTCCTCGGCTGGCTGCTCGCGCGCGTGTTCGAGGGCGCGGGGGCGGAGGCGCTCGCGCTGCCCGCGGCATCGGTCGCCGCCGCGGTCTTGCTGCGGGGCGTGCTCGAGCATGTCCGCACCATGATCGCGCACACGACCGCCGCGCGCATCCAGGAAATGCTCCGCGGCGAGCTATACGACAAGGTGGCCGAGCTCGGCCCCGCCTGGTTCGCGGGCGAGCGCACCGGCGGCGTCATGCTCTCGCTGACCGACGGGGTCGAGCAGCTGCAGACCTTCTTTGGCCAATATCTGCCCCAGCTTTGCGTGGCCGCGCTCACGCCGCTCGCGATCTTCGCATTCATCGCCTGGTGGGACGTTCCGGTCGCCGGCGTGATGGTCGTCTCGGCACTCCTCGGCCTCGTGCTGCCGATGCTCTTCCACCGCCTCGACCGCCGCGCGAGCCTCGCGCGCCAGCGGAGCTTCAAGGCCTTCGGCGCGGAATTGCTCGACGCCATCCAGGGCCTGGCCACGCTCAAGGCCTTCGGTCAGAGTGCGGCCTACGGACGCATGCTCGCGAGCAAATCCCGCGAGCTCTCGGACAGCACCATGTGGGTGCTGGCGACGAGCACCATGACGCGCGGCGTCACCGACGTGACCATCGCGGTCGGGGCCGCCGCGGCGCTCGGCCTCGGCGCCTACCGCGTGTCGCACGGGCTCATGGGCCTCACTACTCTCCTGATCGTGCTCATGGCCGGCACCGAGATCTTCCGGCCGCTCAGGGATTTGCGCGCGGTGCTGCACCAGGGCATGGTGGGCCAAGCGGCGGCGAGCGGCATCAACGAACTCATGGCGACGCGAGCGCCGATGCAGCCCTCCGTGACGCTCCAGCCGGCAACCCTTTCGCCCACCATCGCCTTCGTGGATGTGCGTTTCTCCTACCCGGGCGCACGCCGCGCCGCCCTCGACGGCCTCTCCTTCACCGTCGCCGCGGGGGAATGCCTCGGCATCGTGGGTCCGAGCGGGGGCGGCAAATCCACCATCACGCGCCTCCTCCAGCGCCTTTACGACCCAGAGGAGGGCAAGATCGCAATCGGCGGCCACGATCTGCGGACGCTGGATGCGGAGCGGGTGCGTCGGGAGATTGCGTTGGTGCAGCAGGACACCATGCTCTTCCACGGCACGGTCGAGGAGAACCTGAGGCTCGGAAAGCCCGATGCCAGCAGCTCCGAGATCGAGGCCGCCGCGCGCGCAGCGAATGCGCAAGATTTCATAGAGGCGCTGCCGGCGGGCTACGCCACCGTCATCGGCGAGCGCGGGACCAAGCTCTCGGGCGGCCAGCGCCAGCGCCTGGCGATCGCGCGGGCGCTCTTGCGCGACGCGCCGATCCTGATCCTGGACGAGGCGCTCTCCTCGGTCGACGCCGAGAACGAGGCCATCATCCAACAGGCGCTCGATCGCCTCATGGCCGGCCGCACCACGCTCATCCTCGCCCATCGTCTCTCGAGCGTGATAGGTGCCGACCGCATCCTCGTGCTCGAGGGAGGCCGCATCGCGGAGAGCGGCACGCACGAGGAGCTGATTCGGCGCGAGGGTCCCTACCGTCGGCTCATGGGCGCCCAGGCCGAGGAGACCGGCTCGGCGGCAACGGCACCTCTCGAGCGCGCGACGGCAGCACCCTTCCCCGACCTCCTCGGCCATGTCGAAGCCGAGGGCGAGCCGGCGGATGCCATCCTCAGCGCCGAGGGCGCGGGCCTGGCCAAGACGCTCGCAACCCTTATGCGCTTCATCCTGCCGTGGCGCGGCCAGCTCGCCGCTACCGTGCTCTCGGGCGTGGGACGCGTCGCCGCCTTCATCGGCGTCGGCGTCATGGGCGCCCTCATCGTCGCGGCGGTCAAGCAAGGGAGCCCCTACGACGCGCTCCTCATCCTCTTGGCACTGCTGGCGCCGCTCGCGGGCGTGCTGCATTGGCTCGAATCCTGGCTCGCCCACGACATGGCGTACCGCCTGCTCGCAACCATGCGCGCAGCGCTTTTCGCCAAGCTCGATGCGCTCGCGCCGGCCTATCTGCTGCGCCGCCGCTCGGGCGACCTCGTCGGGCTTGCCACCCAGGACGTGGAGACGGTCGAATATTTCTACGCGCACACAGTCGCGCCGGCGCTTGTCGCACTCCTCGTGCCCGCCACGGTGCTGGCAACCCTCGCCGCACTGGCCTGGCCGACCGCGCTGGCACTCCTGCCCTTCCTCCTTTACGTCGGCCTGGCGCCGCTCTTCTTGCGCCGGCGCATTGATCGCCTGGGCGCGCTTTCTCGCGAAGGCCTCGGCCGCATGACCGCGCACATCGCCGACACCATCCAGGGGCTTTCCGAGCTCGTCGCCTTTCAAGCCCTGGCGCGCCGCCGCGCCTCCTTCATGGAGCTCGTGCGGGCCTACCATGGGGTGCGCCTCGACTTCTTCCGCGACCTCTCCCGCCAGGCAGCCATGCTCGAGGTCTTCACCGGGTTGGGCGGTTTGGCGGTCGCCTTAGGAGGGGCCCTCCTCGCCAGCGAGGGCGGCCTCGCGCCCACGCTCCCTCCCCTCCTGACCTTGCTTGCGGTCGCGGCCTTCCTGCCGGTGTCGGAGATCGCCAATGTCGGTCGGCAGCTCGCCGACACCTTCGCCTCCGCCCGCCGCTTGCAAGCGGTCGAGAGCGAGCCCGTGACGGTCAAGGACGGATCGGCCATGCCGGCACCTCCGCAGCACGGCGGCTCGGCCATCCGTTTCGAGGGCGTCAGCTTCGCCTATCCCGGGGCCTCCCGCCGAGCGCTCACGCAAGTGAGCCTGACGATCGCGCCGGGCGCCACGGCGGCTCTCGTCGGTCCCTCGGGGGCGGGCAAGACCACCGCCGCCAACCTGCTGCTGCGCTTCTGGGACCCGAGCGAAGGTGCTATCACGCTCGACGGGCTCGACTTGCGCGACTACGCCCTCGACCACCTGCGCCGCCGCATCGCCCTCGTCGCCCAGGACACCTATCTCTTCAACGACACGCTCCGCGCCAACGTGCGGCTCGCACGCCCCGAGGCCACGGAAGAGGAGATCGCGCTGGCGGTCGAGCGGGCGGCCCTCGCCGAGTTCGTCGAGAGCCTGCCCGAGCACCTCGACACGCGCGTCGGCGAGCGCGGCGTGCAGCTCTCCGGCGGACAGCGCCAGCGCGTGGCGATCGCCCGCGCCTTTCTCAAGAACGCGCCCGTGCTGATCCTCGACGAGGCGACCTCGCACCTCGACGCGATCAGCGAAGCGCAGGTGCGGACGGCCCTCGTCGAGCTGATGCGGGAGCGCACCACGATCGTGATCGCCCACCGGCTCTCGACGGTCCGCGCCGCGGACCTCATCGCGGTGCTCGACGGCGGCCGCCTCGTCGAGACCGGCACGCATGTGAGCCTGCTCGCGCGCGGCGGGCTCTATGCAGCACTCGTCGAGCGCCAGCTCGGCCTTGGCCGGGCCGCGGAGTAGCGCCGGAGCCGACCGCGGCGCGGGAAGGGGATGTCCGCACGGGCTGTCTCCGCCAGCAAGAGCTCCTTGAGCGTCCTGCGAGCGGATTGCCGGAGCCGCCGCCAATCCTCAAAGGGAACGAGCACGGCCGCCTCCGCCCCGCGCTTGGTCACCAGCTGCGGGCCGTTCCTGAGGCAGGTCGCGAGAAACTCGCTAAAGCGGGCCTTGGCCTCCTGCACCGACCAGCTTTTCATGCCCTGCGCTCCGCCAGATCAATCTAGTCAGATAACTAGTCTTTCTGGCGCACAAAAGCAAGCGACGGCGCGCACTCCCTCACCCTCCCGTCCCTTCGGGACGGGCCCCTCCCTCTCCCGCTTAGCGCGGGCGAGGGGCTTAGCGCGATCGGCGCCCCCGCGAACATCCGCGAAGATGTGTGAATGCGATAGCTCTGCCGCTTGCGAGAGAGGGAGGGTGAGGGACGACGCCTCTCAGGCGGCCTCGAGAAGCGGGCTTTGCTCGCGCTCGAGGATGCGCATGACCGCCGGCCGCTTCAGCATGCGGCCCTTCCACGCGGTGTAGTTCGCGAGCTCCTTGACCGACATTTGGATGCGCGTGGCCCAGCCGTAGAAGACGAGCGCGTAGGGGTCGCAGGTCGTGTACTGCGCGCCCATGAGCCACTCCTTGCCCCTGAGCAGGCCGTCGATTTCCTGGAGGTTGGCCCAGAACGCCTTGCGGCCGGTCTCCTTGATCGCGGCGTGCGCGGCCTGATCCTCCGCGAAGCGCTCGGGGCGGAAGATGTGGGTGAAGGACGGGTGCACCGTGTTCGAGAACCAGGCCATGGTCGAGATGCAGCGCGCCTCCTCGAAGGGATCGGCCGGCAGCAGCTTGGCCT
>DASPPM010000510.1:0-2141 GCA_035625535.1 Alphaproteobacteria bacterium
GCCGCTCGCCGAGCGCCTTCAGGTCGACGACCGAGCGCAAGCTGCGCCCGATCAGGCGTTGGATTTCGACGGTGCGGCCGCTCTGCTTGCCCGCCGAGGCCTCGCGGCGCGTGCGTTCGAGCGTGGCGCGCGGCAGCATGCCGTATTCGGCGGTGACCCAGCCGCGCGCCTGGCCCTTGAGCCACGGCGGCAGCCGATCCTCAAGCGTCGCCGTCACCAGCACATGCGTGTCGCCGAACCGGACGAAGCAGGAGCCCTCGGCGAATTTCACCACGCCGCGCTCGAGCGAAATCGGGCGCAATTCGTCGGGCTGTCGGCGGCTCGGCCGCATGCATGTCTCCTTGATGGTGAGACTTTGTAGGGGGAGGAGGAGGGACCGACAAGGGCGGCGGCGCTGCCGGTAGGCAGGCGCGATTGCCTGCCGCGGCGTCTTGCCGTTACGATTGGGTTGATAGAATGGCCTTGCGTGGACAAGTCTTGCCGAAGTGTCAGGAGTTAACCTTGGCCAGCCATGATCTTCCGCTCGCGTCGAGCCAGCTCAGTCTGGCGCAACTCAACGAGCGCTCACGCGAGATTTTTCGCCAGATCGTCGAGAGCTATCTGGCGACCGGCGAGCCGGTGGGCTCGCGTAATCTGTCGCGCATCCTGCCGATGACGCTGTCGCCTGCGTCGGTGCGCAACGTTATGTCCGATCTTGAGCAGCTCGGGCTGGTTTACGCGCCGCACACGTCCGCCGGCCGGCTGCCGACCGAAATCGGACTGCGCTTTTTCGTCGACGCGCTGATGCAAATCGGTGACCTCACCGAACGCGACCGCAAGGCGATCGAGGCGCAAGTTGCCGGCGCTGGCCAGGCGAAGTCGCTCGAAGCCGTGTTGACCGAAGCGTCCGGGCTCCTGTCCGGATTGAGCCGCGCCGCCGGCGTCGTTCTGACGGCGAAGTCCAACCAGCGGCTCAAGCACGTCGAATTCGTGCGGCTCGAGCCGGAACGCGCGCTCGTGGTGCTGGTGGCCGAGGACGGCCAAGTCGAGAATCGGGTGCTCAATATCCCGGTGGGGCTGCCGACCTCCGCGCTTGTCGAAGCCGGTAACTACCTCAACGCGCGCATCCGCGGCCGCACGCTGGCCGAAGTCAGGGCCGAGATCGAGCAGAGGCTCAAGGAAGGCCAGGCCGAGCTCGATCAGCTCACACAAAAGATCGTAGCCGCTGGGCTGGCCAGCTGGTCGGGCGGCGAAACCGACGAGCGCAAACTGATCGTGCGCGGCCAGGCGCATTTGCTCGAGGACCTTAAAGCCGTCGCCGACCTCGAGCGTGTACGGCTCCTGTTCGACGACCTGGAAACCCGGCGCGACGTGATCGACCTGCTCGGCCGCGCCGAGCAGGCCGAGGGCGTGCGTATTTTTATCGGTTCGGAGAACAAGCTGTTTTCGCTGTCGGGCTCTTCCACGATTGTTGCGCCGTATCATGATGCGTCCGGGCATATCGTCGGGGTGCTCGGGGTGATCGGCCCGACCCGGCTCAATTACGCCCGTATCGTCCCGATGGTGGACTATACCGCCAAGGTGGTGAGCAAGCTGCTGGCGGGCTGAAGTCCCTGCAGAATGCTTGATTTTTGCCGGGCGAACCCTGATATGCCCGGCAGCAAACCATGGGCTAAGGATATGACGGAAAAGACCGCTCGTGCCGAGGACGCGGCGGCCTCGACCGAGGCGTCTGCAACCAACGACCCGGCTGCGCAGCGTGAACAGCCGAACCCCGAGGCGCAGGCCGCCGAATTCAAGGACCGGCTGTTGCGCACGCTTGCCGAGATGGAAAACCTGCGCAAGCGGACCGAACGCGAGGTTGCCGACGCACGCATTTACGGCGTCGCCTCCTTTGCCCGCGACCTGCTCGTGGTTGCCGACAATATGCGACGCGCGCTCGAGGCGGTGTCTCCGGAATTGCGCGCGAGCGCCGAGGACGGCGTAAAGGCGCTGATCGAAGGAGTCGAACTAACCGAGCGCGAACTTCTCAAGGCGCTGGAAAAGAACGGCCTTCGCCAGTACTCGCCGCAGGGCGAAAAATTCGATCCCAATGTCCATCAGGCGATGTTTGAAGTGCCTGATGCGTCAGTGCCCGCGGGCAGCATCGTTCAGGTGGTGCA
>DASPPM010000511.1:0-2570 GCA_035625535.1 Alphaproteobacteria bacterium
ATCCACGCCGGCGTGCGCCTCGCCTATGTCCCGCTCACCGCCAAGCGCACCACTGGGATCGTCTCGCGCGGCGGCTCGATCATGGCGAAGTGGTGCCTGTCGCATCACAAGGAGAGCTTACTCTACATGCACTTCGAGGACATCTGCGACATCATGCGGGCCTATGACGTGAGCTTCTCCTTGGGCGACGGACTGCGGCCGGGCTCGATCGCGGACGCCAACGACAGGGCACAGTTCGCCGAGCTCGAGACCCTGGGCGAGCTCACCCGGATCGCCTGGCGCAAGGGCTGCCAGGTGATGATCGAGGGCCCGGGCCACGTGCCCATGCACAAGATCAAGATCAACATGGACAAGCAGCTCAGCGAGTGCGGCGAGGCGCCGTTCTACACGCTCGGCCCGCTCACCACCGACATAGCACCCGGCTACGATCACATCACGAGCGGCATCGGTGCCGCCATGATCGGCTGGTTCGGCTGCGCCATGCTGTGCTACGTGACGCCGAAAGAGCACCTCGGCCTTCCCAACCGCGACGACGTGAAGGTGGGCGTCATCACCTACAAGATCGCGGCGCATGCCGCCGATCTCGCCAAGGGCCACCCGGGAGCGCAGGTCCGGGACGACGCGCTCTCCCGCGCGCGTTTCGAGTTCCGTTGGCAGGACCAGTTCAACCTCTCGCTCGACCCCGAGACCTCCAAGTCGTTTCACGACGAGACCCTGCCCAAGGAAGCGCACAAGGTGGCGCACTTCTGCTCGATGTGCGGGCCCAAGTTCTGCTCGATGAAGATCACGCAGGAGGTGCGCGACTACGCCGAATCCGGCATGGCGCAGATGGCGGAGACCTTCCGCAAGACGGGGGGCGAGATCTACCGCAAGACGGAGGATCTCGAGGCGCTCGCCAAGGAGGCCAACCGCGCGCTCGGCGCCGATTGATGGGCACCAGCGAACTTCGACCCGCTCCCCCTTCAAGGGGAAGTGGGCCAAGGCCAGGGGGCGTTTCGGCCGCAATGACCAAACCACCCCTTTTCGACGACGCCTTTCGCAGGCGCCTGCGCGAGCTTCTCGTCTGGCGGCGCGACGTGCGGCGCTTTCATAAGACCGTGCCGCCCGAGGGCACGCTCGAGCACCTCATCGAGCTCGCCACGCTGGCACCGTCGGTCGGGCTTTCGCAGCCCTGGCGCTTCGTGGTCGTCGACGATCCCGCGCGCCGCCGCGCCGTGCGCGAGAATTTCGCGGACTGCAACGCCGCGGCCCTCGCCTCTTACGCGGGCGAGCGGGCGAAGCTCTACGCGACCCTCAAGCTCGAGGGGCTCGACGATGCGCCGCTGCAGCTCGCCGTCTTCGCGGATCGCTCCACCACGCAAGGACAAGCGCTCGGCCAGCGCACCATGCCGGAGAGCATCGAATATTCCGCGGTGATGGCGATCCACACCATGTGGCTCGCCGCGCGCGCGCTTGGCCTCGGCCTCGGCTGGGTCTCGATCCTCGATCCCGCCCGCATCTCAGAGATTCTCGAGGTGCCGCCCGAGTGGCGCTTCATCGGCTATCTCTGCATCGGCTACGCCCAGAGCGAGGACGATGTCCCGGCCCTCGAGCGCGTGGGATGGGAGGAGCGGCGGCCCGTGGCCGAGTTCATCCTCAGGCGCTGACGCCTCGCCGCTGCCGACCGCCCGACAAAAGCCGGAGCGCGGCCCGTGGGGTCGGTGCTCATATGCGGTTGATCAGCTTAAGCGGTTGATCAGCTTAAGCCGACGATATGATGCGCTGATGCCCCAACCAGCAATGGCGGGTACACCGCCTTCTGCGAATTGCTCCTCGTGAAACGCGCGATAAGCAAGCCGGTCGGCGACTTGTGCGTTTGGGCCGATCGGCAACGTCGCAGGGACCCTTCCCCTCATGCTGAACTGGATGAGCCATTTCAGGAACATGGCCGCGATATGGAGATGCCGTAGCTCCAGCAATTTTTTGCCTATAAACAAGAGAAGCCATGCGACGATTGCGCTCGTAACTTTCTCGATCGCACTGGCGTTCCTGTCAGGCTCGAAGATCGTTGGCCAGACCCATCCCGCGAAGGCGAGCACCACTCCGACCCATAACACTGCCAAGGCGAGCACCCAGACGCTGCCATAGATGAGGCAGCACGCGGCGTACAGGCATGTTCTGTTTCTGGGGAGGAGCAGGAGCCACCCGACCAAAAAGAGCGCAACAGGCGGCGCCAGCACCCACAAATATTCCGGAGAGAATGCGGTCATCGCGCAACACGCTCAGCAGGGTCCCCTTGTGCCGTTCAGGTCCCAGCAGTGCTGGGGATTCGAGTGGAGACACTCCAGGCGCAGATTCCCATGGGAGTCATATCCCGCCTGGATAGCAGCCGGCGGACTTCCAAACGGGCACGGAGGCAGTCCGCCCACCGCTATCGAGGACGTCGCCGCGAGCTTCATCATGTCGAGAACGTGCAACTGCAGTAGCCCGGGTGCACCCCTCGCTTCACGTCTGGCGGCATCGAAGCCTCTCAGAATCAGGGCAAGATGTTTCGGGATGACGAGATCTTCCGCGCCATGCATCCGACCCTC
>DASPPM010000512.1:0-2682 GCA_035625535.1 Alphaproteobacteria bacterium
GACGATGCCCATGATCGACTTCATGGTCGTCGTCTTGCCGGCCCCGTTGCGGCCGAGAAGCGTCACCACCTCGCCCGGCAATACCTCGAAGTCCACGCCGTGCAGGACATGGGATTCGCCGTACCAGGCGTGGAGTCCCTCGACGGCGAGCAGCGGCGCCGTCGCCGCGACCGGCTCCCTGTCAAGCGCCCTCGCGGCGCTCTCACGCATGGCCCGCTCCCATCTAGGCCTGGATCACGTCCCGGTTCCTGGACACGCTCGCATAGTCCCCTTCGGCCAGGATCTCGCCGCGCGCGAGCACCGTGATCCAGTCGGACAGGTCGGCGACCACGCTCAAATTATGCTCGACCATGAGGACCGTGCGATTGGCCGACACGCGCTTGATGAGCTGCGTGATGCGATCGATATCCTCGTGGCCCATGCCGGCCGTGGGCTCGTCGAGCAGCATCATCTCCGGCTCCAATGCCAGCGTCGTCGCGATCTCGAGCGCGCGCTTGTGCCCATAGGAGAGCTCGACCGCCGGCATCGAGGCGAACTCGGCGAGGCCGACCGCGTCGATCAACTCGTGCGCGCGCTCATTGTGGACCTCGAGCACCCTCTCCGAGCGCCAGAAGTCGAATGACGAGCCGCGTCCGCGCTGGAGCGCTATCCGCACGTTCTCGAGCACGGTGAGATGCGGGAAGATGGCCGAGATCTGGAAGGAGCGCACGAGACCGAGGCGCGCGATCTCCGCGGGAGCCGCCGCCGTGATCTCGCGCCCGTTGTAGCTGATGCGTCCTCGCGTCGGCGTCAGGAACTTGGTGAGGAGATTGAAGCAGGTTGTCTTGCCGGCGCCATTCGGTCCTATGAGGGCGTGGATGCTCCCCCGCCGCACGCGCAAATCAACGTCGTTGACCGCAATGAAGCCGCGGAACTCCTTCGTCAGGCCTTCCGTCTCGAGGATGACGTCGTCGGCCACCCTTGCATCCTCCCTGGCGGGCAACCGCTCGCCGTCCGAAAGGTTCTGTTCTTGGCCCACTTCCGAGCTGTCTTGGCGCACAGCCTAGCATAGCCGACGGGAGAATTTCCAAGTCGAATTATGAGGTTGCCCGAAAATTCAGCGTCGCCTCTCGGGCGCGCGCCGCTCCACTCGTCAGTCCTGGCACGCGTGCAGAGCAGGACCATTTACGCTTTTGCCAAACTCGATCTAAGATGCGTCGAGCGACAGAAGCCGCGGCCGGCTCCGCGGGAGAGTGATCATCCCGGAGCCAAGGCCCGGGCGTGGCCGTCCAGGGGCGAAGGCTCTTCGGGCCTGTGGTCGGCCACGCTGCAAGACCGCGGCGACAAACGGGAGCGCACATGAAAAGGAGACACCTCATTCTGGGCGCGGTCGCGCTCACGCTCGCGACCGGCCTCATCGGCACCGCGAACGCCGCCGAAGAAGCGATCACGATCGGCCTCATCATCCCGCTTTCCCCGCCAGGCGACCCGGCCTCGGGACAGCTCATCCGGCGCGGCGCCGAGTTGGCCGTCGATTACGTCAATGGCGTGATGGGCGGGGTACTGGGCGGCCGCAAGATCCGGCTCTCGGTGGAGGATTCGCAGGGCCGCCCCGAGGCCTCGATCGCGGGCTATCGCCGCCTCGTCGACGCGGACCATGCCGTGGCGGTGACCGGCTTCTTCCACAGCTCGGACAACATCGCGGTCAACGAGGTCGCCAAGGAGCTCGGCGTCCCCACCATCGGCACGCAAACGGGGGCCGCGGACGTGACCGCGAAGCATTACGACATCGCCTTCCGCACCCACGTGATCGACCCCTTGCGCGCGGCCGCTTGGCTCGGTTGGATCAAGAAGCAGGGCTACAAGCGGGTGTCCCTTCTCGCCGAGACCAGCGACTACGGCATCGGGCTCGCCGATGAGACCCAGGCGCAGAGCAAGGCGAAGAACCTCGGTCTCGACATCCAGGTGCTCACCTTCGACCACACCTCGACCGATCTCACGCCGCTCCTCCTCAAGGCCAAGGCCTTCAAGCCCGACGTCATCATCAACGTCGGCGTGGGCCAGCAGCTCGATCTCATGCTCGACCAGGCGACCACGATCGGCCTCATGCCGCAGACTCCGATGCTGATCTCCTACGATGCGCCCATCCGGCCGCAGTGGTGGCAGCTCCACCCCAAGGATGGCGCCGGCATCTACTTCATCGCCTATTACACGCCCAAGCAGAAGCTTTCGGATGTCGGCAGCTGGCTGGCCAAGACGTACGAGGAGAAGTACAAGGAATCGGCCACCTATTCGAGCCTGAACGGCTTCGGCGACGTCTTGATCATCGCGCAAGCCGTCGATCAGGCGAAGAGCAGCGACCCCAAGGCGGTGACGAAGGCGCTCGACACCGGCACGTTCAAGAGCTGGGCCCCCGGCGAGGTGACCTTCCCCAGGGCCGAGGGGATCTATTGGCACACCTGGTCGCCGCCGATCATGATCCTCCACTATGCCAAGCCCAACCAGGATTGGCGCGACGCCGAGCTCGTCTATCCCTAATCGCGGCGGCTCGTCATTGCGAGGAGGCGAAGCCGACGAAGCAATCCAGTGCGGCCGGTAGGATCTGGATTGCTTCGCCTCCTGCCTTCGCCGAAGCGAAGCCGCTTCAGCTTCGCGCAGGCAGGGCGGCTCGCAATGACACGGTTGGAGTTTGCCAGTGGTAAT
>DASPPM010000513.1:0-2428 GCA_035625535.1 Alphaproteobacteria bacterium
GACCGGTCGGGAGGTGCCGCCGCCCACGGGCGAGTGAGCTACAAGCGTACGTGCTCGCCCGAGAACACTTGGGCCGAGCTCATGCCCATGTTGTCGAGCACGACGGCGGCGATGACGCCGATGAGGACGGCCGCGACGATCGCTGCGATGAAGGCCTTCATCCGCTCGTCTCCCTCTCGTCAAGCTCCCGCGGCCAAGAGACCGAAGCCACTTTAACGCTTCGAGCGCGGGCGCGGAAGCCCCGAGAGCGGCCCGGCGCGGTTAGGGCTTCGGCGCCGGGGGCGTGGCTTCCGCCGTCGCCTCCTTGAGGAAGGCGATCAGCGCCGCGCGGTCCTCCGCGCGCGCCATCCAGGCATACATCTTGGTGCCCGGCACCATCTCGGTGGTGCCGGCGAGGAAGCGGTCGAGCGTCGCCTCGCTCCAGGTGATGCCTGCCGACTTGAGCGCCGCGGAGTAGGGGTAGTCGGCGACGCTGCCCGAGACGCGGCCGAAGAGGCCATGCAGGCGCGGCCCCACCTTGTTGCGCCCCTCCGCCTCGAGCGTGTGGCAGGCCTGGCATTTGGCGAAGAGCTTGGCGCCGCGGGCGATGAGCGCCTCGCGCTCGCCCGGGCTTGTCGTCGACGCGAGCGCGGGCCCCGGCTGCGGCGCCGGCTGAGCCCATGCCGGCGTCGCCGCCGCGAGTGCTGCGAGAAAAGGAGCGAGGGCTCGTCTCATGCTCAGGCATTCGCCGCGCGTGCGCGGTAGACCTCCTCAAGGGTCGCTTCCACCCTTCCAACGAGTAGAGCAGATCGGCCGGGAAGTTGAAACGGGGTTTCAATTCGACGCGGGTCGGCTAAAGTCCTCGCGACTTGAGCCGAAAGGCGGCACGCGCATGGTTGTTCATGTTCCGGAGCATTCGCTCCGCCGCAGCGAGGACGAGCGCTTCCTCACCGGACGCGGCCGCTTTGTCGACGATCTGGCACTCCCCGGCCAGCTCCATGCGCACGTGCTGCGCTCGCCCCACGCGCATGCCTCGATCGAGCGCATCGACGCAAGCGCGGCCCGGGCGGCCGCCGGCGTGCGCGGCATCTTCACCGAGGCCGATCTCCGCGCGGACGGCGTCGGCGCGCTGCCGTGCATATCGACCGTGAAGATGCTCGGCCCGTTGCTGACCCCGCCGCGCTACGCGCTGGCGCGGGAGCGCGTGCGCCATGTGGGCGACCCGGTCGCGCTCATCGTCGCCGAGAGCAGGAACGCGGCCCTCGATGCGGCGGAGCGCATCGACGTCGCCTACCGCGCCCTACCCGCCGTGGTCGACGCTGCCGCCGCCCTTGCGCCCGCGGCACCGCGCCTGTGGGACGAGATCCCGGGAAATCTCGCCTATCGCTTCCAGAGGGGCGACGAGCGCGCCACGGAGGCGGCGCTTGCCGCGGCGGTGCACGTGGTCGAGCTCGAGCTCTTCAACAACCGGATTATCGTGACGCCGATCGAGCCGCGCGCGGCGATCGGCAGCTACGATGAGGCGCGCGCGTGCTTCGATTTGGTCCTCACCGGCCAGGGCGTGCACGCGATCCGCCAGCAGCTCGCCGAGTCCGTCTTCCACACCCCGCTCGACCAAGTGCACGTGAGCGCACCCGACGTGGGCGGCGGCTTCGGCATGAAGAACTTCCTTTACCCCGAATGGGTGCTCGTGCTGTGGGCGGCGCGGCGGCTCGGCCGGCCGGTCAGATGGACCGCCGAGCGCGGCGAGGATTTCGTGAGCGACACGCAAGGCCGCGACAACCGCACGCGGGCGCGTCTCGCGCTCGACACTGCCGGCCGCTTCACGGCCCTCCACGTCTCGACGGTCGCCAATCTCGGCGCCTACCTCTCGAGCGTCGGGCCGATCAGCTCGACCCAGGCGCCCTCCACCGCCATGGGCGGGGTCTACGCCATCCCCGCCATCTTCATGGACGTGCGGGGTGCTTACACCAACACCGTGCCGATCGACGCCTATCGCGGCGCCGGCAAGCCCGAGGCCAATTATCTCATCGAGCGTCTCGTCGATCTCGCCGCGCGGAAGCTCGGCATCGACGCGGTCGAGCTGCGCCGGCGCAACATGATGGCCGAGTTCCCTTACCGCAGCGCCATGGGCATGCTGATCGACGGCGGGCGCTTCGCCGCCAATCTCGAGGAGGCGGTGCTGCGGGCCGATCGCGCGGGCTTCGCCGCGCGCCGCGCCGCCGCCGCTCGGCGCGGCAAGTTGCGCGGTATGGGGGTGGGCTGCTTCCTCGAGACCGCGCGCGGCCAGCCGGAGGAGCGCGCCGCCATCCGCTTCGAGGCCGACGGGCGGGTGGCGCTCGTCGTCGGCACCCAGTCGAACGGCCAGGGCCATGAGACGAGCTTTCCCCAGATCGCCTCGGCTCTCCTCGGCCTGCCGCTCGAGAGCTTCCGCTACGTCCAGGCCGAC
>DASPPM010000514.1:0-9032 GCA_035625535.1 Alphaproteobacteria bacterium
CCCGTTGGCGCTCGCCGCCCCCGGCGCCTTCCTCGTCGCCCTCATCAAGCCCCAGTTCGAGGTGGGGCCTGGACAAGTCGGGAAGGGCGGGGTGGTGCGCGACCCGCGTTTGCATGAGGAGGCGTGCGAGCGCATCCGCCGTTTCATCGCGGCGCGGCCGGGCTGGACCGTGCTTGGCATCGTCGCCAGTCCGATCGAGGGAGCGGACGGCAACAAGGAGTTCCTCATCGCGGCCCGCCGCGAGGACAAGCCGGTATGAGGCTCGAGCTCGAGGTCGCGATCGAGGAGATCGGCGCGCGCGGAGACGGCATCGCGAGCCTCGAAGGGGGGAAGCGGCTCTACGTGCCCTTTACGCTGCCCGGCGATCGCGTGCGCGTCCGCTTGGGCGAGCCGCGCCCGGACGGCTACGCCGGCCGCGTCATCGCACTCCTTGCCGAGGGAGCGGGGCGCGCGCACCCGGCCTGCCGCCATTTCGGCAGCTGCGGCGGCTGCGCGCTGCAGCATCTCGACGGCGAGCATTACCGCGCGTGGAAGCTCGAGCTCCTCGCCAAGTCGCTCGCCCGGCAACGGATCGAGGGGTGCGAGATCCGCCCGCTCTTCGTGACCCCGCCCGCGAGCCGGCGCCGCGCCCAGTTGAGCGCGGTGCGCCGCAAGGACGATCTCGTCCTCGGCTTCAACGCGCGCCTGAGCCACCAGGTCATCCCGCTGGTCGAATGCCCCGTGGCGCGACCCGCGATCGTGGCGCTGCTGGCGCCGCTCAACGAGCTTCTCTCGGCGCTTCTCGAGCCGGGTGCGCGCGTGGAAGCCCTGGTGACGGAGAGCGATAGCGGCCTCGACCTGCTGCTCTTGAGCGACGCCGCCCTCGGCCTCAAGCGCCGCGAGCGCCTCGCGGGCTTTGCCGAAGCGCATGATCTGGCGCGGATAGCCAGGCGCCATTCCAAGGGCGGCGGCGTGGAAGTCCTGATCGAGCGCCGGCCCGTGCGCGTGGTCTTCGGCGAGGTTGCGACCGTGCTGCCGCCCGGCGCCTTCCTGCAGGCGACCCGCGAGGGCGAGGCGGTGCTGCGCCGTGGCGTGATTGAGGCGCTGGGGGAGGCCCGCCGCGTCGCCGATCTTTATGCGGGCTGCGGCACCTTCGGCCTGCCGCTCGCCGCCACGGGAAGGCAAGTGCTCGCGGTCGAGCGAGAGAAGCAGCTCACGGAGGCGCTCGCGGCTGCGGCGCGCGCGTCCGCGGGACGGCTCAGTCTTTCCGTCGAGATGCGCGACCTCGAGCGCCGGCCGCTCGAGCCCCAAGAGCTCGGCCGCGCGCAAGGGGCGATCCTCGATCCGCCGCGCGCGGGTGCCAAGGCCCAGGCGGCGGCCCTCGCCGCAAGCAAGCTCACGCGCATCGCCGCCGTCTCCTGCAATCCCGCGACCTTCGCGCGCGACGCCCGCACCCTCTTGGGCGGCGGCTATTGCCTCGACTGGATCCAGCCGGTCGATCAGTTCCTGTGGTCGCCGCACCTCGAGCTGGTGGCGGCGTTCCGGCGGCGCTGAAGGGTGCTGTGTTCCCACTCTGCCCGATGAAATCGGGTCTCGCGTCGGCGCCCGAAACGCGCTCGAATAAGGGCGCATGAGGGGTAGAGCGCAATGCGGTCTCGAGCGACCGCTCAAGGAGACCCAAACGACATGAAGAGCGACAGCAAGCGTGGCACCGCCCGCGGCAAAGGCGAGGAGAGCGACGCCGAGGTGCGAGCCGCCCAAGCCTTCGCGCGACTTCCCGAGCTTGCCGACGCGGACGAAGGACTGGCGCGCCGCGGGCGGCATCTCACGACGGAGTGTCTCTGCGAGATCGGCGCCGTGCCCTTCCTCGCATCGATCGCCGCGGGGCGGCTCACCGCCCTCGAGCGCGGCCCGCAGCTGATGCGCCCGTGGCGCTTCGCCGTGCGCGCTTCAGCGCCCGCCTGGCTCGCTTTCTGGCGGCCGCTCCCCGAGCCAGGCTGGCACGACCTCTTCGCGCTCGCCAAGCGGGGCGAGGCGAGGCTCGAGGGCGACCTCTACCCGCTGATGGCGAACCTGCAGTATTTCAAGGACCTGTTGGCGCTCCCCCGCCGTCTCTTCGAGGGAGTGGAGAGATGAGCGCCGAGATCGAGCCCATCCTCGGCCGTTATGCGAAGATCGAGATCGGCGGCCGCCCGCACCGCGTCTATTTCGAGGAAAGCGGCGCCGGCATACCGCTCGTCTGCCTGCATACGGCGGGTGCCGACGGGCGGCAATGGCGGCACCTCATGTGCGACCCGGAGGTCACCCGGCACTATCGTGTGCTGGCCTTCGACATGCCGTGGCACGGCAAATCCCATCCGCCCGACGGATGGGAGAGTAGGGAGTACCGCCTCACCACGGCGGGCTATGCCGAGATCGTGCGGGCCTTCTGCCGCGCGCTCGAGCTCGAGCGGCCGGTGGTGATGGGCTGCTCCATCGGCGGCCGCATGGTGCTCCATCTCGCGATCGAGCACGCGGCCGAGTTCCGCGCGCTCGTCGGCCTCGAGGCCGCCGACTTCCAATCGCCCTGGTACGACACCGATTGGCTCGACCGGCCGGACGTCCATGGCGGCAGGGTGTGCGCGGCACTCGTCTCCGGGCTCATCGCGCCTCAAAGCCCTCAGCCCTTCCGCCACGAGACGCTCTGGCACTACATGCAAGGCGGCCCCGGCGTATTCAAGGGAGATCTCTATTTCTACCGGGTTGACGCCGACTTGCGCGACCGCATCGGCCGCATAGACACAAGGCGCTGCCCGCTCTTCCTCTTGACCGGCGAGTATGATTTCTCCTGCGAGCCGGCCGATACCTTGCGCACGGCGGCGCAGATACCGGGCGTCGAGGTCGCCATCATGAAGGAGGTCGGGCACTTCCCGATGAGCGAGAACCCGGCGCGCTTCCGCACTTACATCCTGCCGGTGCTCGAGAAGATCCGCGCGCTTTCGTCCTCAAGCGCGCGCGCGTGAGGGCATCCGGCGCGCCCGCGCTCTCGCGAGGAGATGGGCCCCCGAGCTATTGCTTGGGCGGGGTCGCTGGGACCTGGCGCCAAGCCGTGCTGCAGTTTTGCACGTAGGGGTAATAGCCCTTGGGATTGTCGCAATAGTACCACATGTTCGATGCGGCCGGTGCGCCTGCGGGCGCTGCCGGAGCCGGCGGGGCGACCACGGCCGGCGCTACGGGCGGATAATAGTCGGGATAGGCGTAATAGTCCGGATAGTAGGGGTAGGGGTAATAATAGGGCCAGCCCCAGAAGCCGAAGCCCAGGCCGCAGCAATAGCCGCCGTGCCAGCCGCCGTGCCAACCGCCCCCTCCATGCCTTTGCGCTTGCGCAGGAAGGGCGAGGAAGAGCACGCCCAAGGCCAACATGAGGGCCAGGCCAAGGCGGCCAAAAACTCGCGCGAGGCGTGAAATCACGGTGTGGGGCATGGCGGTGGTCCTTTGCACGGGCCTCATAAGAGGCAAGCGCCTCGCCGGCGCTCTGAACGAAGGAAATTCTACCACGTTTTTTATGTGGTATGGCGACGATATTGAATCAAGATGTCAATCAGCCGCGCACCCGCGGCATGAGGATCATGTCCCACGGGCTCGGCATCGCGCCGCAAGGGACGTGCACGAGCGCGGGCTTGCCGAGGGCCAAGGCCTCGCGCACGGCGCGCTCGAGCTCGCGCCCGTCGCGCGCGCGGAAGCCGGCGACGCCGAACGCGTCTGCGAGCTTCACGAAGTCGGGATTCGTGAGATCGCAGGCGATCGTGCGGTTGCCGTATTGCTCCTCCTGGATGCGCCGGACGTTGCCGAAGCTGCCGTTGTCGAAGACCACGACGACGACGGCCAGATTGTGCTGACGGGCGGTCGCGAGCTCGCCCGCCTGGTAGAGGAAGCCGCCGTCCCCGGCAATGGCGAGGACCCCTTGGGCGGGCTTCGCCGCCTTGACGCCGAGCGCTGCGCCGAAGCCCCAGCCGAGATTGTCCTGGTAGCCGGGCGAGAGGAAGGTGCGCGGCTTGAGCACCGGAAAGGCAAGGCGGGAGACGAAGCCGACCTGCGTCACCTCGTCGACGAAGATGCCGTCCTCCGGGAGCGCCGCTCGGATCGCCTTGAGGAAGCTCAGCTGCGGCTCGAGACGATTGAGCCGCTCGAGCATCCACGCGCGCTGGCGCGCGAGCTCGTCGTCGCGCGAGGCGCGCGGGCGGTTGTGCGCCGGCAGGCGCGCGAGGAGCGCCTTGGCGTAGTCCGCCGCGTCGCCGATGAGGGCGACTGCCGGCTTCTTGAAGCGCTCCGCGGCCTCGGCGTCGATGTCGATGCGCACGATCTTGAGATCGCCGTCCACTCCCCATTGGCTCTGCTGCATGAAGAGCCGGGTACCCACCGCAAGCACCGCGTCGGCCTCGGCCCAGAGCCGGTGCGCGATGGGGAGGTTGATGCTGAGCCGGTGCGTTGCAGGCAGCACGCCCTGGCCGCGGCGATAGGCGACGGCCGGCGCCTCGAGGAGCTCGGCGAGCGCCGTCACTTCCCCGCTGGCGCCTTGCGCGCCGCCGCCGAGCACGATCAGCGGACGCTTGGCCGCGCCGAGGATCTTGGCGGCGGCTTCGAGCGCGTCCTCGTCGATGGGCGGGCGCTCGAAGGCTCTGGGCCGCTCCGGAATTTCAACGGCACCCCTGCGGCCCCATACGTCGATCGCGCATTCCACCACGGCCGGGCCGGGCCGGCCCGAGCAGGCGCATTCGATCGCCTCGGCGATGCGGAGGGGTGCCTCATGGGGAGCGCGGATGCGGGCCGCGGATTTCGCGATATGTCGTGCAACGCCGATCTGGTCGGCGATCTCGTGGAGATGGCCGTGGCCGCGATCGATGTCCGCCTGGGGGATCTGGCCGACGAGGGCCACGACCGGCGCATTCATGCCATAGGCCGTGAGAAGTGCTGCACTCGCATTGAGGAAGCCGGGGCCCGGAACGACCGCGAAAGCCTGGGGCTTGCCCGTCGCCAATGCGGCACCGAGCGCCATGTAGGACGCGGTCTGCTCGTGCCGCGTGTGGAGCACGCGCAGGCGGTCCTGCGCGCCGTGGAAGGCATCGAAGAGCGGATCGTTGTGCAGCCCGGGCAGGCCGTAGACCGTATCGATGCCGTGGCGAAGCAGGCTTTCGACCGTGGCCTCGGCGGTTGTCATGGTCGGCATGGGCCGCTCTCCTCCGCTGGCACCGTCGCCGGCTGGCTGGGGTTGCGCCTGCGACGCCTGGTCCGAGCCGCGGCTCAGCGCACCTCGAGCGGGGGCATCAGGAGCCAGGCCTCGCCCGGACGGCTCAAGGCGGGCAGCTCGGCGACAAGCGGGCTGAGCGCCGCCACAGGTGCCGCAAGCTCGCGTGCGAGCGTGCTCGCAAGCGGCGGTAGAGCTATGCCCTCGCCGGCGACGAGCCGGTGCAAAAGCTCGCGAAATTCGCGCCCGCGCGGGGGATACTCGCGCAATTGCACGGGCTCCTCGGACTTGAGGTGAAGCGCCTCGCGGGCAAGCTCGAGCGCCTGGGGATAGCCGCCGAGCGCATCGACGAGCCCGAGCTCGAGCGCCTGGGCCCCGGTGAAGACGCGCCCCTTGGCGATCTCGGGAATGCGGCTCGCATCGAGGCCTCGCGCCGCCACCACCTTGCTGGTGAAATCCTTGTACACATTATCGAGCGAGGCCTCGAGGCGGTTCCAGCCCTCGGCCGTGAAGTCCTGATCCGAGCTCCACATCGCGGCATTGCGGCCGAGCTGGACCGAATCGACGCTGATACCCAGCTTTTCGAACAAGCCCTTGATCACCAGCTTGCCGCCGAAGACGCCGATCGAGGCGGTCAGCGTACCGGGCTCCGCGACGATCTTGCTGGCGGGTACCGCGATGAGGTAGCCGCCCGAGGCGGCCACATCGCCCATCGAGACGATGACCGGCTTGCCCGCCGCCTTGGCGCGATCGAGCGCGCGCCAGATGGTGTCGGACGCCACATAGGAGCCCCCCGGGCTGTCGATGCGCAGGAGGATCGCCGACACCTCGCTGCTCCGCACCGCCTCGTCGATCGTGTCCGAAAGCGTGTCGGCCCCGATGCGGGTGACGCCGAAGGCGTCGTCGAACCCGCTCGAGCCCGAGACGATCGGCCCGCTCGCGGCGATCATGGCAATGACGGGCCCTTCGCCCGGGCCGTCGCGGGTCGCGCGGGAATAGTCGGAGAGCTGCATCAGCTTGCCGCCGGGGCCGGCACGCCGTCTAGCTGCGTCGCGCGCCTCGTCGCGATAGCCGAGGCGGTCGACGAGCTTGGCGGCGACGGCGTCCTCCGCGAGAAATGGCCCGCGGTCGATGAGCGCCTTCGTCGCATCGGCGCCGAGCCCGCGGCCATCCGCGACCGCTTGGGCGAGCTGGTCGTAAAGCGAGCCGAGGATGCTTTGCACCGACTCCTTGAACGCCGGGCTATAGGCGGTATCGGTCAGCTCGTCGAGCGCGGTCTTGTACTCCTCGCGCTTGTCGGCGCGCGGGACGATGCCGAGCTTGTCGAGGGTGCCCCTCAGAAACGGGGTTTCCGCGATGACGCCGACGAGGTTCACCTCGCCCGAGGGCTGCAGCCAGACCTCCTCGCATGCGGCCGCGATCGGATAGCCGCCGCTGCCGCTGCCGACCTCGCCATAGCTCTCGGCGAAGGCGATCGTGAACCTGCCGCGCTTGCGGAAGGCGGTGATCGCATCGCGCAGCTCCTCGTTCGTCGCGTAGCTGAACGACTCGCCGAGGCGGACGACGAGGCCCTTGACGCGATCGTCGCGGCCCGCGCGCTCGAGCGCCTCCTCGATTTGGCGCAGCGTCATGCGCTTGGGCGAGAGGAGATCGATGATGCCGCCCCCCGCTCCGGCCTCGGCGGGCGCCTTGGTCAGATCGAGCTCGAGCACTGTGGCCTCGGGCACCGCGCGCGGCGAGGGCAACAGGAGGCTCGAGGCGAGCCAGGCGGCGAGCAGCGCCAGGCACACGGTCACGACGCCGACGAGCGCGAAGAAACCGACGACGACCCGTTTCAGCCAACGCATGAGCGATCCTCCTCATCCCGCGGCTCGCGATCCGAAGGCGCCGGGCCCCGAGCTCGCGAAAGTCGCTTCGAGCGCCGCAAGCGAGGCGACGGCGGCCCTTGCCTCAGGTGCTGCACTGGGCGCGCTGGCGCAGCATGTGGTCGGCCAGGACGAGCGCCATCATCGCCTCGCCCACCGGCACGGCGCGCATCCCCACGCAGGGATCGTGGCGGCCCTTGGTGACGACCTCCACCTCCTCGCCGCGGAGGTTGACTCCGCGCTGTGGAATGAGGAGCGAGCTGGTCGGCTTGACGGCGAAGCGCACCACCACGTCCTGTCCCGTCGAGATGCCGCCGAGCGTGCCGCCAGCGCGATTGGTCAAGAAGCTCGGCTTGCCGTCTATCATGCGCATCTCGTCGTGCGCCGCCTCGCCGGGGGTGGCCACGCCGGCGAAGCCGTCGCCGATCTCGACCGCCTTGACCGCATTGATGCTCATCATCGCTCGCGCGAGGTCGGCGTCGAGCTTGTCGTAGACCGGCTCGCCGAGGCCGGCCGGCACGCCGGAGGCGACGATCTCGACCACGGCACCCAGCGACGAGCCGCGCTTGCGCACGGCGTCGAGCTCGGACTCCCACGCCTTGGCGGCGCCGGCGTCGGGGCAGAAGAAGGGGTTCTCCCCGACCGCTTGCCAGCTCCAGCGCTCACGGTCGATCTTATGGGGGCCCATCTGGACCATGGCGCCGCGGATGAGCACGCCCGGGCCGAGCACCTTGCGCGCCACGGCACCCGCGGCCACGCGACAGGCGGTCTCGCGTGCGGACGCCCGTCCGCCGCCGCGATAGTCCCGGATGCCGTACTTGACATGATAAGTGAAGTCGGCGTGGCCGGGGCGGAACAGGTCCTTGATCTCGCTGTAGTCCTTTGCGCGCTGGTCGACGTTCTCGATGAGAAGCGAGATCGGCGTGCCCGTGGTCAGACCCTCGAAGGTGCCCGAGAGGATCCTGACCTGATCCGGCTCGCGCCGCTGGCTCGTGAAGCGCGACTGGCCGGGCCGGCGCTTGTCGAGCCACTGCTGGATGTCGGCTTCCACGAGCGGGATTTTCGGCGGCGCCCCGTCGACGACGCAGCCGATCGCCGGGCCGTGACTCTCGCCCCAGCTCGTGTACCGGAAGGCGTGGCCGAAGCTGTTCCCGGGCATGATCAGGGGCCGGCCTTGAAGGTCGCCAGCATCTCCCTCACCTCGGTGGCGGCGTCGACCGCCAGCATGCCGACGACATGGTAACCGTTGTCGACGTGATGAACCTCGCCGGTAACTCCGCTCCCGAGATCGCTCAGGAGATAAAGCGCCGAAGCCCCCACCTGCTCGTTCGTGATGTTGCGCTTGAGCGGCGCGTTGAGCTCGTTCCACTTCAGGATATAGCGGAAGTCGCCGATGCCCGCGGACGCAAGCGTCTTGACAGGACCGGCCGAAATCGCGTTCACGCGCACTTGCTGGCTACCCAAATCGGCCGCGAGGTAGCGCACGC
The DNA here is from genome assembly GCA_035625535.1 of Alphaproteobacteria bacterium. GTDB lineage: Bacteria > Pseudomonadota > Alphaproteobacteria > JACZXZ01 > JACZXZ01 > DASPPM01. Next base: position 8,556 of record DASPPM010000514.1, read on the forward strand.
TGGCCTCAAGCGCCGCCTTGGCGACCCCCATGACATTGTAATGGGGCATCACCTTCTCGGCGCCGTAGTAAGACAGCGTCAGCAAGCCGCCCCCGCGAGGCATCAATTTGACGGCGCGACGCGCGAGGTCCGTGAAAGAGTAGCACGAGACCAGCATGGTCTGGACGAAGTTGTCCCGGCTGGTGTCGACGTATTTTCCGGTGAGCTCGTTGCGATCGGAAAAGGCGATCGCATGCACGACGAAGTCGATCGAGCCCCACTCCTTCTCCATCGCGGCAAAGACGGCATCGAGGCTTCCCGCATCCGACACATCGCAGGGCAGCACGAGCGGAGCGCCCACGGACTCCGCAAGCGGCCGCACGCGCCGCTCGAGCTGCGGGATCTGATAGGTGATGGCAAGCTTGGCCCCATGGGACGCGAGCGTCTTGGCGATGCCCCACGCCAGCGAACGGTCGTTCGCCACTCCCAGGATGAGGC
>DASPPM010000515.1:0-4649 GCA_035625535.1 Alphaproteobacteria bacterium
ACTCGACCGGCCGCGCGCTCTCCGCGCGCTTGGCGCAAGGCCAGCGCCTCGTCGCCAAGGACGGCGCGTTGTGGCGCTGGGACGGCTTCACGGTCGCCGCCGGTGCTGCCACGCCGGCGGCCAAGCGGCTCGGCCAGAAGAAGGAGCTCGAGGCCTCGCAGCACCGGCTCGCGGAGGCGCAGGCCGAGGCCGAGGCCGCGCGCGCGAAGCTCACCCTGCGTCAGGACCATGACCGCGCCGCACTTGCGGCCGAGCGCCGCGCGCGCGAGGAGGCGCGCGAGGCCTTTGCCGCGCTCAATGCCGCACGCGAGGCCGAGGCGCGGCTCGCAGAGCGCGCGCAGCGGCAGAGCGCGCGCCTGGCGACACTTGCGGAGAGCGCTGCCCAGCTCGCACTCGACCTCGCCGAGGCCGGGCGTCAGGCCGGCGAGACGGAGGCAGCCCTCGCGGCCCTTCCCGATCTCGCTGCCGCGCGCCAGCGTCTCGCTTCCCGCCGCGCGCGGCTCGCCGAGACGCGCCAGCTCCAGCACGAGCGGCAAAACGCCAACGACCGCCTCCTCGGCGAGGCGGAAGCGCGGCGCGAGCGCCTCAAGGCGATCGCACTCGAGCGGCAAGGCTGGGAGCGCCGCGCCGCGGCCGCCGAGCGTCAACTCGCGGAGCTCGCCGAGCGCAAGGCTGCCGCCGAGCGCGAGCAAAGCGAGCTCGCAGCACGCCCGGCCGAGATCGCGGCAAGGCGGAGCGCGCTGCTCGACCGCATCTCCGAGGCCGAAGTAAGGCGGCGGCAAGCGGCGGACCGGCTCGCGGCCGCGGAAGGGCTGCTCGCCGAGGCGGACAAGGCGCTCAAGGTGGCCGAAAGCGAGCTGCATGCCGTGCGCGAGGAGCGGGTGCGCCGCGAGGCCGCCGTGGCCGCGGCCGAGCAGGCGAGGACCGCCGTCGTCGAGCGCATCGCCGAGCGGCTCGAGTGCGCGCCCGAGGCGTGCCTGGTGCTCAGCGGGCTCAAGCGTGGCGAAGCGCTCCCCGAGCTCGCCTCGATCGAGAGCCGGCTCCAGCGCCTGGTGAACGAGCGCGAGACCATGGGGCCCGTCAACCTGCGCGCCGAGGCCGAGGCGCGCGAGGTCGAGGACCAGATCGTTTCATTGCAGACCGAGCGGGCCGACCTCGTGGGTGCCATCCAGCGCCTGCGCCACGGCATCGCCGAGCTCAACCGCGAGGGACGCGAGCGCCTGATGGCCTCCTTCAGCGCGGCGAGCGAGCACTTCAGCACGCTCTTCACCCGCCTCTTCGGCGGCGGCCGGGCGCATCTCGAGCTCACCGAATCGCCTGACCCGCTCGAGGCCGGGCTCGAGATCATGGCGAGTCCGCCGGGGAAGAAGCTCCAGGTGCTCTCCTTGCTCTCGGGCGGCGAGCAGGCGCTCACGGCGCTCGCCCTCCTCTTCGCCGTGTTCCTCACCAACCCGGCGCCGATCTGCGTGCTCGACGAGGTGGACGCGCCGCTCGACGACGCCAACGTCGACCGCTTCTGCACGCTCCTCGAGGAGATCGCGCACCACTCCCAGACGCGCTTCCTCCTCATCACCCACCACCGCATGACCATGGCGCGCATGGACCGCCTCTTCGGCGTCACCATGCCCGAGCGCGGCGTGAGCCAGCTCGTCTCCGTCGACCTCGAGGCCGCCGACAGCCTGCGCGCGACGGCGTAGCGCCGCCACTCCCTCACCCTTCCCATCGCTTCCGCGATGGGCCCCTTCCCTCTCCCGCAAGCGGGCGAGGGTGTTTCAAACGCTGTCGCCTTCAGCCTTCGTGCGCTCCCTTAGTCCGAAGCTCCTTCGCCGTCGCAAACGCACGTTTTCTGCCGTTTTTGCCGCAGCTTCTCGTTCTTGACAGGTTGGGACCCGCTCCTTATCGTGCGCCCGCGATTTCGGCCCGCAAGCCGTCCGATCGAGGGTTCGGACCAAGCCTTGGGGGAGCATCCCTCTAAGCCCAGGCAGGCGTCCTCGCATGACCGAGCGGAAGCCTCCGCATTCCCTCGAGGCGCTCGACGCCCGCCTGCGCGAGGCGCAAAGCCGGCAAGCCGGTGCCAAGCCTCGAGAGCCCGCCGCGGCGGCCGGTACGAGTGCCTTCGGCTTCGCCTGGCGCGTCGGGCTCGAGCTGGTCTCGGCCCTCGTCGTCGGCGTGGCGATCGGCTATCTGCTCGATCGCTGGCTCGGCACGAAGCCGTGGCTGCTGATCCTCTTCTTCGTGCTGGGATCGGCGGCGGGCTTGCTCAACGTCTTCCGGTTGACGAGCGGGCTCGGAGGCACGGTCGGCTACCGCAAGACGCCGGAGGAGGCGGCTGCGACGCGGCACCGCGGCAACGAAGACGACGAGGAGTAGACGGAGCGATCATGGCGCAAGCCGGCGGCCAGAGCCCCCTCGAGCAGTTCAAGATCGAGCCGATCGTGCCCATTCACCTGGGCAAGGTGGACGTCTCGTTCACCAACTCGTCCCTCGTGATGGTGATCGCACTCCTCCTGATCACCGCCTTCCTCGTTCTCGGCATGCGGCGGCGGGCGCTCGTGCCGGGGCCCTTCCAATCCATGGCGGAGATCGCCTACGAGTTCGTCGCCAATCTCCTGCGCGACACGGTCGGGAACGAAGGCAAGCGCTATTTCCCCATCGTCTTCACGATCTTCATGTTCGTGCTCTTCGGCAACCTCATCGGCCTGGTGCCGTTCAGCTTCACCTTCACGAGCCACATCATCGTCACCTTCGCGCTCGCGATCGCGGTCTTCATCGGGGTGACGATCCTCGGGATCGCGCGCCACGGCCTGCACTTCGCCAAATTCTTCGTGCCGCCCGGCGTGTCCGTGGCCCTCTGGCCGCTCCTCATCCCGATCGAGATCATCTCCTATCTCTCGCGGCCGATAAGTCTTTCGGTGCGGCTCTTCGCCAACATGCTGGCCGGTCACACGCTGCTCAAGGTCTTCGCCGGCTTCGTCTTCGCACTCGGGTTCGCGGGCTTCATCCCACTCGGCTTCGTGGTGGCGCTCTCCGGGCTCGAGTTCCTGATCGCCTTCCTGCAGGCCTACGTGTTCGCCATTCTCACCTGCCTCTACATCAACGACGCACTGCACCTTCACTGAGTTGGCGGAAGGTGCGGGTAGGGACATGAGGACGCCTCTAGAGACCAACGCAACCCGGGGGATCTAACGATGGAACTCGCAGCCGCCAAAGTCATTGGTGCCGGCCTCGCCGTGATCGGCGTGTTGGGGTCGGGAATCGGCATCGGCACCATCTTTGCCGCCTTCATCAACGCTGTCGGACGCAATCCGGCGGCGCGCGGGGACGTGTTCACGATGACGATGCTCGGCTTCGCCCTCGTCGAGGCCATCGCACTCTACGCGCTCGTCATCGCGCTCGTCATTCTGTTCGGCTAGCGCCGCGGCCCGGCCGCGCGCACGGCCAAGGAGACGGTCATGCCCCAGCTCGATCCGAGCAGCTTCGCGAGCCAGCTCTTCTGGTTGGCACTCACCTTCATCCCGCTTTTCTTCATCCTGTGGAAGGTGGCACTGCCGAGGGTGGCGGCCGTCATCGAGGCGCGCAACGCGCGCATCGCCGCGGATCTCGATCAGGCGGCAATGCTGCGGGACGAGGCGAAGGCGGTGCTGGAGCGCTACGAGGCCACGCTCAAGGACGCGCATGAGAAGGGGCGCGCCTCCTTGCGCAAGACGGCCGAGGAGATGGCGGCCGACAGCGCCAAGCGCCACGCCGAGCTGGCGCGCGAGCTCGCGGAGCGCATCGGCGAGGCCGAGGCGCGCATCGCGTCTGCGCGCGATGCGGCGCTTGCCAACATCCGCGGCGTCGCCGGTGAGGCGGCGCAGGCCGCGACCGAGCGGCTCATCGGCGTCAAGGTCGAAGGCACGGCGCTCGCGCACACGGTTGCAGAGGCCGCGGGGGAGAAGCGCTGATGGAGTTCCTGCGCGACGCGGAGTTCTGGGTCGCGGTCGCCTTCGTCATCCTGATCGCGGCCGTGTGGAAGCCGGTCAAGCGCTCGCTCGCGGCGGGCCTGGACGCGCGCGCAGCCAAGATCAGGAGCGAGCTCGAGGAGGCCCGCCGCCTCGTCGAGGAGGCGCGCGCGCTGCTCGCCGACTATCAGGGAAAGCAGCGGCAGGCGCTTTCCGAGGCCGAGGGCATCATGCGCCACGCGGCGGAGGAGGCCGAGCGCAACCGCCAGGCGGCCGAGGGCGATCTCGCCGCCTCGCTTCGGCGCCGCGAGCAGCAGGCGATGGACCGCATCGCGCAGGCTGAGGCCAAGGCGCTCGACGAGGTGCGGGCACTTTCCGTCGAGCTGGCCCTCGCCGCCACCCGCCGCCTGGTGCGCGACAATCTCGACGCCAAGCGCGCGGCGGGGCTCGTCGACCAGGCCATCGCCGAGCTGCCGCAGCGGCTGCACTGAGCGCGCGGGGCGCTTGTCAATCCACACGTTTTTGTGGAGGCGCCAATCACGTTAAGCCCCTCTCCCGCTTGCGGGAGAGGGAGGGACCCATTGCGCAGCAATGGGAGGGTGAGGGACGGCTCCAAAGTCGGGCAATCCCTCACCCTTCCCATCCCTCTGGGATGGGCCCCTTCCCTCTCCCGCAAGCGGGAGAGGGATTTTTTGCTTTCTCGCGTGG
>DASPPM010000516.1:0-2048 GCA_035625535.1 Alphaproteobacteria bacterium
GCCATGACCTTCTCGGTCAACGATTCGCCGCTCTCGGGCAAGGACGGCTGGCGCCTCACCTCGCGCGAGATCGGCGCCCGGCTCGTGCGCGAGGCCGAGGGCAATGTGGCGATCAAGGTCAGCGAATCGGAGGAGCGCGACGCCTTCGAGGTCGCCGGGCGCGGCGAGCTCCAGCTAGGTGTCCTCATCGAGACCATGCGGCGCGAGGGCTTCGAGGTCTCGATCGGCCGGCCGCGCGTGCTCTTCAAGCACGATGCCGCGACCGGCGCGCGCCTCGAGCCCATCGAGGAGGTTGTGATCGACGTGGACGACGGCTTCACCGGCGTCGTCATCGACGCTCTCTCGGCCCGCAAGGGAGAGTTGCTCGAGATGCGGCCGTCGGGCGGAGGGAAGACGCGGCTCAACTTCCTGGTGCCTTCGCGCGGGCTTATCGGCTACCAGGGCCAGTTCCTGACCGATACGCGCGGCACGGGCGTGCTCTCGCGCCTCTTCCATGGCTACGCGCCCTTCAAAGGCCCCATCCAAGGCCGGCGCAACGGCGTGCTGGTCTCGATCGCCGACGGTATCGCCGTGCCTTATGCGCTGTGGAATCTCGAGGAGCGCGGCGCCCTTTTCATCCATCCCGGCGAGCGCATCTACCAGGGCATGATCATCGGCGAGAACAGCCGCGGCAACGACCTCGAGGTCAACCCCTTGAAGGCGAAGCAGCTGACCAATTTCCGCGCCGCCGGGAAGGACGAAGCCGTGCGCTTGACACCGCCGAGCGTGATGACGCTCGAGCAGGCGATCGCTTATATAGCGGACGACGAGCTCGTCGAGGTGACGCCGGCGGCGATCCGTTTGCGCAAGCAGTACCTCGACCGCCACGAGCGCAAGAAAGAGGCGCGCAAGGCGGGGTGAGCGGCGTCCGATTCCACATCGAGCAGGCGCCGTCATTGCGAAGAGGCGACCCCGGACTGGATCCGGGGGACGAAGCAATCCAGAATCGTCCGCCGATTCTGGATTGCTTCGCCTCCTGCCTTCGCCGAAGCGAAGCCGCTTCGGCTTCGCGCAGGCAGGTCGGCTCGCAATGACGTTTGTCGGCGGTTGAAACGAGCTCGTCGCCGGCTCTGTGGCCCTTCCGTCCTGCCTGCCGTAGAATCGAAGGGCGCCGTCGTCACCTGAAAGGCCGCTCCGTGCCCCGTAGCTGGCTCCAAGCCCTCAGCATCTACCGCGACCGCCGGGTGCTGGCCATCCTTGCGCTCGGCGTCTCGAGCGGGCTGCCGCTCCTTCTCACCTTCTCGACCTTGAGCGCGTGGCTCGCAACCGAGGGGGTGAGCAAGGCCTCGATCGGCCTCTTCGCCGCGGTCGGGCTGCCCTACTCGCTCAAATTTCTCTGGTCGCCCTTGATCGACGGCCTGCCGCTTCCCCTTTTCGGCCGCTTGGGGCAGCGGCGCGGCTGGGCGATCCTGGTCCAGCTTCTCCTCATCGCCGCGATCCTGGCGCTCGGCAGCCTGACGCCCGCGCAAGCGCCGGTCGCGACCGCGGCCTTGGCCCTGCTCGTCGCCTTTCTCTCGGCGAGCCAGGACATCGTGATCGATGCCTACCGCGTCGAGATTCTCGGGCCCGAGCAGCAGGGGGCCGGCGCCACCATGATCCAGATGGGCTACCGCATCGGCCTCCTGATCGCAGGCGCGGGCGCGCTTTACCTCGCGGACGCCTTCGGCTGGCATGTCGCCTACGCGGTGATGGCGCTTCTCATCGGCATCGGCATCGCGACCATCCTCTTGAACCCGGAGCCCGCGGCGGCTGCGCCGGCCGCGCGCGCGGCGAGGAGGACGGCGCTTCCGCTCGCACTCTGGGCGCGCGCCCATGTGCTCGAGCCCTTCGCCGATTTCATGCGCCGCAGCGCCTGGCTCGCCATCCTTCTCTTCATCGTGCTCTACAAGCTCGGCGACGCGGTCGCCGGCGTCATGGCCAACCCGCTTTACATCGGGCTCGGCTTCTCGCTTTCCGAGATCGCGAGCGTGTCCAAAGTCTTCGGCTTCTTCGCGACCCTCGCCGGCGCC
>DASPPM010000517.1:0-7247 GCA_035625535.1 Alphaproteobacteria bacterium
ACATCGACCCTGGCGCCGGATGCCTTGGCCGGCCACTACGGCGGTGTCACCGGCAGCGCCACGGTCGCCGTTGGCGTCGGCGCCAATGTGCTGGTCGGCGGCTTCAACAAGTCGATCACGCTGCAGCCGCTCAGCATCGAAGGCAACACCGGTCTCAACGTCGCCGCTGGCATCGCGGAGATCACCCTCAGACCCGAGCATTGAGCCGGCGGACAAACGCCAAGCCGGCCGTCCGCGGCTGAGGCCGGGGGCGAGCCTTGCGCCTTCGTGAGCCGCCGCAAGGTGGCTCGCGAGCGCGAGCGTCACCACTTTTAGCCCCGCCCGCCGCCGGCATCCCGCGCGCGGCCGGAGGCGACGGGGAGCCGGCTTCGGGGCCGCTTTCCCGTGACTGAAGCGCCCGCGTCGTCTAGGGCGAGCCGCCGCGGCAAAACGGCGCCACGGCCGCAGCGTGGGGCCCTGCCACGGGCGCTTAGGCAGGCGGCAGGGCCGCGGCACCCCTTGTCAAGACAAGCCAAATCATGTGAACGGGCTCTGCGAAAAGATAAGCGGGCGGAGCCGGAGCTGTGCTAAACCTCGACGCGGATGGGGCGCTTTGTATAGTGCCGCCTCCGCGCGCCTTTATGCGCGCCGCAGCCCGAGGACCGGACGTTGCCGACGTATCTTGCCTTGCCCATTCATCGCGACGGTTGGCGCTTCGTAGCACTCTTTGCGCTGCTGACCGCGGTGCTCTTCTGGCTTGCCGCCCCGCTCGGCGCGATCGGGCTGGCGCTGACCCTCTGGTGCGCCTATTTTTTCCGCGACCCCGAGCGCGTGACGCCGGTGCGCGAAGGGCTCGTGGTGAGTCCGGCGGATGGCCTGGTGCTGCCGATCGTGGCGGCGGCCCCGCCGGCCGAGCTCGAGATGGGCTCGCGCCCGCTCACGCGGGTGAGTATTTTCATGAACCTGTTCGACGTGCACGTTAACCGTATTCCCTGCAGCGGCCGCGTGGTGAAGCGCGCCTATCGCCCCGGCCGCTTCGTCAACGCCTCCTTCGACAAGGCGAGCGAGGGCAATGAGCGCCTGGCGCTGCGTCTCGCGCTCGATGAGGGCGAGGTGCCGCGCGAGCTGGCGCTCGTCCAGATCGCGGGCTTGGTGGCAAGGCGCATCCTCTGCGATGCCGAGGAGGGCCGCCCGGTGCGCACGGGCGAACGCATGGGCATCATCCGCTTCGGCAGCCGCGTCGATGTCTATCTGCCGCCCGGGCTTTCGCCGCTGGTGGCCGCCGGCCAGCGCGTCATTGCGGGCGAGACGGTGATCGCCGACATGCGCAGCCAGGAGCCCGCGCGCCCGGGGGAGGTGCGTTAGATGTTGGCACCAAGTCCGCGCCAGCGCCTCAAGGATTTCTCGCTCAACAAGCTGATTCCCAACATCCTGACCGTGTTGGCGCTCTGCGCCGGCCTCACGGCCATTCGCTTCGGCGTGGAGGGGCGCTTCCAACTTGCGGTGATCGCCATCGTGCTGGCCGGCGTCTTCGACGCACTCGACGGCCGCATCGCGCGCATGCTCGGCGGCAGCACCAAGTTCGGGGCCGAGATGGACTCGCTCTCCGACGTGGTCGGCTTCGGCGTGGCTCCGGCGATCCTGCTCTATGAGTGGGTGATGCGGGCGGCCGGCGGCATCGGCTGGGCCCTCGTGATGTCCTACTGCGTGTGCTGCGCGCTCCGGCTCGCGCGCTTCAACACGCGGCTCGGGAACAGCGATCTACCGCCCTGGGCCTACCGCTTCTTTACCGGCGTGCCGGCGCCCGCGGCGGCCGGCCTCGTATTGACGCCGATGATGTTGAGCTTCGACCTCGGGCCCGGGCTCTTCGGCCACGTCTTCGTGAACGCGCTCGTGATCCTTGCCGTCTCGGCGCTCATGGTGAGCCAAGTGCCGACTTATTCCGGCAAGAGCGTGCGCGTGCCGCAGCATTATGTGCTGCCCTTGCTCCTCCTGGTCGGTCTCTTTGCGGCGTTCCTCGTGAGCGCGCCCTGGTCGACGCTGACCGCGGTCGCCTTCCTCTACGTCGGCAGCATCCCCGTGAGCGTCATCGAGTTCCGCCGCCTCCTGCGCCAGGTCGGCCATCCCCCGCTTGTCGAGCGGCCCCTCGAATAGCCCGCGCGCAGATCGGCTGCCGCCTGCAGCACCGCCTCGCGATGTGGCACCTTCGCTCAGCTCTTCCGCACCTCGCGCTCGCTTTCGCTGAGGTGCGCGCTGAGGCAATTCTGCAGCGGCGTCCAGCTCGCGACGGCCAACTCGCTTGCGAGCGATGAGAGCTTGCGGACTTCCGCGAAGTAGCGCGCGGAGGCGTTCCGCATCAGCTCCGCCTGCTTCTCGAGGGCGTCGCTCCAGTTGCCGCACTCGGCGAGCGTTCGGCCGGCTTCGAGCTGCTCCTTGATCTGGGCGCTGGTGAAGCCCACCAGCTCTTCGTGCAACCTGGCAAGGCCTGTCAGCACGGCCTCGCTCGCCTGCATCAAGGCCTCCAGGTTGGCGCTGCTGAGCGTCATCATCCGCTCGTAGTCGAGCGCGGGGAACGGACCGTTCTGCGCCGCCTGCTTGGCTCCTTTGCTCATCGTCTCGATCTCCTCGGTCTCGAATTGGCTTGGGGTTTTCCTTGCCTGTTCCGGGAGCCCTTGCGCGCGTGCTTTAAAAACGTCCGTCGCGCCGCCCTTCGAGGGCGGCGCGAGCGGTCGCTCAAGTGCTCGCAATGTCGTGCTTAGCGCGCACGATAGAGCGCCTATATGACAGTCGCAAGTCCATCGGCACCCCCTCTGCCGGCGCCGCTCGGCCGTAGAGCGCGCGCCCCGGTGCCGGGTCTGGCGTGCGTTCCCGCCAGGTCTCCGGGTCGCATGCAACCACTTGTGAACAGGGGCAGTCTCATGTCAATATATTGACAGTTCGGTGTCGGGCCTCGAGCTCATTGCCCGGCCGCGCCGCCGCCGACGACGTTGCCGTGGAGCCGGGGGGCTCCACATCATGAGGGGAGGGAGGGATGAGCCTTTCCGAAAGGGGCGAGGGCGACCGACACCCACGGGTGCTGCCGTGAGGGACCACGTGCACGACGCGCGGGTCGCCGCACTTTGGATTCTGCACGGCGGAGCCTGCGTCAAGCTGCTGCGCGCGCATGGGAGAGCAGGGCACGCCGAGAATTTCCAGGCCGCCCTCGGCGAGGTCGCGGAGATCGTCGCGAACAGGGTCGGGCGTGACACGCTCAACGCGGCGATGGATTGGGCGAGCAGCCAGCTCTGGGGCGGCCCGGAACAGGCCTCGCTCAGCGCACCGGACAAGAAGCTTCTCCACTAAGAAGAGGCCGGCGTCCCTCGGGCCTCGTGCGCGCGTGCGCCTATTCGAAGATGGCGCGGAGCACGAGACTCGCTCCCATGATGAGCATGATCACGAAGATGCCCTTGCGGAAGGCCTCCTGCGGCATGCGCTTCTGGATCGCCTGACCGACAAGGAGCCCGCCGAAAACGGGGAGCACGGCGAGCGCCGAGAGGATGAAGCCGTCCCGTCCCATGGCGCCGTAGAGGATGAGCGAGATCAGAAGCGGCACTGCGCCGATGACCAAGGCGGTCGAGACCGCGCTGATGAAGAACTGCTTCTCCAGCCTGAGAGCGACCATGTACATGAGCAGGACCGGGCCGTAGAAGGACGACACGCCGCCGAGGAAACCCGCGAGCGCGCCCACGAGCGGGCTCATGAGCCTCTCGTGGCGCACCTCGATGCGGAAGAGGCGCGGGATCTGGTTGAGCAGGGTGAGAACGAGGAGGATCGTGCCGAGGATGAGCCCGAGCACCCTGTGGTCGAGGCTCACCAATAGGCGCGCGCCCGCGAAGAGTGCCGCGACAAGGGCAACGAAGAGCGACCAGAAGCGGCGCCATACCAAGGCGAAGTTGCCGCCCTGGAAGGCCTGGAAGCCGTTGCTCAGCACTTGCGAGACGGCAAGCGTCACGATTGCGAGGGGCACGGGGACGAGCTGGGAGAGGAGCGGCACGGCGAGAAGCGGCAACCCCACCCCGAGCACGCCCTTGGTCAGGCCCGCGAGCAGGAGAATGACCGTCATCAGCACGATCTCTAGCGCGGTCAAGTGCTCGAGCAAGGAGATCCTCCGGGGGCCGGGCGATCGCGGATCAGGCGGCGCGCGGTTGGAGCGAGAGACGGTCACGGGAAATTCGAGCGTCAACTGCGCACGAAGCCTCCCCCTTCGAGGGGAAGGGAAGATTTCTTTGCCTTGCGGAGGAGTCCCCTCCCCCTTTGATGGCACGGAGGAGCGAGGGGCTGTTCCGGGCGCGCATCAGCCCGGGCTCTAGGCGGCGGAGCTTTCGAGCATGCTCGCGACGAAGCGGGGATAGGTCTCGGCGAGCTCCCTGCGCACGCGGCCGCGGAGGAGCGCCAATTGTTCCGCATCGGGCGCGGCGGTGGTCGGAACCTCCTTTGGCCGGTCGAAGGCGAAGCCCGTATTGTCGAGGATCTCCTCGAGCGCGTGTCCGGGGTGAATGCTCTCGAGGCGGAAACGCCGGCGCGCTTTGTCGAAGGCGAAGAGTGCCAAGCCCGTCAGCAGGGCCGCGGGGCCGCCGGGGCGGTAGACATCGGGTGGGCTCGCGCCGGGGGCGCTCACGAAGTCGACCTTGTCGACGAGGGTGCGCCGGCTGTGCTCCTCGCGGAAGAGGATCACGCGGGGCACGAGGTAATAGAGATAGGCCGATCCGAACGAGCCGGGCCAGCGCAGGTGCGTGCGCGGATAGCGGCCGAGGCCCACGAGGTTGATGTTGGCCTCTCCGTCGATCTGGCCGCCGCCGAGGAAGAACGCATCGATGCGTCCCTCGGCCGCGCAATCGAAGAGCTCGACGCCGCCGCTCGTGAAAAAATTGTGGCGGCGCGAGCCCAGCAGGTTGACGCGGAAGGCACCCTTGCCTTGCGCGCGCGCGAGAAGGGCTCCGGCACCCGGAATCGGCGAGGAGGCGCCGACCGCGACATGGCGGCAGCCCTCGAGCAGCCGCGCGACCGTCGCAATCAGGAGCTCGGTCTTGCTGAAAGCGCTCATTCCGCGGCGGCCGCCTGGGGACGCGCCAGCCAGCTCGCGAGGATGCGGCGGAAGCCGTCCTCCTCGCGCGCCGCGGCCACGTAACGCTCGAGTGCGGCCTCGTCGTCGCCATAAGCGTCCCAGAGACCGAGCGGCCAGGCGCCGCGCTTGGCTTCCGCGACGGCACTCACATAGAGTGCCGGCAGTACGCCGGCCGTGAGCGCCTCGTCCTCGAAGAGGCTCTCCTCGCGCACTTCCTCGACGGTGACGAGGGTTTCCTTCGCGGCATGGGCCATTACCACGAGCTCGCGGCGGCGGCCGACCCAGACGTTGCCCTCGCGGTCGGCGAGCGGGGCGTGGAAAAGTGCGAAGTCGGGCGCGAGCGCCGGGATTGCCACCAGACGTTCCCGCCGATCGAACGGGTTCTCGATGATCTTCCAGTCGGCGCGGAATTTGAGGAGATCGCTGCCGATGAGGCCGCGCAGCGGCATGAAGGGAAGGCCCTTCTCGGCCGCCTGGAGGGCCGCGTGGATGGCCGGGCAGGTGGCGTCGAGAAGCCGGATGCTGCCGCGCTTGACGGCGTCCACGAAGCGGGGAGCGGGCCCGAGCTCGCCGAGCGTCACCGCGGAAGTCTCGAGCGTCGCAACCGCACCGGCACCGATCAGGAGCTCGGCCTGTATGCCGCTCGCCGGCAGGCAGACGAGATGAAGCCCCTTGATGCCGCGGCGGAGGAGAGCAAAGGTCGCCGCCATGGCGACGCCGGAATAGTCCGTCGGCACCGCGAGCTTGGCGCCGTCCGGCACGCGCGCGGCCAGTGCCGCGAGGCTTTGGAGGATCGGACTCTCCATGGCGTCCCCCGTTTTACGATCCGTTGCCAAAGTGGGGCAGTTCGCCCTGGAAGGCAATATGTGTCGGGCCCAGGGAGGGGGTGGCCGAGCGGCCGGCGGCCGACGCCCGACTCCGACTCGGCGGGGCCGCCAAGGCCCTTTACGCCCGCCGCGGCTGCGGCAATGATGGCGCCCGCATGGCTCTCGGGGGAGCTCGATGTCTACCGCTAAGGCCGCGGCCCGCCACTGGGCGCGCGACGTCTATCAGGTGCTGAAAAAGCACGAGGTGCGCCAGGTGGCGACCGTGCCCGACGCCGGGCTCGCCCGCATTCTCGAGATCGTCGCGGGCGATAACAGCATGCGCCTGGTGACGCTCACGAGCGAGGAGGAGGGCATCGCACTCGCGGCCGGCGCCTGGCTCGGCGGCCAGCGCTCGGCCCTTCTCATGCAGAGCAGCGGTGTCGGCAACTGCGTCAACATGCTCTCGCTGCCGGCACTTTGCGGCATACCGCTCCTCATGATCGTGGCGATGCGCGGCGAATGGGGGGAGTTCAATCCCTGGCAGGTGCCGATGGGGCAGGCCGTGCGGCCGGTCCTCGCCGCGATGGGCGTCAAGCTCTTCCCGGTCGAGCACGAGGACGAGGTAGGGCCCGCAGTCGCGGCGGCAGCCGGCATCGCGTTCAACGGCGGGCTGCAGGCGGCGGTGCTCTTGACTCAGCGCATGCTCGGCGCCAAGCGCTTCGCCGAGCCGAGGTGAGGGAAGGAGCGCCGTGCTCAACCGACGCCGACTGGTGGCCGATGTTCTCGCCGAGCGCGGCGAGACGCTTCTCGTCAGCGCCCTCGGCGCGCCGAGCTATGACGCCGCCGCGGTCGGCGACCATCCCCTCAATTTCCATCTCTGGGGTGCGATGGGAAGTGCGGCCATGATCGGCCTCGGCCTGGCGCTTGCCCAGCCGGAGCGGCGGGTCCTCGTGATCACGGGCGACGGCGAGCTCCTCATGGGTCTCGGCGCGCTCGCGACCATCGCGGCCGAGCGCCCCCGCAATCTCGCCATCCTCGTGCTCGACAACGAGGCCTTCGGCGAGACCGGCCGGCAAACCGGCTTGACAGGAAGAGGGGTCGCTCTCGCCGGCATCGCCGCGGCAGCCGGCTTCCCCGCCACGCTCGAGATCGCCCAAGCCAAAGACACGGCCGCGCTCGTCGAGCTCCTCTATCGCACGCCGGGGCCCGTGCTCGCCGTCGCCAAGATCTCGCTCGAGCCCGAGCCGCAGGTGCTTCCCGAGCGCGACGGCCGCTACCCCACCCAGCGCTTCCGCGCCACGCTCCTGGGGCCCGAGCGCGCGACTCGGTAGGGTCGGGCGGTCTTGGCCGCCTCTCCG
>DASPPM010000518.1:0-2290 GCA_035625535.1 Alphaproteobacteria bacterium
GCCAAAGGGCCAACCAGCGCTCGGCCCATCGCGAGGCGATGGCCTATTTCCGGCGCGCGCTCGACGCCCTCCCCCATCTGCCCGATGAGCGCGCCAACATCGACCGTGCGATCGACATCCGTCTCGGCCTACGCATAGCGCTCGCCGCGGCGGGCAAGCACCTCGAGATTCGCACCTGCCTCCAGGAGGCCGAGGCCCTGGCGAAATCCATCGACAACAAGCCTCGGCTTGCGCTCATCAATATCAGCAAATGCACGATCCTGAGCGTGCTCGGGCCGCTCGATGAAGCGATCGACGCCGGGCGGCTCGGCCGCGACATCGCGCGGGAGATGGACGACCCGGCCTCGGCCATCAGCGCCAGTTACGCATTGGGACAAGCCTATTGGTATCGCGGCGACCTCCGGCTTGCCGAGGAGGCTCTGCTCCCCTCCGCGACGCGCGCGAGCTCGGGCCTGGAGCTCAAGAGCGCGGGGACGACCGGCAGTGCCGCGGTCCTCTGCGTGGGCTGCCTTGCCAACACCTATAGCTTCCAAGGTCAATTCGAGAAGGCGTTTTCCGCGAGCGGCGCTGCGCTCTCGATCGCCATGAAGACGAACCGTCCCTACGATCTGAGCTATGCCCACATTGCGCGCGGATTGGCGTTTCTCTTGAAGGGCGAGCTCGAGCCGGCCATCGAGGATCTCGAGGAGGCGCTCAGGGTCTGCCGCGCGGGCGAAATTCACCTGCTCGTGCCGGCGGCCGCGCGTTATCTCGCTCGCGCCTACGCGCTTGCAGAGCGCGCGCGCGAAGCGCGCGAGATCATAGAGGAGGCTCTCGGGCTGGCAAACACGCAGACGTTGGCGTCGCTCCAGGCCTGGTGCGGCAGCTCGCTGGCGCTCGCCCATCTCGCCGCGGGCGCGTGGTGCGAGGCCGAGGCCGCCGCCACCGCCGCTCTAGAGCACGCGCAACGACACGGATATCATCCGGTCGAGGCGCTCGCCTTGCGCTCGCTTGCCTTGTCATTCGCCCGGCGGACCCCGAGCGAGCCCGAGCGTGCCGAGCGTCTGTGCCGGGACGCGCTGTCGGTCGCGGAGCGGATCGGGATGCGCCCCGAAGCCGCCCATTGCCACGCCGGCCTCGCCGAGATCATGCGGCGTTCCGGCCATCCTGCCGAGGCACACGCGGAAGTCGAGGCAGCGATCCGACTGTATCGTGACATGGGCATGGCGTGGTATATTGCCCGGGCTGAAGCAGCGAGTGCGTAGCCGCGTCTTGCGCAGCGGAGCGCATGAGAGCGTTCCATCCGACAACCATCAAGACCCGTGAAGAGGGAGTTGCCATGGCCAAGAAGATCAAGTTCAAGGATATGTCGAGCATTCTCGGGAAAGCCTCCCGGAGCCCGGCATTCAGGAAGAAGCTGCTCTCGTCGCCCGCGAGGACGCTGAAAGCGGCGGGCTACGATCCCCACAAACAAGCCGTTTCCGTGATCCGCTCCCTCAAACACAAAATCTTCGGCGCGGCACCCAAAAAGAGACGCCGTAAGAAGCGCGATTCTCACGGCGGAAGCGCCGCGGAAGCCTAGATATCGACCCGATGCGGCAGACGAGGGTCCTGCTCGCCTCCATGCCGCTGTCGGCGCCGCACTATCCCAGCATGGGCTTGAGCCTGCTCAAGCCCGAGCTGGAGATGTGTGGGGTTGCGTGCGAGTTGCGCTACTTCTCGCTCACCTATATCGACGCGCTCGGCGCCGATGCGCATGATTGCCTGAGCGACCCGCAATATTACATGGCGCACGTCGGCGAGTGGGTGTTTGCCGCCGCGGCGCACGGAGAGACGGCGGAGGACGAGTTCGGCTTTTTTACCGGCTATTTCCAGAAAGCCTATCCCGAGTACTACACCCCGTCTCGGCTGATGACTTTTCTTGCCGCCCGGCAGGGGGCGGCGTCCTTCATCGAGCGTTGCCTCGACGAGGTCGACGGCGCGGCCTATGGCATCGTCGGCTTCACCTCGGCCTTCCAGCAGAACATGGCCTCGCTGGCCTTGGCGCGGCGACTCAAGGCGCGCTACCCGCACCTCGTGATCGTCTTCGGCGGCACCAACTGCCAGGGCGACATGGGTGTCGAGCTCCATCGCAAATACCCCTTCATCGACGCCGTCTGCCTCGGCGAGGGAGATTTGGTCTTTCCCGAATTCGTCCGCCGCACGCTCGCCGGCAGGGACTGCGCCGGGATGGCGGGAATGGCCGTGCGCAAGGAGGGTGCGAGCGTGGTGCCGAGCCGCATGACCGTGCCGGTCGAGGACATGGACAGCT
>DASPPM010000519.1:0-2220 GCA_035625535.1 Alphaproteobacteria bacterium
CCTCCGCGAGGACGCCCGCGCCACGGTCGCGGCCCTCGCCGCGCGCGGGCTTCATGTCGAGCTGCTCTCGGGCGACCAGGCGGCGACTGTCGCCGCCACGGCGCGCGCGGCCGGCATCGAGGCCTGGCGCGCCGGCGCCACCCCTAAGGAGAAATGCGGCCGCCTCGCCTCGCTCCGCGCCTGCGGCCGCCGCGTCGCCATGGTCGGCGACGGTCTCAACGATGCGCCGGCGCTCGCCGCCGCGGACGTCTCGCTTTCGCCCTCCTCCGCGGTCGACGTGAGCCAGACCGCGGCGGATGCGGTGTTCCAGGGCGAGCGCCTCGGCGCCGTGCTCGAATGCCTCGAGGTGGCACGGCAGAGCGAGCGGCTCGTGCGGGAGAACCTCGCGCTGGCGCTGGGCTACAACCTGCTGGTCGTGCCGTTGGCGCTTCTCGGCATGGTAACCCCGCTCCTCGCGGCCGCGGCCATGTCGACCTCCTCGCTGCTCGTCATCTCGAACGCGCTCCGGCTCAGAGGGAGTGCGAGCGCATGAGCAGCCTTCTGATCCTCATTCCAGCTGCCCTTCTCCTTGGCCTCGTCGGGCTTGCGGCCTTCCTGTGGGCGCTGCGCGCCGGCCAGTTCGACGATCTCGAGGGAGCGGCCAACCGCATCCTCTTCGACGACGAGGCCGACGAGAAAGGGCGCGCGGCGCCGCCTGTCGGCCGCAGCCGCGATTCGGATCGCTTATGACTGGCTTCAACAGAGGAGACGGACAATGTCGGATATCGGCAGCGTGATCATGAGCATCTTTGCGGGCCTCCTCGGTCTCCTCGGCCTGTTCGTGGCCTCGCGCGCCGTGGATACCGGGTTTTACCTTTTCGGCCTGGCGCTTGCCGTCTTCGCGGTCATCTATATCTTCACCATGATCAAGCTCGCTTACGGTCGCGCCTGAGCGCCCGGCGCGGCGCTCACCCCTTTGGCCTTTGGCGCCATCGAGGATAGAGTGCCTAGCCGAGCGGCGGCATAAGGGGGCCTAGCGATGGCACAGGCTCGACGCCGATGGTCGGCCGGAATCCTGTTCTCCGTGGCGCTGCTCTTGCTCGTCAGCTTCGCGGCGACCGATGTCGGCGTCAGCTTCGCGATGGTCATGCTCGTGTCCGCGGGCGGGGCCGGCGCGCTCTTCTACCATCTCTTTCCCAGAAGCGCCTTTGTCGCGGTGGTGTTTGCGAATTTGATCACGGTCTATTCTTGCCTTTTCATCTTCTTCGTCGAGGCGAATTTCGCGCGTGCCCACGAAGGCATCGTGCTTGTGGGCTTCGTCCTTCCCATCTTGGCCTTTCTCTTGGGCGCCGCATGGCGCCGCCGCGAGATCGGCACCCTCATGGCATCCGCGAATTTGCGCGGCGAGCGCGGCTTCGCTCATGTGATCGGCTGGCTCGTTCCGGTCTTTCTCATCGGCGCGCTGAGTTTCCTCGTGCCAAGGCACGTGCTCACGGCACCCGGACACGACATCGCCCTTCTGGCGGCGATGGCGGGCATCTCGGCGATCGTGTCGCTCGTGAGTCGCGACGTTTCGATCTTTCTTCTCGATACCGGCCTGCTGTTCGAGGAGTTCTTCCAGCGCGTGGCGCGGCTTCGCGTTCCTGCCTTCGCCTTTCTCACCTTCTATTCGCTTCTTGTCATCATCTTCGGCGCGATTTATCGAATTATCGACCACTTCTCCGCCGATTTTCTCTTCCGCGTCGACGGGGTCGCCCAAAGGATCAGCTTTCCCGAGGCGCTCTACTTCTCCATCGTGACGCTGAGCACGGTCGGCTACGGTGACATCACGCCCACGGCGAATCTGGCTCGCATCGTCGTGGCGCTCCAGATCGTCTGCGGCGTTCTGCTCTTGCTCTTCGGCTTCTCGGAGATCATCGCCTACACGCGCGACCACGGCCGCAGCCCCCGCTAGCCACGCTCAAATGTGCAGCCGCGGGAACGGCTTGCCGGACGCTCGCCGCAGGCGCCGGCGACGCGCTCCCTCAATGGGACATGAGCACGGGCACCGTCATGTGCTGGAACAGGCTGCGCGTGACGCCGCCCAGCACCATTTCCCGTAGGCGGGGGCGGCCGTAGGCGCCCATGACAATGAGGTCGACGCCGAGGTCGGAGGCGCGCGAGAGGATGACATCGCTGGCGTCGATATCATCGGCGAAAGCATGCGCCGCTTCCGCCTTGAGGCCGTGGCGCGCGAGATGG
>DASPPM010000520.1:0-6040 GCA_035625535.1 Alphaproteobacteria bacterium
ATCTCGTGCGGCTCGGCAGGGCCTTTGGTGCTACTCGGCGCGGCAGCGGCCGGCCTCGCCTCGAGGGCCAGCTTGCCCGCCTCTGGCGGCGCTCCGATGAGCTGAGTGAGATCGGCGATCAGCCGCTGGAAGGGGGCCGACGCGCCGCTGTGGTCCCAGGCCGAGAGATCGACCGTTTGTATGTTCGTGAAGCGCAAGGGAGGGATGGTGTCGTCGAGGCGGACCGGAACCAGCTTCTTCTTCTCGACGGCGAAAGCGGCCTCGGCGCGCACCCATTCCGAGCCCACGGAGTGCCTCGACCAGGCGACGATGACGGCTTTCGCTTCGGCCAGCGCCTGCTCGATCACCAGGTCGAACGAGCTGCCCGTCGTGATGCGCCGGTCCCACCACACCGACCAGCCCGCGCGCTCGAGGATCGCCGCCAGCGCCTCGACCTGCGGCGCATCGCTCCTCGCGTAGCTGATGAACAGGTCCGCCACCGCAACCCTCCGGCCCCGCGCAGCCGCGGCGACCTCCGGAAAAGCGCGTCGCCTGCCCTGGCGCCGCTAGACGATCTCCCCTTAGGGCACCACGCGCCGCTCAAATCTATCCTCCTGAAGAGCCGAAAACAATTACGGGACTCTTGTCCACCGGCTTGGAAATGCTATATTCTTCCCTTACGAGGAGCTCCCAACCGAGAGGGGTCTGAGCCATGATGGGAAGGCACGTGAATCGTCGAGCGTTCCTCTTAAGCACGGCGGGTCTCGGCGGAGTCTTGGCACTTCTGGCGCGGAGCCAATCGGCCCCAGCCTTGTCCATCCAGGGCATCCCCGCCCAAAGCGGGCTCGGAATGGCCTATGCCAACCGCTGCAGCGGCGATGCCGCGCACGCGCAGATCCTGGCCAGGCTCGAGAGCGTGCTCGCCACGCGTACGGGCGCACCCGGCAGCACCATATCGATGACGGAATATTGCCCGATCTGCGGCTGCCCCATCATCGCGACGCGCACTTTGCCATAGCACGGCGCCGGAGCGGGCAGCGCTCCCTTCTCCGCTTCACGGCCGCAGCACTTTGAGGTGCGCGGCCGTTCGCTTTTTTCAGCACCGGCCTTCGGCGTGGCGTCCCCGCAATCACTATGGGAAGGGGACGGTCACCACGAGATCGACCACTTCGCCGAAGAGTTCAGGCGGCAGCGGATGGAAGGGGGCGCTGCGCTCGATCATCTCGATTCCCGCCTTGTCGAGGATATCGGAACCCGATGAGCGCAAGAGGCGCACCCGGAAGAGCCGCCCCTGGCGGTTGAGGAGCATCGCATATTGCGCCGTGCCGGAGAGCCCGGCGGAACGTGCCGCGGTCGGATAGAAGCGATTGCGTTCAATTTCTGCGGCCATGGTGTCGAGATAAGGTGCCCCGCCGCCCTTGCCGAGGACGACGTTGCCGTTCTCAACGCGGGCCGCGGGGCGAGATGGCGCTGCCGCCGTGCGCGCGACGGAGGCCTCTCGCTGCGGCGTGGGCTTGGCCTCCGGCGGAGGCGGGGCGACCGCATCGCTGCCTTCGGCCGCAGGCATTTGCGGCGCCGCGGAGAGCGCCGCGGCGGACGCAGATCCCGGAGGCGGCGGCGGCTCCGCCGCATCCTTGGGCTGCGCGGACTCGGGTGCTGCCTCGAGGCTGGGCGGGGCTTGGGCATCCGGCGGTCGCCCCGGCTCGCGTCCGAGCTTGCCGCCGGATCCGTGCGCCGCGGTCTGCGGCGGCGTCTGCGGCGCGCCGGCCTCGGGTGCCGTCGCCGCCTGGGATCGAGCCGCCGGTTGCGGCGGCGGGGCCGGGACCAGCTCGACCTGGATCGACGGCGGCACGCGCCGCGCGTCCTCGCTCGGCCCGATCAGCAGGATCGCCACCAGCCAAACATGGAGCAGCAAGGCCGCGAGGATCGCCGCGGCGCGCCGGCGCGCCCCGTGGGCGTCTCCCGAGGGCAGCACAAGGCGGGGCGTCCCGGCCACCAAGGTGCGGGTGGCCGCGTCCCCTGCCATGCTGGCCGCCACCATGCTCATCGCCGCCTTTAGGCGCCTCTCGCCGTCAATTGCTCGTACAAACCTCCACGCTGTTTGACTGGCCGGAGCACTTGCCGCGGTCGTGCGGAGAGCCGCTCGCGCCGGCAGCATCCGGCTCATCGACCGTGCCAAATAAAATTCGGTGGCTCAAGGTCTTATACGCTTCTTCCTCAGCGTTCCGGCTGTTCGCCGCATTGACGGCATCCCACAGCGCCTGCTGCCGCCTGGCGTGCTCGTCGAGCTGCTTTTCCTCGGCGTTCGGCGCGACCTCCTTCGCAGCCGGGCCAGCCGGAGCCAGGATGCTTACGATCTGCTCGTAAAGCTTCGGCAAGTCGCCGATGGCGTAATTGCCGTTCGCCATGATCACGGTCGGCGTCGTGACGCAAATCTCGAGCGGGCTTTCTGTGAGGTTTCGGAGGCTCACGCGCGCGTCGCTGCCTGCTCCTTCGACTTGCAGCAGGCGCTGCTCGAGGGCGGCTTGGAGAGTCAGTCCGCCGCCCGCGGCCGTTTTCACGAGCGTTGCTCCGAAAGACTGAGGCGCGTTCGCGAGGATGGCGCCCGAGGCCGGCGGCGCCATCGACTGATCGAGACAATAGGCCGGAACCTCGAGGGACTTGCCGGGCGCGAGCGCGTAGCATCCGGGCGCTATGACCATGCGCTGGAAACCCGCGGCGGCCGCCGGAGCCGGCGCGGCCGCGGCCAGGGTCAGCATCCCCGCGAGGACCAGGCCAAACGCTCGCCAGGCCGCGGCAATACCGCTCGGCTTCCTGCTGCTCATATGACCAATGTCGGGTCTCTCGCTCATGCGGGCAAGTCGCTCCGTCTCCTGGCGCGGCGGAAGCGGTGACCCTCGATGAGCTGCCAGCAGACGAGCGCGGGCGTGCCGATCACCAGGTCGCGGCCGCGCTTCAGAAGCGAGAGGGCGAGCGCCAGTTCGGGGGAGAGGCCGAGGAGGCCGCCGATCAGCACGTAGCCGCCCTCTTGCACGCCGGCCCCCAAGGGAATGAAGAAGGTGACGCTGCGAATGGCGTAGACGAGACCCTCGATCGCCAAAACCTCGCCGACGCCGAGAGGATGTCCCATGAAGTAAAGCGCAATCCAGGCTTCTAGCCCGCCCAACACCCAAGCAGCGAAGTGGAGCAGGATGCAGCCCACGAACGCCGGGGCGTCGTCGTAAAGGAGAAGAATGCGCTCGTGCAGCGTGCGCTCGGCATCCGTTTCCCCACCTTGCCTGCGTCCCCTGATCCAATCGAGCGGCCGCTCGATGAGCCGGAACAGGCCCTTCTTCTGAGCGACGAGGAAGCCCACGAACTCGAGCGTCATGAGGAGGATGCCGAGGCCGATCCAGAGCTTGTAGGGCGCCTCCGGATGGCTCGCCACCAGGAGCACGAAGCCGAGCATGGCGAACAGCACTTGGCCCAGGAGCTCGGCGGTCAAATCGACGACGATGCTGGCGCCGGCCAGCGTCAAGCCGCGCTGGGCCAAGATGCGCGTGCCCACCAGCTCGCCGCTCACCGGCATTATGGGAATGACGCCGTCGATGCCGTCGCGTATCCAACGCACCCAGCTGAAGACGAACCAGCCTTCCGAGGATCGGGCGCGCAGCAGAAGCCACCACGCGATCCCGCAAAGCACCGTCGGCAAGACGTGAAACAGCGTGATCGTCCCGAGCCCGCCCCAACCGGCGACGCTGAGTGCGCCGAACACCTGGCCGATGCCCTCGGCCACGACGAGATAGGTCGCGGCTGCGAGGCCGAGAGCCGCGATGAGGAAGCGGCCAAGCTTCATCGCGATGTCCACTGCCCGCGCCGCATTGCGCGCGCGAGCCTCATACGGGTTGCGGGCTCGGCCGACGGCCGGGCCACAGCCGCATCGCGGAGAAGACGATGCGCCCCACCGCCGGCAGCAGGCGCGGCTGCAGGAGGTCGCGGTCGAACTCGCTCATGCGCCGCGCGTTCTCCGCGAGGCATTCGCCGACCAGGCGCTTCACGCTGAAATCGTCGAGGAACACGTCGGCCTGGGTGGCGGAGAAGTTGGCGCCGTCGCTATCGGCGCCGCGCCGCACCGTGCCGATGAGGCGGCCGAGCGCGCGCGCGTAGAATCGCAGCGAGGTGAGCGCCCTGAGCGGCACTGCACCGCGTCCGCGGCGCACTTCGTTGTAGGCCATCCAGTTGACGAAGAACACGATGTGGCGGGTCTCCTCGTACATCAGGACGTCGAAGACCGAGAACAGGGCGTCCGGCAGAAAATGCGATTGGCGGGCGATCTTGAAGACGCCGAAGCCGAGAAAGGCGTCGAGGCACTCGCCGTAGCCGAAATCGACAAAGGCGGTGACCACGTCGTCGGGCAGCTTCTCGAGCGGCTGCTCGCTCGCCGCAAGCCCGTAGCGGTCGATCATGAAGCGGATGAGGCGGGCGTGGCGCGCCTCCTCATAGCCCTGGAGATCGATGGCATCGCGCAAGAGCGGGTCGTCGACCGTCTTGGCAAAGGCCTCGACGATGGCGCCCGCGCGTCGCTCGGTGTGGAAGACCTCCTGCCAGAACGGCACGGCGCGCAGCCGCGCGAGTGCGCCCTCGTCGAGCTCGGGCCACGGCAGCTCCGCCGGCTCGAAGGGCCGATGCGTCGCCTTGAAATGGCGGCAGAACAGTTCCTTGTGGGCCTCCGAGCCGATCTTCATTCCATCATCCTTTTGCCGGCTTCGAGGGTGCGCCGCAGGTTTCCTCTTTCCGGCATTCTCCTCGCCTCACGCGGCGGATTTCGCTCCGCGCAAGAAACGGCGCACGAAGCGCGCCAGCCGCGGCACGAGCTTCGGGCGCAGCAGGCGCTCGTCGTAGCCGCTCATCCGGCGGTCGTTTTCCCCGAGGCAGACCTCGACGAGCTCCTTGGCGTCGATGTCGATGCCCATCGACTCGTGCCCGGTCATGGTGAAGTTGTCGCCGCCCATGTCGCTCGCCGTACGCAGCCGCTCCTGGATGAGCCGCACGAAGACGGCCGCGCGGCGTAGGTCGAACACAGGCTTCCGCCACCAGGGCAGATTCTTGCGGTGCCAGGCGGCCCAATTGACGAAGAAGAGAATGTGCCGGCACTCCTCCTGCATCACGGGCTCGAAGGTAGCGACGAGCTCGGGCGGGAAATAGCCCGAGCGCTTGGCGAGCTCGAACAGGCCGAAGGCGAAGAAGCTGTCGACGCATTCGCTGTAGCCCGTGACCATGAAGGCCCACTCGGCGTCGCGCGGCTTGGCATAGGGCGGCTCCGCGTCAAGCTTGATGCCGTACGCGGCGACCATGTTGGAGAGCACCTCCTTGTGACGGCCTTCCTCGAAGCCGTTGAGCTCGACGGCTTGCTTGAGGAGCGGGTCCGCGATGCCTTCGGCATAGGTCGCGACGTGGATCTTGGCCTTCCCTTCCGTCTGCACCGCGATGTCCCAGATCGGCAGGCCTATCAGGCGCCCGCGCGCGTCGTCCGCGAGCTTGGGCCACTCGATCGCCGCCGGCTTGTAGGGATTGTGCGTGTCGAGCAGCATGCGGCAGAAGAGGCGCTTGTGCGCCTCGCTGCCGACGCGAACCGGGCCCCCCGTCTCGCCGTGCCAGAGGCGATCCGCCTGTGCGACCATGACGTTCTCCATGTGCCCACCGATCATTCCGTCTTCATCCCGCCCATGTCGTGACCCATGTTGCCCATGTCGCTGCCCATAGCACCGGCCTTCTGCACTTTGACCGAGACCGTGATCGCACCGGCCTTCTCGAAGGTGAGGGTCAGGGGGAAACTTTGGCCCACTTCGAGCGGGTGCGCCAGCTTCATGAGCATGACGTGGTACCCGCCCGGCTTGAGCACGGCCTGGCTGCCGGGGCGCACCTCGATGCCGTCGACGGGCAGCATTTTCATGACGCCGTTGTCGTTGACCGTCTTATGGAGCTCGGCCATACCCGCGACGGGCGTGGAGGCGGAGACGAGGCGATCCGCGGCTGCTCCCTTGTTGACGAGGGTCATGTAAGCGGCCCCGTTCTGGGCCCC
>DASPPM010000521.1:0-4293 GCA_035625535.1 Alphaproteobacteria bacterium
CTCAAGGGCACGGAGGCCTTTCGCCGCTGCGTGGGAGACTACCGCATCCTATTTGCGATCGACTTCGACCATGCGGCAGTCGGCATCATCGACGTCCTACGTCGGACGACGACGACCTATCGCTGAGCGCGGCGCGACCGATTTCTCGGCGATGCCGCTTCACAAAAACCGTAGCCGAGCGTCTTAGGGGCGAGGCCGATGGGAAGAATTGCCGGAGTGACTTGGCAGGGTCGGGCTCTGCCCGGCCGGCCGCGGGGGTGGAGGGAGTGCGCTGGCCGCGCTCGAGCCCCCGCTGCTGGCAGTTGACGCACCCTCGCGCGTGGCAGCACCCGGGTGCGGTCGGAGCCCCCGAGTTAGGCCGCGGCGTTGCCGCTGCGGCTCTTCGCGGCGCCGCCGCCCGCGGCCGCGGGCGCGCCGGGCATCAGGCCGAAGATGCCGAGCACGCCGAGCAGCGTCGCCGCTTGCGCGACGCACGCGAGTCGCTGCTGGGCCTGGACGGCGTTCTCGTAGAGCAGGCCCGTCGAGTGGGCATAGCTCTGATAGAGCGCCGCCATGGCGAACTCCGGCGCACGCACGAGGCCGCCAGCGCAGGCGGGCGTGGCGCCATCCTTGGAGGAGGCTTGCGATGCAGTCGTGGATTTGACGCCTGAAGTCGATTTATCGGGCATGGAACACTCCCTTGGTTGTGCTGGTGCTGGAACGCGCCATACTACCACAGCGGGTGCCATGCCGTCCAAATGCACTATCTGAGATAGAGAACAGCCCGCCTGCCGCGCGCGCTCACCCGCCCGCGATCTCGCGCGCGATCACCATGTGCTGCACGTCGCTCGTGCCCTCGTAGATCTTGGTGACGCGCACGTCGCGATAGATGCGCTCCACCGGGAAGTCCCTGAGGTAGCCGTAGCCGCCGTGGATCTGGATGGCGTCCGAGCACACGCGCTCGGCCATCTCGCTTGCGAACAGCTTGGCCATGGAGGCCTCCTTGAGGCAGCGCTCGCCGCGCTCGCGCAGCTCGGCCGCGTGGAGGACGAGCTGGCGCGCCGCCTCGATCTCGGTCGCCATCGCCGCCAATCGGAAGGCGACCGCCTGGTGCCCCATGAGCGGCTTGCCGAAGCTCGTGCGCTCCTTGGCGTAGGCAACCGCCGCCTCGTAGGCCGCGCGCGCCATGCCGAGGGCCTGGGCGCCGATGCCGATGCGCCCGCCCTCGAGATTGGCGAGCGCTATGCGGTAGCCCTCGCCTTCCTCGCCGAGCAGGAGGTCGGGCGTGAGCCTGCACTCTGCGAAGACGATCTGGCAGGTGTCGGAGGCGCGCTGGCCCATCTTCTCCTCCTTGCGCGCCACCTGGTAGCCCGGCGTATCGGTCGGCACGATGAAGGCGGAAATCCCCTTCTTGCCCTTGAGGGGATCGGTCACCGCGAAGACGATCGCGACCTTGGCCGTGCTGCCGCTGGTGATGAACTGCTTGGTGCCGTTGAGCACGTACTGGTTGCCCTCGCGGCGCGCGCGGGTCTTGAGGTTGGCGGCGTCCGAGCCCGCCTGCGGCTCGGTCAGGCAGAAGGCGGCGAGCCACTCCCCGCTCGCCATGCGCGGCAGGAAGCGCCTCTTCTGCTCCTCCGAGCCGAAGCGGTAGATCGGCATGTAGCCGACCGAGTTGTGCACGCTCATGATGCCGGCGCACGAGCCGTCCCCGGCCGCGATCTCCTCGAGCGCCAGCGCATAGGCGACCGGGCCCGCGGCGGCCCCGCCCCATTCCTCGGGCAGGAGCATACCCATAAAACCGAGCCGGCCCATCTCCGCGATCGCCTCGCGGGGAAAGCGCGACTCGCGGTCCCACTCGGCGGCATGGGGTGCCAACTTCTCGCGCGCGAAGGCGCGCGCCGTGTCCCTGACCATGGTCTGCGCTTCGTTGAGGAACATGAGCCTCCTCTCCCTACCAGGGCATCTCGGCGCCGTCGTAAGCGAGAAACCGGCCGTTGTCGGAGGGCTTGAGCCCGGCGATCACCGCGCGCATGCCGGCAATGCTGGTCGCGGGGTCGATGGCACCGCCCGGCCCGCCCATGTCGGTGCGCACCCAGCCCGGATGCAACACCACGCAGGTGATGCCGCGTCCCGCGAGCTCGAGGGAGAGCACGCGCACGCCTGCGTTGAGCGCCGCCTTGCTCATGCGGTAGGGATGGGCACCCGCACCCGCGCGCGCGATCGAGCCCATCTGGCTCGTGATGAAGACCATCAGCCGCATCTAGCTCCTCGCCACGTTGTCGGCAAGCGCGAGTGCCACGCGCAAGGGAGCGACCGAATTGACGCGGAAGACCTCGAGCCATTCCTCATCGCGCAGCTTGCGCAGCGAATCCGTGCGCGGGCCGTAGATGCCGGCGTTGTTGATGAGGAGGTCGATCGCCTCGCCGGCGAGCGCCGCCGCCAACGCCTCGATCTGGCGCGCGTCGCGTACGTCGAGCGGGTGTGCGACCACACCCTCGAGATGGGCCAGACTCTCGGGCCGCCGCGCGCAGGCATGCACGCGCCAGCCTTGGGCCGCGTATTGGCGGGCGAACTCGAGGCCGAGGCCGCGCCCGGCACCGGTGATGAGCACTGTCGCCACGAAAGGGCGTCCTCCTAGGGAACGATCTGGAACTGGGCGTCCATCGGCGTGCAGGCGAGGCCGTTGATCGGCACGATGTCCTGCGGGCAGGCCGAGAAGGCGACGACGCAATCCATCTCGGCGCGCAACGTCACGTAGTCGCCGGGCTTGGAGACCGCGGGCTCGAAGCTCAGGCTGCCGTCGGCCGCGACCGGGATGTTCATGAAAAGATTGAGCGGGCTCGGGGTCTCGGGCGGCGCCATGCCGAGCTCGCCGAGCGCCGAGGCGAGGTTGTCCGTGCAGCTGTCGTGATGGCCCTTGCAGCCGAGCTGCTCATAACGGTAGCGGTCGCAGGCCGCGAGCATCGTGTCGTGGATGCCGGGCGAGGTGTCCTCGACGAGGGTGAGGATGGGCCGGCGCCGGTTGGTGACGAGGCTGTCGCCACGCTTGGGAAAAAGCCTCAGGAGGTGGGTACGCGTGTGCTCCATCGACATGAACTCGCGCGGGTCGCGCATGCTGAAGGCCCAGGTATCGACGACCTGGCTGCCGTGGATGTTGATGACGCGCACGCTCTGGCCCTTGCGCACGACGGCCGCCTTGCCCTTCCTTGCCGGAATGGTGACGCGCTCGCCTTCAGCCATGATGATCCTCCCGCTTTCCTCTACTGTTCTTGCCGTTTCGCCGTGAGCTCGACCTCGATCTTGAGCCGCGGATCGACGAGTGCCGCGACGATCACCGTGGTGTTCGCCGGCTTGATGCCCTTGAAGCGCCTGCCGAACACGGGGGCCACGCGCGGGAAATCCGCCGCATCCACGAGATAGACCACGACGCGCACGGTGTCCGCGAGGGTCGCCCCGGCTTTCGCGAGGGCCGTCTCGATGTTGCGGAAGGTCTGCTCGGCCTGCTCCACCACGTCCGCCGAGACCGTCCGCTTGGCGTAATCGAAGCCCGTCGTGCCCGAGACGAAAACCCATTCGCCGTCGACCACGGCGCGGGAATAGCCGACGAGCTCCTCAAACTCCCCGCCGGATGAGATCAGCCGTCGCGCCATGATCTTCTCCCTAGAGCGGTTTTATTCTGAGGGGAATGGCCACCCCCTCACCCAGCTCCGGGTAAGGCTCGGCTTCGCCTCGCCAACCCTTCGCAACCCTCTCCCCCTTCAGGGGGAGAGGGGAGGGTGAGGGGGAAGGATC
The DNA here is from genome assembly GCA_035625535.1 of Alphaproteobacteria bacterium. Taxonomy (GTDB): domain Bacteria; phylum Pseudomonadota; class Alphaproteobacteria; order JACZXZ01; family JACZXZ01; genus DASPPM01. Next base: position 3,772 of record DASPPM010000521.1, read on the forward strand.
GACCAGGCACCGAGCGCGCTCTCAGCCCCTTCCGCGCTCGCGCTTGGCTTCCCGTCGCCGCTCGGCCAGGAAGGCATCGACCGAGAATTCAGGCCCGGCGAGGGCGCGAGCGACGCGCTCCTGCGCCCGGCGATAGCCCGCCGTGACCACAATCCGCCCCTCGGGCTCGACCACCGTCTTGGTCGGCCCGGCCAGTCGTGGTCTGGCCTTACGTTTCCGCTTATCAGCCGCATCCATGAGATAACCTCGCAGGTCGGGGCATGTAAGATCGCCCGCAGAACTCAATGATTTTACTTCAACTAGCATGAAGCCTCTACCGACTCCTCGACCGCTTCATTCCCGACCAGCCACGTTGGAGCCTCGCGCGAGCAGGGACCGCGGAGCGAGAAGGACACCGGAGGCGGGCACTCATTTCACAGCAGCGCCTCGATCGCCTCCCGGGTCTCGGCCGAGGGCACCACGGGGACGATCTCGAACTCGATCAGGTCGCCCCAGAACGCCACCCACTGCTGCAGGAGACGC
>DASPPM010000522.1:0-5748 GCA_035625535.1 Alphaproteobacteria bacterium
ACAGGCGACGTTCCGTTTCCGTCATGGCGATCCGCAGCTCGCGTGCTCTCGGCTCGGCCATGACCGAGAGAATCGCACGTGCGCGGTCCATCCCCTCACCCTCCCATCCCTTCGGGATGGGCCCCTCCCTCTCCCGCAAAGCAGGAGAGGGACTTGGCGCGATCGGTGCCTCCGCGAACATCCGCGAAGATGTGTGAATGCGATAGCCCTGAAGGGGGAGAGGGTTGCGAAGGGTTGGCGAGGCGAAGCCGAGCCTTACCCTGAGCTGGGTGAGGGGGGAAGTTGTGTCCACTTACCCACAAAATGCTTTAGGCCCGTCTCGGCGGCTCGCGGGAGAGGCCGGCAGACTCGAGGGCTGCGAGGTAGCCCGCCCATTTCTCCGCCTGGCGCTCGCCGAGCTCGTAGAGATAAGCCCAGGTGAAGATGCCGGTGTCGTGGAGATCGTCGAAGGCGATGCGGATCGCGTAATTGCCGACGCGCTCGAGCGAAAGGATGCCGACGTGACGCCGGCCCGCCACGAGCTGCTTCTGCGAGGCACTATGGCCCTGCACCTCGGCCGAGGGGCTCTCGACCCGAAGATATTCCGCCGGATAGCGGAAGCTGACGCCGTCGTCGAAATCGATCTCGAGGAGCTTCTCGGCTTTCTTGAGGCGGACCTCGACGGGCCAGTGAAGGGTGCCGTGCTCGCTCAACCGAGGCTCACTCGCGCGCGGCGGGCTTCTTGGGCTCGTCGAGCCGGCGCGCCTCCTCGACCAGCATGATGGGGATGCCGTCGCGGATGGGATAGGCGAGGCCCGCCGCCTCGCTGATCAGCTCGTTCGCCTCGCGGTCGTACCTGAGCGTGCCCTTGGTGAGCGGGCAGACCAGGATCTCGAGCAGCTTGGGGTCAACCCCTGATTTCGCCTCGGCCATCGCCATCACCTCTTGCCAAGTATGACCTCAGTGGCGCGCCTCGCCGGATCTGCGGCCGAGCACCGCCATCTCGAAGAGCGCCGTCATCACGCGCACGCGCTCGGCGAGATCCCGCGCCTCGAGGAGCGCCTGCTTCTCGCTCGGCTCGAAGGGGCACGCCATGGCGAGCGTGGTGACGAGGCGCTCGTCGGAGGCGGCCTCGATCGCCTTCCAATCGGCGTTGATGCTCTGCAGCTTGAAGTAGGCACGCACGCATTCGATCAGGTGCTTGCGCTCGATGGTGCCGTCGGGCGGCTCCTTGAAGTCGTCGTAATAGGGCGAGAAATCCGGCACCACGCGGCGGTAGCCGTTCATGAGTGCGAGCTCCTCCACGATCTCGAAACGGCAGAGGCCGGAAAGCGCTATGTGATAGCGCCCGTCGTCGGTCTCGTCGAAGGAGACGATGCGCCCGGCGCAGCCCAAGCGGTAGAGCGCCGGCGCCGGCGCCTTCTCCTCGCCCTCGCGCGGCTGCACCATGCCGATCGTCCGCTCGCCCTTGAGCGCGTCCTGGATCATGGCGAGGTAGCGCGGCTCGAAGATGTTGAGCGGCAGCCTGCCGCCCGGCAAGAGGAGCGCGCCGCTCAACGGGAAGATCGGCAGCGCGCGAGGCAATTGCTCGATCGTGGGGTCGAACGGGCTGCGGCTCATGAGAAGAGCAATGAGGAAAGACGCCGCCGCCCGGCCGCAACGAGGGGGTTGCCGGGGCCGAGCGCCTCGAAGAGCTTGAGCAGCTGCTTGCGCGCGGCCTCGTCGTTCCATTTGCGGTCTCGCCTGATGAGCTCGAGCAGCTCGTCCATCGCCTCGCCGTGGCGGCCCGCGGCGTAGAGCGCGTTGGCGAGCTCGAAGCGGGCCTCATGGTCGGCCGGGTTGGCTGCCGCTTTTGCCTTGAGCTCGTCGATGGGCCCGCTCTTCTTCGCCTGCTCGGCGAGCTCGAGCGCCGAGCGCGCGGCGGCGATCTCGGGATCGTCGGCGTGCTCGGGCGGCACCTTGGCGATGAGCTCCTTGGCGCGCGCAAGATCGCCGCTCTTGAGGTAGCAGCGCGCGAGCCCCCCGATGGCGGCTCGGTTGTCCGGCTCGTGCTGCAGGATTTGCCCGAAGATGGCGCTCGCAGTGCCGAGGTCGCCCTCCTCGAGGATCTTCTTCGCCTCGGCGAGGGCCTCCGCGATCTGGGCGACACCCTCGTCGGCAGGCCCCTCGCCCTTCAGGCGCTCGGCGAAGGCCTTGACTTGGCTCTCGGGCAAGGCACCCACGAAGCCGTCGACCACGCGGCCGCCCGCGACCGCGAAGACGGCGGGGATCGACTGCACGCGGAACTGCTGGGCGATCTGGGGGTTCTCGTCGATGTTGACCTTGGCGAGGCGGAGCTTGCCCTTGGCCTCGCGCACCACTTTCTCGAGGAGGGGCCCGAGCTGCTTGCAGGGGCCGCACCAAGGCGCCCACAGATCGACGATCACCGGAACCTGGCGCGAGGCCTCGATCACGTCGGCCATGAAGCTGGCGGCGGTGACGTCCTTGACGAGCGGCGCCTGAGCGGCATCGGCGGCGGGTCCCGGTACCTTGGCGAAGGTTTGCATAGCCTCTTTTCCTCTCGCACGCGGAGCGGCCCCCGCGCAGCCGTCGTTCGATCAGCTTAAATGGCTGCTTTCGCGCGCGGAAGCAACCCCGGCGCCGGGTAGTGGGCTATTTTGGTATCATGCCGCCATGGCTTGCCGTGGGCGCGGATTCAATACGCCCGAACGCGCGTTCATGGGCCATGGTAACCCCCCGGTGAGTCGCTGTACCACCAATCGGCGACATCGCCATTGGGGTCAAGGAGAGTGAAACGGTGAGCGCGAATCTCATCAGCGCTGATCACCTTCGGCTCAGGGCTCGTCGCTCCAAGCAAGACGGTTCCAGCCGCAGCGCAAAGTAATGCGATAAGAACACGGTTCTGCCGTTCGACGCGCTCGAGGCGCGTCCGGATTTGGGTGAGCGTTACTTCGTTCATAGGGCCCTCCTCAGTGCCGACTGCCGCAACTTATGCGTTCTGCCGCACGCGAAACAACTCCCTGGGACGACGCACCGCCTGCGGGCGGTTCGCGATGTCGTGACCCTTTTGCAAGTCCCACGAGAGAGCGGAGCCCATGGCGGCATGATACCAAAATAGCCCACTACCCGGCGCCGGCACCGGCCGCGGCCGGCTCGTCGTCGAAATCGAGCACCAGCGGCTCGTGCCCGCTCGCGCAGAGGAACTTGACGAGGTCCGCGGGCGAGATCGCGGTGGTGCGGTCGTTGACCAGCGGGTGGTAGTTGAGGGGGTCGCACGCCAGCATGCGGCGCTCGAGCACGACCTTGACGCGCCCCTCGCGGTCGTTGACCACGCCGAAGGGCGTCACCGCACCCGGGGTCACGCCGAGGGTCGCCATGAGGAGCTCGGCCGAGCCGAAGGAGAGCGTCTTTCTCGCCTCCAGCCGGTGGCGCAAGCGCTTGAGGTCGACCGGGCGGTCCTCGAGCGCCACCACGAGCCAGAGCCGGTCGGCCTTGTCCTTGACGAAGAGGCTCTTGCAGTGCCCGCCCGGAAGCCGCCCGCGCAGGCGCTTGCTCTCCTCGACGGTGAAGACCGGGGGATGCTCGTAGGTCGTGGCGGGGATGCCGAGCTCGGCGAGACGGGCCAGGAGCTCATCGGGGCTGGTGGGCATGGCCGCTAGCATAGCGGCTCGGGCGTTGCCCGCAACCCCCGGGACGCGCCCGAGTTTGCCCGCGTGCGGGCAATTGGGGGCTTGCAAATGAAGGGGCGATGCCTATGATCGGCGCCCGGTCGCGGGAGTAGCTCAGTGGTAGAGCATCACGTTGCCAACGTGAGGGTCGCGGGTTCAAGCCCCGTCTCCCGCTCCAAGATTTCAAGCCATTAGTCGAGCAGCTTTCCGCGGCGTTTGCGCCAGCAATCATATAGGAATCGCGCCGATCGATTCATGCCCGCATCGAGCTGGGCAGTGCCAGTATCAGCGTAACGAACATGATTGCCGAGGTCACGGCGACATGCTGACGCGGCTCCGCACGTGTGCGTTCTAAATCGCGCTCCCGCGGCATCGTAACGACTAAGCCTCAGCGGCAACGCGGCCGGCCTTGTCCGACCGGCCGCCCCGGATCGTGCGGCGCCGCTCCTCTCGCAAGGCGAGCTTGGCGCCGGCCTCGAGTTCGGCGAGTCGGGCGCTGTTGAGCTGCGCCCCATAGAGAAGGGTGAGCCCGTCGCCGTTGCCGTAGCGCCAGATCGCATTCGTGGGCGTGTGCTGGATGGTGCGCTCATGGGCGTTGATGGAAAACTCCACCAGCACGCTGAGCACCGCCTTCACGATCAGGCCGGAGCGCGTATAGCCCTCGCGCTCGGCGAAGGCGTCGATATCGCGCAGCACGTCCTCGGGAAGCGTGATGTTGACCCGCGCCGTTTTCGCCGGCCGCGTCGGCACGTCCACGAGGAACGCGACGGCGTCGCGGTTCTGGCGCTTCCGCATCACGGCTTCGAGCGCGCTCGGCGCCGGGAGGGCCTCGCCATCCTCGACCATGCCCTCGATATGGAAGAGAAGCGCTTCGGCCGCATTCGCCCGCGCCTCATCGAGCGTGCTTCCCGCGGTGACGCATCCCGGAAAGTCCGGAAAGGAGACGCCGTAATCGCTTCCTGCCTCCTTGTGGATCAGCGCCAAATACGCCGACATCGTGATCTCCATTCGAGTAGGCAAGCAGGCCTAGCGGAGCTTGATGCCGGCCTGCTTCTCTATGCTCCGCAAAGTCCCCAGCGGGATGTCCTTGAGCGGGCGGACGACGGTGACACGCCCGGGCTTCGTCGGATGCTTGAACTGCACGTGGCTGCCTTTTTGAGCGACCTGGTACCAATCGTCAGCCCTGAGAGCCGCGATGATCGCTCGGCTATCCATGTGTAGAAATACACATCCCCGGTAGCAATGTCAATTAATACACACTATCGGATTTGACTTCGCTGCCGCTGAGCGACGCCAGCGTCCCTCGCAGGAGGCTCGATCCCCCGAACGGAACCTCAAGCGGCGCGGTGCGTCCGGCCGTGACGCTTGGCCGCAGCCGTGCGCGATGAGAGCTGGTAAGGCCGCACGAGGACTTCCGCCGGAATCCTCCAACGGCGGACCAGCTCCCAAATCATCGGCAACGTGAGATGCCGCTTGCGGTTGAGAATTTCCGAGGCCCTGCCGGACGAGCCGACGATCTTTTCGAGGTCTTTCCGGGTCCGGCCCGAATTCTCCATTCGGGACTTGATGGCATCGATGGGATCGAGATCTTCATCGGGCCAGTTCTGGCGCTCGTAGGCGTCGACAAGGGAGATAAGCACGTCGAGACGATTGCCCTTGGTCGTGCCTTTCGCGGCACCCCACAGCCGCTCGATCTCGGCCAATGTCTTCCGATGTCCAGCCTCGTCTCGGATCGGTGCAATCGGGTCGGTCATTTCGTCACTGTTGGCTGTTAGGTTGCTTCGCGTCTCGAATAGAGGTCGACCGTCAGGGCGTTGATCTTGTCGTACTCGGCATGCGTGCCGATGAATTTTACGAACGCGGCGTGCCGCTGAAAGTCGAATGCAACGACCGCGCAACGGGAAAGTTATACTTATTTTGCCAAAATAAGCATAACGCCCCCTACGGGGGTCACGTCCGGCAAATTAGCCCTCACTTGGCGCCGATTGCCGCGAAGGAGACCTCGAGCTTGCCGTCGCGCCAGATGCCGGCCTTGATGAGCTGGCCCGAGCGATCGAGGAGGAGGCCTCTGCCGTTGGCCAGATCGTCGCGGAACTCGCCC
>DASPPM010000523.1:0-20265 GCA_035625535.1 Alphaproteobacteria bacterium
GCCGCCTCGGTCCAGGCGGTGACCGAGGAGGCGGTGCTGCGCCTCACGCGCTCGCTCGCCGCCGAGACGGGGGCGGAGAACCTCTGCCTTGCCGGCGGCGTGGCACTCAATTGCGTCGCCAACGGCAAGGTCCTGCGCGACGGAAAATTCAAGCGCATCTGGGTTCAGCCGGCGGCGGGCGATGCCGGAGGCGCAATAGGTGCTGCGCTTGCCGCCTACCACATTCACAAGGGCGGGGCGCGCGAGATCGACAACAGCCTCGACGGGATGAGCGGGTCGTATCTCGGTCCCTCATTCGCGGACGAGGAGTGCGCCGAGCGCCTGAGAGCGGCAGGCGCGCGCTTCCACTGCCTCGACGACACGGCGCTGCTCGAGCGCGCGGTCGAGGACCTGAGCGAGGGCAAGGCGCTCGGCTGGTTCCAGGGGCGCATGGAGTTCGGCCCGCGGGCGCTCGGCAACCGCTCGATCATCGCGGATGCGCGCTCGCCGACGATGCAGTCGGCGCTCAACCTCAAGGTCAAGTATCGCGAGTCCTTCCGCCCGTTCGCTCCCGCGGTGCTGCGCGAGGACGTGGCGGAGTGGTTCGAGCTGGACGGAGAAAGCCCCTACATGCTCATGGTGGCCGACGTGGTCGAGCGCCGCAGGCTCCGCATGAGCAAGGAGGAGGAGGGCCTCTTCGGCATCGAGAAGCTCAAGGTGCCGCGCTCCGACATTCCCGCCGTGACGCACGTCGATTATTCGGCGCGCATCCAGACCGTGCATGCCGAGACCAACGCGCGCTTCCATGCGCTGCTCTCGAGCTTCAAGGCGAGGACGGGCTGCCCCGTGCTGGTCAATACCAGCTTCAACGTGCGCGGCGAGCCCATCGTCTGCACGCCCGAGGACGCCTTCCGCTGCTTCATGGGCACCGAGCTCGACAGGCTCGCCGTCGGCAACCTCTACCTGGAGAAAGCCGAGCAGGACCCGGCGCTCAAGCGCGACTACAAGGGCGCCTTCGAGCTCGATTGATCCGGCAGCGACGAAGCTGCTCAGCGCTGGGGGCTCGCAGGCGGAATGCGGTTCCTCGGATCGCCCCAGACATCCGCGTCCGAGAGCGGCGCGAAGCTATCGCGGGGATCGGAAAGCATCCGCTCGAGGGCTTGCACAGTCGCCGCTGCACCCCAGCGCCGGCTCCGCTCCTCATCGCTGCCGGCGATGCCGATTTCGATCCCGACGATGTCGAATTGACCGCCCAAGCGGGCGAGGAGGGGGGAGCCCGACTCGCCTCTAAGCGAGACGCAGTCATGGAGGAAGAGATCGCGCTCGCCGTAGTACTCCAAGACGCGGCAATGCTCGTGCACGGTGAGGCGTTGGGGGCGATTGCGGGCATATCCGGCCTCGAGGAGGTCGGCTCCGGCCGGCCCGCGAAGTGTGCCTTCGAGCGCGGGGCCGCGAAGCCACGGAATGAAGCCGGCCTCGTCGCCGACGCCCTCGACAAGCAGTACGAGCGCGAGGTCGACGCCCTCCGACTCCATTGCCGGGCGTCTTAGGGGGCTGTAGCCGGGGGCGATACGGTAGTCCCGGGCGATCGAGCGCCGGCTTTGCTGGGGCGTGCCGTAACCCGGGACGAAGAAGAAGCTCGAGGCCGGGAGCCATCGCCTTTCAAACGGATGAAAGAGGCAATGGGCGGCCGTCAGCACGATACGGCGGCCGATCAGCACGCCCGTGCAATACCCGCCCGTACGTTCGAGCCTGCCGATGGCGCTCCAGGGATAGGCCTGCTCGGCCGCGACCGCGCGGGCGAAGACGGCCGCGAGTGCCGTGAGGAGAGCGACCGTGATTGCCCGGCGCGCGCGCATGATCCCGTCCGTCGTTCCCTCGCCCTTGTTCTCGAGGGCGAGCAATTCATCGCGCTGGCCAGAGCGCCCGTCAAATGCTAGAGGCGGTGTCATGTGGCAGGCAGCGCTCCTCTGCGGGATTGCCGGGTATGTCGACGCGCTCGGCTACGTCCAGCTCGGCAACGTCTTCGCGGCCAACATGACGGGGAACACGGTGCTGCTCTCGATCGTGCTCGCAAAGGGCGAGTGGGCGCACGCCGCGACCTACGCCTCGACGCTGGCGTCGTTCTTCGCCGGTGCCTTGATCGCGAGCCTCCTCAAGCGCGCGCTACCGCAGGGCGCTTGGCTGCCGCTCCTCTTTCAGGCGGCGCTTCTGCTGGCGGCGGCGCTGGCACCGCTCGATGCGGCCTCGGAGCTGGCTCTCCTCGCCTTGGGCATGGGGCTGCAGGGTGCTGCGGTCACCCAGTTCGCCGGAACGAGCCTCTATACGGTCGTGATCACGGCGACGATATGCCGCTTGGCGAGTGGCCTGATCGACGGACTGTGGCCGCCGCCGCGCGAAACGAGTGTGGCTCCGCGTCCCGCGCCGCGGCTCATCTTCGCCGTCTGCTGGCTCTTCTACGGCATCGGGGCCGCCGTCGAGGTTCTCCTCTTCGGCGGAATGCGCCTGCCGCTCATCCTGCCGGCAATCCTCTTGGCGCTCTTTGCCGGCTGGCTGGCGCTTCACTCGGCGGAGGGGTTCGCCAAATAGGCGAGACGCTTCATTTCGCGCCGGCCGTGCGTCACCGTGTCGAGGATGAAGCCGCAAACGAGGCTGAGGAACGCGAGGATCATCAAGCCCGTGCACAGCACCGCCGTGGGCATGCGCGGAACCAGCCCGGTCTCGACATAGGTCACCGCGATCGGATAGGCGATGACGATCGACGCGAGTGCCAGAAGGGCAAAAAGCCAAGTGAAGAAGAGCAGCGGACGCTCCTCCTTCACCAGCTTGAAGATGGCCAGGAGGATGCGCAGACCGTCGCGGTATGTCCTGAGCTTGCTCGCGGAGCCGCCCGCTCTCGCGCCATAGGAGGTCATCACCTCGCCGACGGGCATGCGGAGCGAGAGCGCATGGATGGCGAGCTCGACCTCGATCTCGAAGCCTTGGCTCAGCGCCGGGAAGGATTTGACGAAGCGCCGCGAGAGCACTCGGTAGCCGGAAAGCACGTCGTGGAAGCGATTCCCGAAGAGCGCGCCCACCACGACGCTGAGCGCCTTGTTGCCGATCACATGACCCGGCCGGTATGCCGTCTTCGCGCTACTGACGCGCGCGCCCACGATCATGTCGAGCTGCTGGCGCCGCAGCTCGGCGATCAGCCCCGGGGCTGAGGGGGCGTCGTAAGTGCCGTCTCCGTCGACGAGCACGAAGATGTCGGCCTCGATGTCGGCGAACATGCGGCGCACCACGTTGCCCTTGCCGCGTTGCGCCTCGCGCCGTACCACGGCACCCGCCGCTGCCGCGCGCGCCGCCGTGTCGTCGGCCGAGCCGTTGTCGTAGACGTAGACGGTCGCATCCGGGAGGGCCGCCGCAAAGGCACGGACTACGTCCGCGATGGCGCGCGCCTCATTCAGGCAGGGCAGCAGCACCGCCACTCTCGGGCGGCGCTGCGCTTGAGCGCTCGTCTCCAGGGCGCCAAGCCAGGGATGAGCGGTCATGGTCCACCTCCGTTCGAGCGGCACCCGGCAGTCGGAGGCCATGCGGGCGGGGAGGTGCTGCTCGGTGAAGCCGTCCTTCGCCTGCGAATGGCGCGGGAGATTACTGCATCGCAGGGGCTTTGGGGAGCAGCTTGATGCAGCGCCGGAGGTCCGCTGCCGGCGGTTGCCGCGGCCGTGTGCGCCGGCTCGAGGCGGCCGAGGACGGACCTAGAGCGGCAGCCAGAGCCCCAGACCGCGCGCGATGGCGCGCTCGCGGATCGCATGCGCGAGCGCGAGGTCGGCAAGGGCGATGCCCGGATGGAGGAAGATGACGCGCTCCTCGTCGCTGGCGCGCGCCGCGGCCTTGCCGACGATGAGCTCGCCGAGCTCGGCATGAAAGGGTCCGCCATAGGGAAGACCGGTCGCCTTGGCGATGGCTTCGCTCTGCGCGCGATCGTCGGTGATGACGCGGTCGATGCGCGCGAAGCCTTCCGGCTTCCACGAGCGGCCTAGATCGACGAGGGTGGCGAAGGCGCCCGGCGAGAGCCAGTCGGGATCGAGGAAGCGGTGCGGCCCTGGCTCCGGCGGCACGCTCGTCACCACGATATCCATTCCTGCTACCGCTTCGCGCGGTGCCTCCGTCACTTGCGCGCGCACTCCCTCGGCCGCGAGCTCGGCCGCGAAGCTTTCGGCGGTCGCGCGCCGGCGGCTGTAGAGCACGGCCTCTTCGAGCGGAAAATGCCGCTTGAGCGCCACCAAGTGACTGCGGGCCTGGAGGCCGCAGGCGACGAAGCCGATGCGCGCGGAGTCCTCGCGGGCAAGGTGCCGCGCGGCAATGGCGCTCGCCGCCGCCGTGCGCGTCGCGGTGATCCATGAGCCTTCGACGATCGCGGTCGGCACCCCGGTCTCGAGATCGTTGAGCACCACGAGTGCGGCGACGCTCGGCAGTCCGAGCGCAAGGTTCTCGTGGCCGACGGTCACCCATTTCAGTCCCGCCACGGGCGGGACGTGAAGGGCCCCGGCCATGGGCAGGAAGAAGGCGCTCGCGGTAGTGGGGCGGAAGCCGGCCTTGGGCGGCAGCGTCGCCTCTCCCTCGGCCTTGGTGCGAAAGGCGTGCTCGACCGCCGCCTCGACTTCCGCGAGCGAGAGGCCTGCTTGCTCGACGCTCGCGCGCGAGAGATAAAGCAGCCGGGGCGCGGAACTCATGGCCCGGGTCCTAAGCGAGACAAGCAAGGGACGAGCGATCGGGCACTCAGGCGGCGTCCGAGTGATAGCTGCGATAGGCGCTGTAATACTTGTCGGCGTGCTTGCCGAATTCGTAGATGGAGTGCTTGCGCACATCGACCTGGGTCAGGGCCAGCCCCGCGATGGTGCCGCCGCTCTCGGCGATTTGCCTCAATGCCGCGAATACGATATCGCGGGGCGTTTTCTTCCAGCGCACGAGGAAGACCGTCTCGTCTACGAGGCGCTGGACAACGACCGTATCCGAAACCGCGAGCACGGGCGGCGAGTCGATGACCACGAGATCGTAGATCTCCCGCATGCCCGTCACGAGGAGGCGAAGGCCTTCGCTGTCGAGAAGCTCGCTCGCGCTCGGCATGGGCTCGCCCGCGGTGACGTAATGCGCACCCGAGACCGGGTCGACGCGCACGACCTCCTCGATGCGGGCCCGTCCCGCGAGATAGTCCCCGAGGCCGGGGCCGATCGAGCAGTGGAGCGCGTTATAAAGCGAAGGCCGCAGCACGTCGCATTCGACGAGAATGGTCTTGAGCCGCGCGCGCGCCGCCGTCGTGGCGATGGAGACGGCCGTCGAGGTCTTGCCTTCCCCGGGGATCGAGGAGGTGACCATGATCACGCGCGGGCGGTAGCCGCCGCGGGGTTGGAGCAATGCCGAGCGCAACGACCGGATCGCCTCGCCGTAAGTCGAGTTCGGCTCGTCAAGCGCGCGCATGTGAGGCGGCTTCGGGTTGGCGCTCTTGGGCGCAAGCGGTACCAGGCCGAGCACGGCGAGCCCGGTGCGCGACTCGAGCTCGGAGCGCGTGCGGAAGCCGCTTTCGACATACTCGACGATGAGCGCCAAGAGGATGCCGATGACGAGCGAGATGCCGAGGGCCGCGCCGACCGTGGCGGCCTTCTGCGGGTAAACTGGACTGGTCGGCACCGCCGCCTCGGAGATGATGCGCGTCGCCGGCTGCCGGGCCTTCTCGCCATCGGCGCTCGGCTGCTGATTGATGCGCGCAAGCATGGCCTGGTAAAGCTCGCGGCTCGTCTTGACGTCCGATTCGAGGGCCGCCTTCTTGGCCTCGGCTCCGCTCTGCTCGTTGATCTTGGCTTGCAGGCGGCTCTCGTCCTGCATGAGCTTCTGCTCGCGCGCCTTGAGCTGGTCGTATTGGCTGCGCAGCGTCTGCGCCACTTTGCCGAGCTCGCTTCGAATCTTGCCGCGAAGCTCCGCTTGCTGGGCGAGCACCTCCTGGACCTTCGGATGGCTATCGGTGTACTCGGTCCTTAGGTCGGCGAGGTTGGCTTGCAGCTTGTCGTACTGCTGACGCAGGTCTTGCACGACGGCATCGTCGATGGGAGTTTCCACGGACATGGCCTTGTCCGAGGCGGCGAGCTGCTGCGCCTGGTCGCTTTTCACCTTCGCGTCCGCGATGTCGAGGCGCAGCTGGGAAAGATCGCCGTCGAGCCGCACGAGCTGCTGCTGATAGATCAAGGCGTTACCGGCGCCGGCGGAGCCGCTTTGGAACTCCGCGAGCCTGCGCTCGGCGGCCGCGACCCGGTCGCCGAGCTCGGCCACGCTCGCTCCCGCCGGCGCCGCACTCTTGGCAGTGCTATCCGGCTTGGGCGCCGCCTGCTCGACATAAAGCGCTGCCGCAGTGTTCGCGGCGCGGGCCGAGAAGTCGGGGCTCGGCGAGTCGTAGGCCACGCTGATGACCCGCGACTTCTCGTCGGTAACGACGCGCAGGCCCGCAAGATATCTGTTGATGATCGCCTCGTGGAGCAGTTCGGCCGATGCGGCGTCCGCTTTCGGCTCTCCGCCCCCGAACAAGCCGCCGAGCCGGCCGAAGACGCGGCCGGCGCGCGCCAGCAATCCGCCTCCCGACTGCCGGAGCTCGGGGTTGTAGCGCGGGTCATCCACGAGATGGAGCCGATCGACCGCCTTGGAGGCGAGCTCGGAGGAAGCGATGATCGCGGCTTGGGTCTCAATCGCCGTAAGGTCGGGTTGTGCTCCCGGCACCAGCCCTTGCAGGTTGAGCGACTGGCCCTTGTCGCCTTCGACGAGGACCTTGGCCTCGGCGCGATAGAGGGGAGTGGCGCTGATGACATAGGCCGCCGTGAGCGCGGTGATGGCCGCCGCGGTGCCGAGGATGAGCCAGCGGTGCCGGCGCAACAGGCGGCGGAACCCGCTGGCACTCAAAGTGCGGGAATCGGCGCGCAGCCAGTGCAGCTCCATATGCGGGGCCGGCTCGCCTGCGTTGGCCACAGGCGGCACGACAGCACCCGCTTGCGCTTCGGCAGGCACGAGCCCGCCCGCCCCCGGGGGCGCGACGCCTTCGGCCTCGCTGCTGATCTCCTCCTCCATGCCGCTCGGGCTCAAACTCGGCTCCTCTTCCCCAGCGCCGTCTTCCGCTAGCACAGGAAGGTGGCAAGATTGCTGTCAAAATATGGGTTCGGCTGGGAATTTTCCAGCCGCTTCGACGCTTAAGGTGTAGACGCAGCAACACCTTCGACGGCGCTCAATTTTTTGTGACAGACTGTCGAAAATGGCGCAAGAGCGCCGGGATTCATGGCATAAGGGGGCGCGCGGCGGGCCGGAGAGCGGCGGTCGCGGCCGAAACGGGAAGGAGACGGCAATGAAGCCAATGCTCAAAGGCGCTCTCGCAGCGCTTGCCGCGGGGCTGATTCTGGCGGCGGGTGACGCGGCTTGGGCCATGGGTACCGACTCTACACCGTCCGCCAGCAAGTCCTCCGGCGGCAGCTCCGCCACGGCGGATGCCGATTACACGGCGGGCGAGCAGGCCGTGAAGGCGGGTAAATACGCCGACGCCGTCAATCTCATGCAGAAGGTCGTCGGGCGCTCGCCCCAAAACGCGGACGCCTGGAACTATCTCGGCTTCTCCTACCGCAAGCTCGGCAAATTCCCGGATGCGCTCAGCGCCTACGAGAAAGCGCTTGCCATCAACCCCGACCATCTCGGCGCCAACGAGTATTTGGGCGAGCTCTATGTGGAGACGGGCGACATGCCGAAGGCTGAGGCGCGGCTCGCCAGGCTCGACAAGCTATGCGGCAGCGGCTGCGAGGAGTATCGCACGCTCAAGGCTGTAATCGACGCCAAGAAGAAGAGCAGCTGAGCCGCGGCTCGCCTCGCATCCCCGCATTCCTCGCGACTTTGTCGTTTATCAAGCGCCGTGCGGACGTGATCCCGTGCTCACGGGTGGTAGCGCGTGAAGAGGAAGTTGTTGCTGGCGAGCGGGGCGTGGCAGGTGAAGCAGGCCTTGCCGCCATCGGTCACGACCCTTTGCTTGGGGTCGCCGCCGATGAAGGCCTCGAAGGCCCATCCTCCGGTGTCCTTGCGCTTGTGATCGCGCAACATGACCACGAGCGCCTTGCGCTCGCCTTGGCTGAGGACCTTGTTGTCGCCCTCCACGATTTGGAAGCGGTCGATGACGAAGACCGCGCCGTCGGCGTACTTTCCGGTCTTGAGCCCCTTGAGCGCCTTCGCATTGGCGTAGACTTGCGCGATGCCGACCTCTCTCTCGGGAGTATGACCGGGCAGCATCACGGTCGAATGATCGACGAACCAGCTGCGGTAGCCGGTCGGAAAAGGGACCTCACCGGAATCCGCGGCGAGCGCAGCACCGGCAACGCCCGCCGCCGCTGCGAGTGCAAGAGCCGTTAGCCATCGTCTCATTTCCGCCTCCTTTTCCGTTTTTTGCCATTCTGCGCTCTTATGGGTGCGCGTGTCATTGCCTTGTCGCGCATGCGGGTGCCAAGCGGAGTCAGAGGGCCCCTCGACGCTCCGCCACGCGCGCCGTCGTCGGCGCCAACGCGTCGGGCAGGCTGAGCGCTTCCTTGACGACAAAGATGGCGAGCGGCTGCTGGCGGCCGCGCACCATGATCTCGTGTCGGGGGTAGGGGCTCGGGTCGAGCCCCGCGTAGCGGACGACGTCCTCGGAGACGACGAGCTCGGCGCCGTACTCCTTGGTGAGCGCCTCGATCCGGCTTGCGGTGTTGACCGCATCGCCGACGGCGGTGAGCGTGGTCGCGCGCTCATAGCCCATCTCGCCGACGATCACGGAGCCGGCGTGGATGCCGATGCCGATGCGCAAGGGCTCGCTGAGCTCGTAGGACAGCGAGCTGTTGAGCGCGGCGAGCTCGACGACCATTCCGCGCGCGGCGGCGAGCGCCGCGCCGCAGCCGCGCGCGGGTCCCTCGTCGATGCCGAAAAGCGCCATGACGCCGTCGCCGATGAACTTGTCGACGCGGCCGCCGGCGCTCTCGACGGCGTGGCCCATGGCGGCGAAATAGCGGTTGAGCACGAACACCACGTCGTAGGGCAGGCGGCGCTCGGAGAATTTGGTGAATGCGCGCAGATCGGCGAACAGAATGGCGATTTCGCGCTCTTCGCCCTGATAGTGCCGGGGCGAGCCGGCCGAGTCGGCAGCACTCGCGGTCGGGGGCAACAATATTGTCACGCTAAGCTCGCCTGTCGGGCGAAGCTGGCAGGCGAGGCGGACGTTCGGCGCTGCCCCAACGCGCTGCAGCACGCGCAGCTCCTCGCGGCTCGGGGCCGGCTGGTGCTCGATCCCTTGGGTGATGCGCACGCGGCAGGTCGAGCAACGCCCGCGTCCGCCGCAGACCGAAGCGTGGGGGACGCCGGAAGCCCGGCTGATCTCGAGCAGGCTCGCGCCGTGGGGGAATTCGACGCGCCGGCCGCTCGAATAATTCACCCGTACCATGCCGCGGCGCCACTCGAGCCGGGCGCGCAGGAGCCGCGCGGCGAGCACGCCCGCGATCGCAACGGCAAAGCCGCAGAGCAAGGCGTCCCTCACGTTGTAGATTACGGCGGCGGCCGCGGCCGTGGGGAGATTGATCGCCCGGAGGGCCGCCTGGTATCGCGGCGGGTCCTCGCTGATCGCCGCGACCTCGCGGCTCGCCTCGACGAAGCCGAGAAGCGCAAGGAAGGGCACGAGAAGGGCAAACGCATAGAGGTAAACCATGCGGCGACGGTACCAGGGGCGGATGCGCAGCCAGAAATGGAGGCCGATGCAGCCGTGGGTCCAGGCGACGATCAGGACGGCAACCTGCATCACGCCGAGCTCGGGGGCGAGCTTCCACAGCACGAGCTGGACGTAGAAATAGTTGTCGTGAAGGTTCAACAGCTCATAGGCGAGGCGCGTGCCGAGGACATGCTCGATGAGGAGCGGCGGGACCGCGAGCCCGAGGAGCAGCTGCGTCGCCTCCCATGCGGGCATGCGGAGCGAGCGGCGCTGATAGAGCTTCACGAAGGCAAGCGTTATGTGGGTGAGAAACGCGCCGTAGAGCGCCGTCGTGGCCAGCGGATTGCGCCAGAAGGCCGTGAACCACACGAGGCCGGCTTCCTGCGCCGAAAGCGAAATGAGTCCGAGCGCGTGGTTGAGAAGGTGCGTGAGCACGTAGGAAAAGAGCACGAGCCCGCTGGCGCTTCTCAGGCGCCGCATCACTAGATCGGCCCGCGGCAGCTCGCCCGCCGCGGCGTGTCTCGGCTGGGTGGCGATCGTCATCGTCTGCCGCGTCCCGCCCGGCGCAGGATCCAGGCGGCCACTATCGCACGCGGGTCGCAGCCGGCATAGAGGGGCAGCATCACAAATGCGTCACGATAGGCCTCGGAGCCGCTGTTTTGACGGCGACACGGTTCGGGAGAGCGGCGCCGCCGCGGTTGACGTATAATGGCAGCCGCTTGCCGGAAGCTCCCGGCAGAAGAGGGAACATGGTCGACGTTCTGACGGCCGCCGCCGCCGCCTATGCGGGTGTCAACGGGGTGCTCTATGCGCTCCAGCGCCGCCTCGTGTTCGTGCCCTTGGGCAAGCCAGGCACGCCCGCCGAAGCAGGCGTGCCTGACATGAGCCTCGTGCGCTATCGGGCCGGCGACGGGCTCATGCTCGAGGCCTGGTTCAAGGCGCCGGCCGGAAGGCCCACCATCGTCTATTTCCACGGCAATGCCGGCCACTTCGGCGAGCGCGCCTACAAGGCACGCTATTTCATGGACCGCGGCTACGGCTTTCTCTTGGCCAGCTATCGCGGCTATGCGGGAAACCCCGGCCGCCCGAGCGAGGCAGCGGCCTACCAAGACGCCCGCGGCGCGCTGGATTTCGTGGCCGCGCAAGCCATCCCGCCCTCGGACACCGTCATTTACGGGGAATCGCTCGGCACCGGGGTCGCGAGCGCGATGGCGCACGAGCGCGAGGCCGCGGCGCTTGTGTTGGAGGCCCCCTTTACCTCGCTCGTCGACGTGGCCGCGCATCACTACTGGTGGACGCCCGCGCGCTGGCTGCTGCGCGATCGCTTCGACTCGATCGGCCGGATCGCGACCGTCGACATGCCGCTTCTGATCGTCCACGGCGAACGCGACCGGCAGGTGCCGCTCAAATTCGGCAAGCGGCTCTTCGCTGCGGCCGTCGAGCCGAAGGAGCTTCGCCTCCTGCCTGGGGCGGGACACGTCGACCTTTACGATCACGGCGCCGCGGAGGTCGTCGAGGATTTCCTCAGCCGAGCAACCGGGCGGCGAAGGGAGACGGTTGAAAGCCGCCCGCGAAGGGGGCAAATTTAAGGCCTTGGCACGGGAGACCGGCCTCGGCGGGGGCCCGGCGGCGGGAGGCAAGCAAGCCATGCGGCGGAGGGAGAGGCTCCTGCGCGAGATCGGGGCGGCGCTTGCCTTCAAAATCTTGGCGCTCGGCGTGCTCTACGTAGCCTTCTTCGCTCCACCCCACGGCGCGCGATTGACGTCCGAGGGCGTCTCGGCGCACCTCTTGTCGCCCCTCGGCCCAAGCATGGAGCGTTGAGATGCCGGAACTCGACGTCGTCCAGCTCTCGCGTCTGCAGTTCGGGCTGACCGCGCTATACCATTTCCTCTTCGTCCCCTTGACGCTCGGCCTGTCCTTGCTGCTCGCCATCATGGAGAGCGTCTACGTAATGACCGGCCGCACCATCTGGCGCGAGATGACGAAGTTCTGGGGCACCCTCTTCGGCATCAACTTCGCCATGGGGGTTGCGACCGGCATCACCATGGAGTTCCAGTTCGGCACCAACTGGGCCTACTTCAGCCATTACGTCGGCGACATCTTCGGCGCTCCGCTGGCGATAGAGGGGCTCATGGCCTTCTTCCTCGAGGCCACTTTCGTGGGCCTCTTCTTCTTCGGCTGGGAGCGCATGAGCAAGCTCGGCCATCTCGTCGTGACCTGGCTGGTGGCGCTCGGCAGCAATCTCTCGGCGCTCTGGATTCTGGTCGCCAATGGCTGGATGCAGAACCCGGTCGGCGCGCGCTTCAATCCCGCGACCATGCGCATGGAGATCACCTCCTTCTACGACGTGCTGTTCAATCCGGTGGTGCAGTCCAAATTCGTGCACACGGTGAGCGCGGGCTACGTCACGGGCTCCATGTTCGTGCTCTCGGTCGCCGCCTGGTACCTCTTGCGCGGACGCCACGCCGCGCTGGCCAAGCGCTCGCTCACGGTCGCCGCGAGCTTCGGCTTGGCCTCGGCGCTTTCCGTCGTGGTGCTGGGCGATGAAAGCGGCTACGAGGCGACCCTCAACCAGAAGATGAAGCTCGCCGCCGTCGAGGCGATGTGGGAGACCGAGCCGCCGCCCGCGAGCTTCACCGTCTTCGGCCTTCCCGACCGCGCGGCCGAGAGGACCGATTACGCCATCCGCGTGCCGTGGGTCATGGGGCTGATCGCGACGCGCTCGCTCGATATTCCGGTCGAGGGCATCAAGCAGCTGGTCGGCAAGGGCGAGCAGCGCATCCGCAACGGCCTCATCGCCTACCGCGAGCTCGAGGCGATGCGCGCGAGCGGCGCGATGCCCACGACCGTGACGCCGGCGATGCAACCCTTCTTCAGCGATCTCGGCTACGCGCTTCTCCTGAAGCGCATACGGCCCGATATTCTCAATGCGAGCGACGCCGAGATCCATGAGGCCGCGCTTTCGACCGTGCCGAACGTGCTCGCCCTCTTCTGGTCGTTCCGCGTGATGGTGGGCTGCGGCTTCTATTTCATCGCCCTTTTCGCGCTCGCCTTTTATCTCGCTTCGCGCCGGCGCCTGGCACGGCGCTGGTTCCTCAAATTGGCTCTTTTCAGCCTGCCGCTGCCATGGATCGCCGCCGAGCTCGGTTGGATCGTCGCAGAATACGGGCGCCAGCCCTGGGCGATCGAAGGCGTGCTCCCGACCTTCCTCGGCGCTTCCTCGCTGCCGCTCGGGAACGTGATCTTCAGCCTGGCCGGCTTCGTGCTGTTCTATTCCACATTGGCACTCGTCGACGTCTATCTCTTGGTGAAATACATCCGCCTCGGGCCGGGCGGCGGCCATGGTGCCGCGGCGGCGGGCGAGGCCGCCGCGGCCGCAGAGGAATAGGCGATGGAGATTCCGCTCGGCTACGGACTGCTGCGTTTCATCTGGTGGGCGCTGCTCGGCATCGTCCTCATCGGCTTCGCGGTGATGGACGGGTTCGACCTCGGGATCGCCATGCTGCAGCCCTTCGTCGCGCGCGGCGATGCTGAGAGGCGCGTGCTGCTCAACGTCATCGGGCCGGTCTGGGAGGGCAACCAGGTGTGGTTCGTGCTTGGCGGCGGGGCCGCCTTCGCGGCCTGGCCGCCGGTCTACGCGGTCTCCTTCTCCGGCTTCTATCTCGCGATGTTCCTGGTGCTGGCGGCCCTCATCCTCCGCCCCTGTGCCATCGCCTTCCGCAGCAAGCTCGAAGGCCGGTCGTGGCGCCGCGGCTGGGATTGGGCCTTCTTCGTGGCGGGCCTCGTGCCATCGCTCGTCTTCGGGGTCGCCTTCGGCAATCTCTTCCTCGGCGTGCCCTTCCATTTCGACGACACGCTGCGCATCACCTACGAGGGGGGGCTCTTGGGCCTCCTCAATCCCTTCGGCCTTCTCGCCGGGCTGGTGAGCGTCGCCATGCTGGCGATGCACGGCGGCACCTTCTTGGCACTCAAGAGCGAGGGCGAGATCGCGGCGCGCGCGGCGCGCGCGGGCGGCCTTGCCGCCGTGGCGCTGATCGTGTTTTTCACGCTCGCGGGGCTGTGGATTTCCCTCGGCATGGACGGCTATGTCGTCACCAGCACCATCCACCCCGCGGCTCCGTCCAATCCGCTCGCCAAGACGGTCGTGCGCGAGGCGGGGGCCTGGCTGCTCAATTTCGGCATCCATCCCTGGCTGATATTGGCGCCTGTGATCGGCTATGTGGGGGCGATCGGCGCGGCCGGCGCCTTGCGCCTCGGCCGGCCGCTCCTCGCCTTCGCATCCAGCAGCCTGAGCATCGCAGGCGTGATCGCGACCGCCGGCATGAGCCTCTTCCCCTTCCTCCTCGCCTCCTCGAGCGATCCCAGGAGCAGCCTTACCGTGTGGGACGCCTCGAGCAGCCAGACCACGCTTTTCATCATGCTGGTGGCGGTGGTGATCTTCCTGCCGATCGTGCTTGCTTACACGGCCTTCGTGTTCCGCCTGCTGCGCGGCAAGGTCGGCGTGGGCGAGGTCGAGGAGGACAAGGAAGGGATGTATTGAGTCATGTCGCGGGTTCTCGACTTCTCGTCCTGAGGTGCTGCGGAAGACGGCGTCTTGAGGGATGATGCGAGATCGGCGCGGCGCTAACGAGGGCCATGCGATGTGGTACTTCTCCTGGATTCTCGGCCTCGGGCTCGCTTGCTCGTTTGCGATCCTCAACGCCATGTGGCTCGAGCTCGACGAGCCGATCGAGGAGAGCGAGCAATTCGAGAAATAGCGGCCGCATGATCCCATGAGACGCGGTTCAATCGCAGCGTAGGTGACAAGACTGCGGTACCTGGGAGACCGAACGGCCGGCAACGGCTAACCCGACGGGAGGACGACATGGTAGTGATCAGGCGTGCACTCTATGGGCTGCTCGCGGTAGCCGCGGCGGCGACTTTCGCGACGACGCCGGCGGCGGCCCAGACGCTCAAGGTGAGCGTGGATTCCGTGGCGCGCGTCAAGGTCATTCCCGACAAATACGCGTTCTGCAACCCGGCGAAGGAGGGCCACACCAAGCCCGGTGCCGACGTGAGCCCGCGGGTCTCATGGTCGCGGGGCCCGGCTGGGACCAAGTCCTACGCCATCGTTGCGTTCGATCCCGACGTGCCGTCGATCCGCACCGACATGAATCAGGAAGGCAAGACGCTTTCGGCCACGATGCCGCGCGTGACCTTCTTCCACTGGGTCCTCGTCGATATTCCGCCGAGCGTCAGATCGCTCAAGGCGGGTGCCGACGCCAACGGCCGGGTCGCCCACGGCAAGCCGCAGTCGCCGAGCACGGTCGGGCTGCGCGGCCTCAACGGCTACACCAACGCCTTCGCCGCCAACGAGCAGATGAAGGGGGACTATTTCGGCTATGACGGGCCTTGCCCGCCGTGGAATGACGAGATTCCCCATCACTACCACTTCACGGTCTATGCGCTGAGCGCGTCGACGCTTAACCTCTCCGGCGCTTTCACCGGAGCGGACGCGATGAAGGCGATGGAGGGGCTGGTCCTCGCCAAGGGCGAGGTCGTGGGCGTCTATGCGCAGAACCCGGAGGTCTTGGCCAAGCTGCGGCAAAAGTAGGAAAGCACGCGCTCGGGGGCGCCGGACGAGGCGCCTCCGCGGCAAATGACTGGCGCTCTCGGCGCGGCGCGATCGTGCTGGCCAAGTGAGGCCGCGCGTCGGCCCGCTCACCCGCCCACTTCGAAGCGGATGCCCTGGGCGAGCGGCAACTCCTTCGAATAGTTGATCGTGTTGGTCGCGCGCCGCATATAGGCCTTCCAGGCGTCCGAGCCCGACTCGCGCCCGCCGCCCGTCTCCTTCTCGCCGCCGAAGGCGCCGCCGATCTCGGCCCCGCTCGGCCCGATGTTGACGTTGACGATGCCGCAATCGCTTCCCGCAGCACTCATGAAGGCCTCGGCCTCGCGCAGATCGTTGGTGAAGACGCTCGAGGCGAGGCCTTGCGGCACCTCGTTGTGGATGCGGATCGCATCCTCAAAGCCGCGGTAGGGCATCACGTAAAGGATCGGGGCGAAGGTCTCCTCGCGCACGATCGCGGTCTGCGCCGGCATCTCGGCGATGGCGGGCTTCACGTAATAGGCGTCGGGATAGCGCTCGGAGAGCACGCGCTCGCCGCCGTGGACGGTGCCGCCGTCCTTGCGCGCGGCGGCAAGCGCCGCCTGCATGGCCTCGAAGGCGCGTCCGTCGATGAGCGGGCCCACGAGCGTGCCTTGCTCGAGCGGATCGCCGATCTTGACCGAGGCATAGGCGGCCTTGAGGCGTGCCGTGAGCGTAGGCTTGACGTCCTCGTGCGCGATGACCCGGCGCAAGCTCGTGCAGCGCTGCCCCGCGGTGCCGACCGCGGAGAAGGTGATGCCGCGCACCGCGAGGTCGAGGTCGGCCGAGGGTGCGACGATGGCGCCGTTGTTGCCGCCGAGCTCGAGGAGACAGCGCCCCGTGCGCGCCGCCACCACGGGGGCGAGGGCCTTCCCCATCCGGCAGCTCCCGGTCGCGCTTACGAGCGTCAAGCGCCGCTCCGCGGCGATGCGCTCGCCCGCCTCGCGGCCGCCGAGGACGACCTGCAGAAGCCCGGCCGGTGCCTCGCCGAAGCGCTTGAGGGCGCGCGCGAGGAGGGCCTGGCAGGCAAGTGCCGTGAGCGGGGTCTTCTCGGACGGCTTCCACACCACCGCGTCCCCGCAGACGAGCGCCAACGCCGCGTTCCACGACCACACCGCGACCGGGAAATTGAAGGCCGTGATGACGCCGATGGCGGAGAGCGGATGCCAGGTCTCCATCATGCGGTGGCCGGGCCGCTCGGAGGCGATGGTGAGGCCGTAGAGCTGGCGGGAGAGGCCGACCGCGAAGTCGCAGATGTCGATCATCTCCTGGACCTCGCCGCGGCCTTCCTCGAAGATCTTCCCGGCCTCGAGCGTCACCAGCCGGCCGAGCGCGTCCTTGGCCGCACGCAGCTCCTCGCCGAGGAGACGCACGAGCTCGCCGCGCCGCGGCGCGGGCACCGTGCGCCAGGCCCGGAACGCTGCATCGGTCGCGGCGATCTTGGCCTCGATGCTCGCGGCCGTATCGCTCCTCACGCGCCCAAGGGTGCGCCCGTCGATCGGCGAGCGCACGACGATGTCGCCCTCTGCCGCCGAGGAAATCCCGAGAGACGAGAGCAGAACAGAGTGGTCCTCAGACATATCGCGTACTCCCATTCCTAGCGCGCGTCACCAATCCTCGCCCCCTCATTGTGAAGCATTGGCAGGGTGAGGGATCAGGCGCCCTCGGCGCGCAGCTTGACGAGCTTGTCGGGCGAATCGATGTCGATCAGCACGCCCTCGTCGTCCACCTCCACCTCGGCGACGAGCTCGTGGTACTGGCCGATGAGCTGGCGCGCGCCGGTGTCGCCCTTGAGGCGCGCCATCTCGGCGAAGAAGCGCCGCGCGAAAAGCACCGGGTTGCCGCGCTTGCCGCGGCAAGTGGGGACGCAGATGGCGCGCCCTTCGAGCGGATTGAAGGCGGCGATCAGCTTGTCGAGCTGCGCCGGCTTGATGCGCGGCATGTCGCCGAGGGCGACGAGCACGCCGTCCGTGTCCTGCGGCAAGGCGCCAAGGCCGCGCGCGAGCGAGCTCGCGAGCCCGTCCGCGTAGTCGGGATTGTGCACGAAGCCGAGCTTGCGCCCGTGCAAAGCCGTGCGCACGCGCTCCGCCTCATGGCCCGTGACCACAATGACGGGCGAGGCCTTGGAGGCGAGGACGGCGTCCGCCGCGCGCGCGACCATGGGCGCGCCGTCGATCTCGGCCAAAAGCTTGTTGGCCTTGCCCATGCGGCGCGAGAGGCCGGCCGCGAGGATGAGGGCCGCGATCCGTGCCGCTTTCGGCATGGTCGCGGTCCCGGCTGCCGCGGTCGCCTGGGCGCGCGGCAGGCCGCGCACCTCGGTCTCGGCAAGGAGCCCGCCGGCCCCCATGCGCGCGAGATCCTCGCGCGCGACGGGAAGCTCGGCCAAGAGGCGCTGCAGCACCCAGTCGAAGCCGTTGAACTTGGGCGAGCGCGCGCAGCCGGGCAGGCCGAGCACGGGTACCTTGTCCGGCAAGCGGCCGATGAGAAGGAGGTTGCCGGGATCGACCGGCATGCCGAAGTGCAGCACCTCGCCGCCGGCCTCTGCGATGCCCATCGGGATGACGTCGCGGCGGTCGACGATGGCAGATGCGCCGGCGATGAGCACCGGGTCCGCACCTTCCGCGCAGAGGGCCGTGATGGCGGCGGCGACCTGGCGGATCTCGTGCGCGCAGCGGATTTCGCGCAAGAGGCGGCTGCCGAAGGCCGCGAGCCGCGCCTCGAGCGCGCTGCGGCCCTTGTCGAGCACGCTCTCCTTGCTGCCGGGCAAGCGCGTCTGCACGAGGCCGACCGCTTTCGCTCGGAAGGGGGCTATCCGCACGAGAGGCCCGCCTTCCCGCGCGATCGCGGTGCAGGCATCGACGACGGCACGCGCGACCGCGAAGGGGATCACCTTGACGGTTGCCACCATCTGGCGCGGCTCGACCACCTCGAAGGGCGTCACAGTCGCGATGGTGACGGCCTCGTCAACCAGGTTGAGCGCGTCGATGCGCGCGCGGTCGATCACCGCCAACCCGCGCACCTCGGCAAAGAGATTGCAGCGGCCGGTGAAGGCGGGGCTCAGGCTGAGGTTCGCGCCGGCGGCCGCCTCGGCGACTGCGGCCGCCGCCTTGTCCTCGCTCACCTCGCCCGGCTCGATGCGGGCGGCTGTGACGCGCGCGAGGCCGCCCGCCTTGAGAACTGCGACGTCCGCCGCCGAGAGCTTGCGGCCTTTCTTGAAGGTCGTCGCTCCCACGCGCAGGCTATGCGCCAGGATGGCGCCCTCGGCCTCGTCGATCGCGAGCTCGCCGAAGATCATGCCGGCTCCTTGACCTTCTCTTTGGCTTCTTTCGCGTGCAGGACCTGCGTGATCTGCGCGAGGATCGATACGGCGATCTCGGCCGGCGACTTGGCCCCGATCGAGAGCCCCACCGGACCGTGGATGCGCGCGAAGTCGGCGTCCGTGAAGCCATGCTCACGGAGGCGCTGCAGGCGCTTTGCGTGCGTGCGCGAGCTGCCGAGCGAGCCGATGTAGAAGCACTCCGAGCGCAACGCCGCCACCAGTGCCGGGTCGTCGATCTTGGGATCGTGGGTGAGGGTCACGACCGCGGTGCGGCGGTCGGGATGCAAGCGCGCGAGCGCATCGTCGGGCCACGCGTGGGTCAGCTCGACGCCGGGAAAACGCGTGTCCGTCGCAAAGGCGCGCCGCGGATCGATCACCGTCACCGCGTAGCCGGCGAGGCTCGCCATGGGAACGAGGGCCTGCGCGATGTGCACGGCTCCCACCACCATCATCCTGAGCGAGGGATTGAAGACCTGGATGAAAAGCCGGCGCCCTTGCCAATCGAGGATGGCGCTGCGGTCGTCCCGGATCGCCTCCAGCACGCGCGCGAGCGCTTCCTTGTCGAGCGCGAGACCGCCGGCGACGCTGCCGCGCGTGACGAGCGCCTGCGCACCCGACGCGAGGTCGGTCGCGAGCGCGGTCGGCAGCTTCTCCGCCCGCGCCTCCTGAAGCGCCTTGAGGATTGCCCGCTCCATCTCACTCGACCCGCTCGACGAAGACCTGGACCTTGCCGCCGCACGCGAGGCCTACCTCCCAAGCCTGCTCGTCGCTGACGCCGAAATCGAGCAGGCGCGGCTTGCCGTCCTTGATCGCGGCGATGGCCTCGCCCACCACCGCACCCTCGATGCAGCCACCTGAGACCGAGCCCTCCATGACGCCCTTCTCGTCGACCACGAGCTGGCTGCCGACGGGGCGGGGAGAGGAGCCCCAGGTGCTGACGACGGTCGCGAGGGCGACCCCGCGGCCCTCGGCGCGCCAGCGCCCGGCGAGCGCGAGGATGTCCTCTTGGTAATCGCTCATGCTGCCTTTCCTCCCGGCGTCATCCTTCGAGACGCCGCCTGCGGCGGGTCCTCAGGATGAGGTCCCAACAAACAAGGCCGCATCCTCATCCCGAGGAGGGGCTGAGCCCCGTCTCGAAGGATGAGGGTCCGAGCCAGCGGCTGACCCCTTCCTCGCGCCTGGCACTCGCTGAGCCGAGGGCGGCGGCGAGCTGGCCGAGACTCTCGAGATTATGCACCGTCCTGAAGTCGTCGACATGCGGCAAAATTGCCCGCATGCCCAAGGATCTCGGCTCGAATCCCTCGTAGCGCAAGAGCGGATTGAGCCAGATGAGCCGGCGGCAGGATTTGTGCAGCCGCTCCATCTCCTCGGCGAGCCCTTCGCCGGCGTCGCGGTCGAGGCCGTCGGAGATGAAAATGACGAGTGCGCCCTGGCCGAGCACCCGGCGCGACCAGCGGCGGTTGAACTCGCGCAACGAGGCGCCGATGCGCGTTCCTCCGGACCAGTCCTCGACCGCTTCCGCCACGCGGGCGAGTGCAATGTCCACGTCGCGCTGGCGCAATTGGCGCGTGATGTTGGTGAGCCGCGTGCCGAAGAGGAAGGTGTGGA
>DASPPM010000524.1:0-2435 GCA_035625535.1 Alphaproteobacteria bacterium
AGAATCCACAGCTCCACGACGCGCACTCCCGCGGGTTCGATGCGACACCGCTCAAAGGGCCGAACCTAGCTATACGGCTCTGGCGCGATTGTCAAAGTGTCGCGCCTCATGTGAAGATATGCACGAGCAC
Source organism: Alphaproteobacteria bacterium (assembly GCA_035625535.1). Classification (GTDB taxonomy): domain Bacteria; phylum Pseudomonadota; class Alphaproteobacteria; order JACZXZ01; family JACZXZ01; genus DASPPM01. Next base: position 131 of record DASPPM010000524.1, read on the forward strand.
GCCGGCGCCGAAGACGAGCATGATGACGCCGGAGGTCCGGTGAATCCAGTGCAGGTAGTCGTCCGAGACCGCGGCGCGGAAGAGATTGACGCCGCTGCAGAGAATGAGCCACCAGAAGGCCGAGCCGAGATAGACCCCGCCCGTCACCAGCGCCCCGCCCAAGAAGGTCTCCGTGCCCTTGGTGATGCCGACGGCGACGAACACCGCCGTGAGCGAGAAGATGGTGATCGGGTTGGTGATGGTGAGGAGGAAGGTGGTGACCGAATCATGGGCGAGGTCGCTCGCCTCGGCTTCAGCGCGCGGCGGGCGCCACCGGCTCAAGAGGGTGTGGCAGCCGATGACGAGGAGGAGGCTGCCGCCGGCGAGCTGGAACCAGTATTGCTCGCGCGCGAGGAACTCGGCGATGAAGCTGACGCCGAAGGCGGCGATGGCGCCGAACACCGCGTCCGCGCACGCGGCCCCCATGCCGGAGACCAGGCCGTAGAGCACGCCCTTGGTGAGCGAGCGCTGGATGCAGAGGACGCCCACGGGGCCGACCGGTGCGGCGATCGCGAATCCCACGGCAAGGCCCTTGATGAAGAGAAGCAGCTGCATGAGGCCGATCAATCGAGGTGGAAGTGCTGCCCGTCGGCCGAGGTGACACGAGAGGCGACCCCGCGAAAAGGGAATCGTCCCCATTCCGCGGAATGCTGCGCGCCTCCCGTCGGCCGTAACAGCCCCTTTAGCCTATCCTGGCGGCTTTGAACAGGCGCTTGGGTGCCAGCAATTCGTCCTGCGCCTCGACGAGGGCGAGCTCCCTCTTTCGCCTCCGCGCCGTCCTCGTCATCACCGCATGGATTGCCGAGACGGCATGCTCGAGGGCGAGACTAGCACTCCGCCGCTTGAGATAATGGCCGAGGAAAAGTGCCGTAAAGCAGTCGCCGGCCCCGTGGGCCTGCGAGGCGACGGCGGGGCATTCAACGAGCCAGGCCGCCTTGGCCTCGACCGCGAGCGTCGCGACGAGGGCTCGCCCGCCTCTCCCTCCGCTGAGGCCTTTCACCACGATGAGGCGCGGCCCCAGGGCAAAGAGGCCGCGCGCGGCGGCGAGGGCCGAGGCGATGCCGTCGATCTCGCGGCCGGCAAGCCAGCCGAGCTCGAAGGCGTTCGGCAAGAGCAGGTCGGCGCGCGCGACGGCGCGGTCACGGAAGAACTCCGGAATGCCGGGGCGCACATAGAGGCCCTTGGCGCTGTCGCCCATGACCGGATCGCAGGCGAAAAGCGCCTTCGCGTTCCCCGCCTTCACGCGCGCGACCGCGTCCAAGAGGGCGGCACCGAGGGCGGCGTCGCCGAGATAGCCGCTCAAGACCGCGGCGCAGCGCTGGAACGCTCCGCACTCGGCGAGCCCGTCGAGCAGCGCCGCGATTTCCGCGGGGGCCGCGATGCGTCCATGCCAGCGGCCGTAGCCCGGATGATGGGCGAGCTTCACCGTGTCGATCGCCCACACCTCATGGCCGAGACGCTCGAGTGCCAAGCGCGCCGCGCTGTTGCCGACGTGGCCGAAGACGACCGAGGACTGGATGGAGAGCACGTTCATAAAGGACGCCGGTCGAGGGCAGTGCTTTTGCGCCCGAGCTTGCCACGCCGGCGCATGCGCGCGCCAGCTTCTTGCAACGCAGCTTCAATCCTTGTTAGGGTCGCGCGAGGCGCCGAGGCAGCGGCGCACGATCACGGCACGTGTCGAGAGAGATGCAGCATGAGCCAGAGCCCGAGGCCCCGCCGCAGCGTGCTGTATATGCCGGGCTCGAACGCGCGCGCGCTCGAGAAGGCGCGCACGCTGGCCGCGGACGCGCTCATCCTCGACCTCGAGGACGCGGTCGCCCCCGACGCCAAGGCCGCGGCGCGCGCAGGGATCGCCGCGGCACTCGCGGCCGGCGGCTATGGCGGACGCGAGCTCATCGTGCGCGTGAACGCGCTCGACACGCCCTGGGGCTTGGACGACCTCGCCATGGTCGCGCGCAGCCGCGCCCACGCCATCCTCCTGCCCAAGGTCGAGCTGAGGGCCCAGGTCGAGGACGTCGAGAAGCGCCTTGAGGCCGCGGGCGCGGGGGGCTCGCTCGCGATCTGGTGCATGATGGAGACCCCGCTCGGCATGCTTCATGCGGAGGAGATCGCTTCGTCCTCCGCGCGCGTCGGCTGCCTCGTCATGGGCACCTCCGATCTCGCCAAGGACCTCCATGCCGCGCACACGCGCGAGCGCCTGCCCATGCTGACGAGCCTCTCCCTGTGCCTGCTCGCCGCGCGCGCCTTCGGCTTGGCCATCCTCGAC
>DASPPM010000525.1:0-5682 GCA_035625535.1 Alphaproteobacteria bacterium
CGTGAATCGCGCCAGGTCGATGACCAGCCGCTCGTGTGTGCCGCGGCCGATTTCCTCCCTCTCGTCGCGCGCCGTCACTCGAAAGCTGACCCGGCGGCCGTTGACTTCGCTGACTTCCGCCTCGCCCGTCACCCGCATGCCTGCCGGGGTCGCGGCGAGGTGGCGCACCTCGATACGCGTGCCGACGGCGCTCTCGCCGGCATCGAGGTAGGCCCGGATGGCATTGAGCGCTGCGTTCTCCAGCACCATCATCATGACGGGCGTGGAGAAAACCGGCGGCAACATGGCGTCCTTGAACTGGTTCGCCAGATGCTCCGGCTTGACGACGATGGCGAACGTCCCTCGCGCTCCGAGCGGTATCTGCCTCATGCGCGCTCCCCGGCCTCAGCCGCCGAGTCTCCCCCCACACATGGCATTGCGCAAGGATCGCCGCGGCTGAAAATCGCCTATGATGGGAAGCCTCAAAGAGGGACATAGCCATGCCCGAGCTGCCCGACGTCGAGATCTTCAAGCGAATTCTGGACAAGAGAGCGCTGAGGAAGCGCATCGCCCGCGTCGCGGTAAGCGACGCGCGCATCCTGGGCCGGCTCTCGCCAAAGACGCTCGAGCGCCGGCTCGAAGGTGCTGAACTCGTCGCCTCGCGCCGCCACGGCAAGCATCTCTTGGCGCGCGTCGACAAGGGCGGCTGGCTCACCCTCCACTTCGGCATGAGCGGCGGGCTCAGCGCCCTCGCGGCCGGAGAGGACGAGGCGCCCTTCACGCGCGTGCGCCTCGACTTCGCGGGCGACGGCGCGCTCGCCTACACGAACAAGCGCATGATCGGCCGCGTCGGCTTCGTCGAGGACGCCGAGGATTTCATCGCCCAAGAGAAGCTCGGCCCCGACGCGCTCGACCCGCGCTTCGACCTCCCCACCTTCAAGCGCGCCGTCGCCGGCTCGAAGCGCGACGTGAAGTCCGTGCTCATGGACCAGGAGCTCCTCGCAGGTATCGGCAACATCTATTCCGACGAGATTCTCTTCCAGGCGGGCATCCATCCGAAGTCCCGCGTCGATTCCCTCGCTCCGGCGCGCCTCAAGGTCCTCCACAAGACCATGCGCAAGGTCCTCGAGAGCGCCGTCGCGCACGGCGCCGGCTCGGAGGAGCGCACCGAGCTCATGCCCAAGGGCTCGCTCCTCCCCGAGCGCAAGAAGGGTGGCCGCTGCCCGCGCTGCGGCGGCGCCCTCGCGGTGCTCAAGCTCGGCGGCCGCACCGCCTATTGCTGCGAACGTTGCCAGAGCTAGGTGCCTCTCGCGCGCTCAAGGTGCTGCGATTGAATTGTTCCGACAAACTTGCTCCAATGGGCTCGCCATCGCACGGCGGCGGCATGCCGGCCCTTCGGCCGGGCTGTTGCGGTGTCGGGAAGGCGAAGAATGCGGCATGACGGCCCTCAAGGCGCCTTGCCGCAACGACAGGGAAGGAAACCCGATGCGTAAGGCGACTTCGGCGATTGCCGGCGCGTTGGCGCTGGCCATGCTCGCGGCCGGGCCCGCGCTTGCCGCGGACAAGCTCAAGATCGGCTTCGTCGCGACGCTCTCGGGCTCGGCGGGCCTCTTGGGGAAGAACTTGCTCGACGGCTTCATGCTCGGGGTGGAGGAGGCGGGCGGCAAGCTCGGCGGTATTTCGACCGAGATCAGCACGAACGACGACCAGTTCAAGCCCGACCTGGCCAAGCAGATCGCCGAGAAGCTGGTGAAGCAGGACCAAGTCGATATCGTGACCGGCATCGTCTATTCGAACATCATGATGGCGATGTACAAGACGGTCGTCGACGCGAAGGCGATCCTCGTGAGCGAGAACGCCGGCCCCTCGCCGATCGCCGGCAAGCTGTGCTCGCCCTATTTCTTCACGACCGCGTGGCAGAACGACCAACCCCATGCGGCGGTGGCGCAATACATGCAGGACCAGCACATCCAGCGCGTCTTTCTCATCGCGTCGAATTATCAGGCGGGGCAGGACGCGCTCGCCGGCTTCAAGTCGAAGTTCAAAGGCACCATCTTGGGCGAGATCTATCCGGCGCTCGGCCAGCCCGACTATTCGGTGGAGATCACCGAAATCGCCGCCGCCAAGCCCGATGCGGTCTATGCCTTCGTCGCGAGCGGGGCTGCCGTCAACTTCGTGAAACAATATGCCCAGGCGGGGCTCATGAAGCAGATTCCCCTTTATTCTGACTTCGTGATCAACGCCACGACGCTGCCGGCGATCGGCGACGTGGCGATCGGCGCGCGCTCCGCCGCCTTCTGGACGATCGACCTCGACAACGAGGCGAGCAGGCATTTCGTCGGAGCCTTCCGCAACAAGTACAATTACGTACCGGGCGTCTACTCGGCGCAGGCCTATGACGCGGCACGGCTAATCGACGCGGCGGTGCGCGAGATCGGCGGCAAGATCGAGGATCGCGAGGCGCTGATCAAGGCCCTCGCTCGAGCGCATTACCAATCGGTGCGCGGCCCCTATATGTACAACAACAACCACTTCCCGATCCAAAACTTCTACGCGACCGAGATCGTCGAAGACAAGGACGGCACGCTCATCGAGGTGAACCGCGGCGTCATCCTGAAGAACGACGAGGACGCTTACCACCAGGCATGCCCGCTGAAGTGAAGGCCGAGAGAGCCGCGGCTCGGGACAGCCGATGATCAGGCCGGCATTGCTGCGGCCGCTCAATGCGACGCATTGCCGAAAAAGCTAGCGACCGTGTTGAAAGTCGCAGTCAACGAGCCCGAGGTGAAATTGACCGCGGTGATGATGGCCAAGGCGATCAACGCCAGAATCAGGCCGTATTCGAGCGCGGTGACGGCGCGATTCGATGCGAGCGCGAGCGTTATCGCGATGAGTTTCGCCAAGCGGCGCACGGCATACCCTCGGCGTGGCAAGCCCAAATTGACGGTCAATCCTAGGCCTGGAGTATATCGCTTCCGCCAAGGACTGTCAGGGTTTGTTCGAGGCAATGGCGAGCAAGAAGGTTTCGGCCAGTCGGCGGCTTCGAGGGGAGCGCGCGGCCCGCATTGCCGAGGCGGCTGGCCCGATAGCCTCGTGCGCCGAGATTACTTCCGCGGCTTGTCGGCCGGAACGAAGTCGTACTTGCCGACCCCCTGCACCAAGAGGTAGCGGCTCGTTCCGGAACCTGCATTGGTGACCAAATGCTCGGTTCGGGCGGGCACGGTCAGGCGCTCTCCCGGCCGCAATACCCGCTTCGTCTCAGGGGCGCGGGTCTCGACCCCGATCCGCCCTTCCAGGCAGAAGAAGATGTCGTCGATCTCGCTATGGAAATGCCAGGGCAGCACCTCGCCTTGCGCAAGCGTGAACAGCTTGACGGAGAGCTCGCGCGTCTCCGCAATCACTTCCCGCTTGCTGACCTCGTACGGGAGCCCTTCGCCCCGCTCTCTCGCTACCGCCATCCTGGCTTCCTCTCTCGGTGCTTGCTGCCCCTGCCGCCCGCCTCAGAGGCCGATGAGGTCGCGGATGTCGGCCCACAGGTCGCCAAGGCTGCGCTTGTGGCCGGTGTCGATCTCGGCGTCGACGCTCATGCCCGCGCGCAGCACGGGAGCGTCGCCGTATCCCCGGACCTCCAGGCGAACGGGAATGCGTTGCACGACCTTGACCCAGTTGCCCGAGGCATTCTGCGGCGGAAGCAGCGCGAACTCCGAGCCGCTCGCCGGCGCTATGCTCTCGACCACGGCGCGCCAACTCCGCCCCGGGTAGGTGTCGACCCAGATCATCGCCGGCTGGCCGGGCAGCACGTGGGTGAGGTCGGTCTCCTTGAAGTTCGCCGTGATCCAAAGCCGGTCCGAGGGGACGAGCGCAAAGGTCGCGTCTCCAACATGGAGATAATCCCCTTCGCGCAAGGTCACGTTGGTGACGATGCCCGCGACGGGCGCGTGCACCACGGCGTAGCGCAGGTCGAGTTCGGCCTTGTCGACGGCGCTCTTCGCATCGAGATAGGCGGCCTGCTGCTCGATCGGCAGGTCGGGATTGCCGCCGAGGGCCGCCACCACGCGCGCAAGGTCCTGCTTGTCGGCGGCAAGGGTCTGCTGGGCCACGTTCAGACTGTGCTCGGAATCCTCGAGGATCTGCTGGGACACCACCCCCTGGCCGTGGAGGCCGCGATTGCGCTCCACGTTGCGCTGGTAATAGGCCACGGTATCTTGCGCCTTGGCGATGTCCGCGAGCCTTTGGCGATAGCTCGCCTTGAGCGCCTCGATGTCGTTGCGCGCGGCGGCGAGCCGGGCTTTGGCGCCCTCAAGGGCGATACGATAGGGCTCGTCGTCGAGCCGGAAGAGGACATCGCCGGCCTTGACGCGCTGGTTCTCGACCACGGGGACCGCGATCACGCGGCCCGCCACGTCGGCGCTCACCGGGATCTTGTCGGCTTTGACGTAGGCGTCATCCGTCGCGACGTAACGGCCGCCCGCAAGATAGAAATAAAGCCCGGCGGCGAGGAGAACGAGCGGGCCAAGCAGCACGAGGACGAGGCGCGCAAGCAGGCGGCGATTGAAGCGCCCGGCATGCCGCGGCGCGGGCGGCCGCTCGCGCAGCCCCGGCAGGCGCTCGGGTGGAGCGATCTTGGCTAACGGTGCGGCTTCCTTCGGCCTAGCCATGGCCGCCTCCCACCCGGCGCAGGCCGTCCCGCTCGCGCTCGACGAAATGTGTCGCCAAGTTTCCCTTGATGCGGGCAAGCGCCTCGTTGAGGGCTTCGACCTCCGCTCCACCGAACCCGACATAGGCCTCGGCAAGGACCTCGCGCGCCAGCGCCTTCATGCGCGCCGACACGGGATGGGCCTTGGGCGTGAGAAAGAGGCGCCAAGTGCGCCGGTCGGCCGGATCATGCCGGCGCTCGACAAAGCCGCCGGCCTCGAGCCGGTCGATGAGGCGGGCGAGCGAGATGGGCTCGACCTCGAGGATCTCGGCAAGTGCGGCCTGGTGAATGCCCTCGTGGCGGCCGATGTGGGCAAGCGCCCGCCATTGCGTGCGGGTAAGCCCCAAGCTGTGGGCACGTTGATCGAAACGATGCCGGAGCAGCCGAGCTACGTCATTGAGCAAAAATCCAAAACTGAGATCGGGCTCGGGCATCGCAACCGCGGGTAAGATCGCTCGGGGCGGCCAATTTTCATAAGCGCGCTTATGATAAGCATATGTTTGCGCGTCTTCAGCGAAGAGTCAACGGATTTTTCGCTGCGACTTCGCTCGCTTGCGACACAGTCCCGCGGGGCGAAAAATTGTCGTCATTTCGCGGTCGACAAGGCCGGCGGCCTGGCGTAAAGAGCGGACGACCGAGCGTGCTCGAGAGGCGAAATGCGCGACAATCCCTATCTCTCGGCCGTAACTCAGCTCCGCACGCTCACTCCCAACCGCTGGGATATCGTGGCGATCCCGCTCATCTTCGGCGTGGTCTTCGCGCTCATCTTCGGCATCCGGCAAATGGCCGCACCCGTCGCGGTCCTGCAGTCGGCCCCGATCTCGCTCGATCCCTCGAACCTGCCCGAGTACGCGCTGCGCACCGTGCTCCGAATGCTGGCGGCACTCATCGCCTCGCTCGTTTTCACGTTTGTGTACGGCACGCTCGCCGGCAAGTCGCGCCGGCTCGCCATGGTGCTCATCCCGCTCCTCGACGTGCTGCAGTCGGTTCCGGTGCTGGGCTATCTT
>DASPPM010000526.1:0-2012 GCA_035625535.1 Alphaproteobacteria bacterium
CCGCGATATCACCACCGCCTACCGCGTGCCGCGCTACAATCTCTTTCCGGCCGCGGAGGTGCAGGGCAACGCCGCCCCGGGCTATTCCTCGGGCCACGCCATTGCGGCCATGGAGCGGCTTGCGAGCGAGCGCCTCCCCGACGGCTTCGGCTACGAGTGGACCGACCTCGCCTATCAGGAGAAGCTCGCCGGGAGCTCCGGGCTCCTCGTCTTCGCCGCCTCGGTCGTCTTCGTCTTCCTCGTGCTTGCCGCGCAGTACGAGAGCTGGGCGCTGCCGCTCTCGGTCATCCTCATCGTGCCCATGTGCCTCCTCGCGGCGGTGAGCGGACTGCTCGGCCGCGGCATGGACGTGAACATCCTGGCGCAGGTCGGCTTCGTCGTGCTCGTCGGCCTCGCCGCCAAGAACGCCATCCTCATCGTCGAGTTCGCCCGCCAGGGCGAGGCCCAGGGCAAGGACCGCTTCGCCGCCGCGGCCGAGGCGGCGCGCACGCGCCTCCGGCCCATCCTCATGACCTCGTTTGCCTTCATCTTCGGCGTCCTCCCGCTCGCGATCGCCACGGGTGCGGGCGCCGAGATGCGCCAGTCGCTCGGCACCGCCGTCTTCTTCGGCATGCTCGGCGTGACCGGCTTCGGTCTCCTCTTCACGCCGGTCTTCTACGTCGTGGTGCGCGCCCTCTTCGCGCGCGGGAAGGCGCGCAAGCCCGAGCCGTGAGCGCAGCCGCCCGCGAGAACGGCAACGCAACGAACGGAGTATATGGCATGTATCGTCTCTTTCTTGGCCCGGCGCTGCTGCTCGCCGTGGCGTCGCGCGCCACATGAGCGTCACCGGAGGCTGAGGCCGCACTCGCGGACGAAGCAGCCGCTACCCCGGAAAGACAGGTGCGCAGCGCCGGCCGCCGCCCGAGTCAGCTGCAGCACTGGGGAGCGCTTCGTCCCTACGGCCGCCCCAGAGGCTTCATTGCACGGACGAAGGCGCTCATGAATTTTCCATCGACCTGCGGAGCGAGGGCGTCCACGTCGATCCCCTTGCCGGTCAAGAATTCCCTCGCGTCCTCGACATCGTAGACGCGCGTCGGCTCGATGCCGATGCCCTCGAAGCCCGCTCGTGCGAGCTTTTCGGAATATTCCGCATCCGTCAGCGCGCCGGCGATGCAACCGACCCACAGCAAAAGGTCGCGCCTGATCTCGGCCGGCACCTCGCCGCGCGTGATCACGTCGGAGACGGCGAAGCGGCCGCCCGGCTTGAGCACGCGAAATGCCTCGCGAAGCACCCGGTCCTTGTCGCCCGAGAGGTTGATGACGCAGTTCGAGATGACGACGTCGACCGAATTGTCGGGCAACGGAACATGCTCGATCTCGCCTTTGAGAAATTCCGCATTTTCGATGCCGGCCTTGCGCTGGTTCTCGCGGGCGAGCGCCAGCATCTCATCGGTCATATCGAGACCATAGGCCTTGCCGTCGGGGCCGACCCGACGCGCAGAGAGGAGCACGTCGATGCCGCCGCCCGAGCCGAGATCGAGGACGATCTCGCCGGGTGCCAACTCAGCCAATGCCGTCGGGTTGCCGCAGCCGAGGGAAGCGAGCACGGCGGCCTCGGGCAGGGCTGCGGTTTCTCCCTCATTGTAAAGATTGGACGTGATCGGGAAGCTGCGCTCGCGCGCCGCCGATTTCCCGCAGCACGCGCCCGCCTCCGAGCGCACGCGCAACGCGGCCTTACTGTATTTCGACCTGACCGCCTCTTTTACCTCTTTTACGTCGATCTCGCTCATGGTCCTCGCTCCTTGCCAAAACGGACGATTCTCCCGGGCTCGACGGCCTTGTTGCGCGTGCAGCATTCGGCGTAGAGAAACGCCAGCAATTCGCGCAACGCATCCGCATTCGCCGAATAACGCAGATATGTCCCCTCGCGGCGCACCCTCACCAGCTCTTCGTGCCTGAGCTTCTCGAGGTGGTGCGACAGCGTGGAGGCCGGGATGTCGAGCTCGGCCCCGATCTCGTTCACCACCATCCCG
>DASPPM010000527.1:0-10767 GCA_035625535.1 Alphaproteobacteria bacterium
GAGCGCATGCCGGTGATCCTGCCGGAGGAGGGCTACGCCGCGTGGCTCGCCCCCGCCACGCCGCCCGCGGAGGCGCTCGCTCTCCTCAAGCCCTATCCGGCATCCGCGATGCTGCTCTATCCCGTCTCGAAGCGGGTCAACAGCGTCCGCTTCGACGACGCCCTCTGCATAGCCCCCGAATCGGCCGAGCCGAGCCTGCTCTAAGCGGGGCCGCGCCGATTCCCGTCTTAAAAAGATCACGGACATGTGACCTTCCGTGACGAACTGTTGCCCACTTTCCCGCGTATTAGAGGAACGTGGGCAGGCAGCGGCCACAAGGGCCGCACGGAAGGGACAGGATGGCAGGCTTGAGTGCGACGGCACCGCATCGGGCCGACTACCGCTTCATGCAAAGCTCGATGGCGGCCCCGCTCCTCACGCGCGAGCGCGAGCTGGAGCTCGTGGCGCGGTGGCGCGAGACGGGCGAGGAGGCCGCGCTCCACGAGCTCGTCACCAGCCACATGCGCCTGGTGATCGGCTTGGCCGTGCGCTTCCGCGGCTATGGGCTGCCGCTCGCCGATCTCATTCAGGAGGGCAGCCTCGGTCTCATGCAGGCGGCCTCGCGTTTCGACGCGACGCGCAACACGCGCTTTTCCACCTACGCCGGCTGGTGGGTCCGTGCCGCCATCCAGGACTTCATCCTGCGCAACTGGTCGATCGTGCGCACGGGCACCACGGCCGCGCAGAAGACGCTCTTCTTCAATCTGCGGCGCTTGAGCGCGCGCCTCGGGCTCGCAGGCGATGGCCGTCTCGACCACGAGGCCACGTTAGCGCTGGCCAACGCCCTCGCGGTCGGGCCGGGCGAGGTCTCCGCCATGGAAATGCGCCTCAACGGGCGCGACGTGTCGGTCAATGCGCCGCATGCCGGCCCCGGTACGGCCGAATGGCAGGATTTCCTCGTCGACGCGCAGCCTTCGCCCGAGGAGATGGTGACCGAAGAGAGGGACGGTGCGGCCGAGGCCCGCCTTTTGGCGCGCGCGCTGGCGGAGCTCTCGGAACGCGAACGCCACATCATTCGCGAGCGCCATCTCAAGGAGGAGGAGATCACGCTCGAGGCGCTCGGCACCTCCCTCGGGGTGAGCAAGGAGCGGGTCCGCCAGATCGAGGGCAAGGCGCTCGAGAAGCTCAAGCGCTACATGCGCGCGCGGTACGAGCGTTCGGCCGCTTCCTAAGCGGGTCCGCATCCCCCGTCCCCGCCGCCTTCGGCCGGCCGGATATCGCTGTTGTCGGCGGCGAGCCCCGATGCAAGAATGCCCCAGCCTCGTCTCGGGGGGCCGAATCGCGGGGTGCGAGGGTGCAGCGCTACTCGATCTTCAGCCTGGCGCGCAACGCGCTCAATGATCATGCCGACTGGGAGCGCGCCTGGCGCAGCCCGGACCCCAAGCCGTCTTATGCGGTCGTGATCGTCGGCGCCGGCGGACACGGCCTGGCCACCGCCTATTACCTCGCAAAGGAGCACGGCATCCGCGACGTGGCCGTGCTGGAGAAGGGGTGGCTCGGGGGCGGCAACACCGGGCGCAACACCACGGTCGTGCGCTCCAACTACTTGAATGACGATTCAGCCGCGCTCTACGAGAAGTCGCTCCAGCTCTTCGAAGGGCTGAGCCGGGAGCTCAATTTCAACGTCATGCTGAGCCAGCGCGGCCTGATGATGCTCGCGCACAGCCCGCATGAGCTGCGGGCGCACCAGCGTCTGGTGAGCGCGATGCGGCTCAACGGCATCGAAGGAGAAATGCTGAGCGTCGAGCAGGTCAAGGCGCTCTGTCCGATTCTCAATTGCTCGCCCCGCTCGCGCTATCCGGTCTTCGGCGCTTCATTCCAGCGCCGCGGCGGGACCGCGCGGCACGACGCGCTGGCCTGGGGCTATGCGCGCGCGGCGGATGCGCGCGGCGTCGACATCATCCAGAACTGCGAGGTGACCGGGCTCAGGCTCGAGGCCGGACGCATCCGCGGCCTAGAGACGACGCGCGGATATATCGAGGCGGCCAAGGTCGGCGTGGTGGTGGCGGGACACGCGAGCGTGCTCGCTGCCATGGCCGGGCTCCGTCTCCCCATTCAGAGCCATCCGCTCCAGGCGCTCGTGACCGAGCCGATCAAGCCCGTGCTGCATCGCGTGGTCATGTCGGGTGCGGTGCACGTCTATGTGAGCCAGTCCGACCGCGGTGAGCTCGTGCTCGGCGCCGGCATCGACGGTTACAATTCCTATGCCCAGCGCGGCAGCTTCCACGTCATCGAGGCCCAGCTTGCGGCCCTCAAGGAGCTTTTTCCGATCGTGAGCCGCCTGCGCATGATGCGCCAATGGGGCGGCATCGTCGACATCTGCCCGGACGCAAGCCCGATCATTGGCAAGACCCCGGTCGAAGGGCTCTACTTCAATTGCGGCTGGGGCACCGGCGGCTTCAAGTCGACCCCAGGCTCGGGCTTCGTCTTCGCGCACACGATCGCCGCGGACGAGCCCCATCCGCTCGCCGCCCCCTTCGCGCTCAAGCGCTTCGAGACGGGACGGCTTCTCGACGAGCACGGCTCGGCCGGGGTCGCACACTAATGAATCCTTTTCTTCTGTTTTCGCTAAGGCGTGAGGCGAGCTGAGGATGCATCTCATCCCTTGTCCCTGGTGCGGGCCGCGCGAGGAGAGCGAATTCGCTTGCGGCGGCGAGGGCCACATCATGCGTCCCGCCGATCCGGAGGCGAGAAGCGACGCCGAATGGGCCGATTACCTCTACATGCGCGCCAATCCCAAGGGCTGGCACCGCGAGCGCTGGCTCCACCGCTACGGCTGTCGGCGCTGGTTCAACCTCATCCGCGACACCGTGAGCCACGAAATCAAGGCCGTCTACCGGATGGACGAGCCGGCGCCCAAGCTCGAGCCGTGAGTGCGGGCGCATGAGCCGGCAAATCGAGCGCCTGGCGACCGGCGGCCGCATCGACCGTACCAAGCCGCTCGCCTTTCGCTTCGATGGCCGCAGGCTCCAGGGCTTTGCCGGCGACACGCTCGCCTCCGCCCTTCTCGCGAACGGCGTCACGCTGGTCGCGCGCAGCTTCAAGTATCATCGCCCGCGCGGCATCCTGACGGCGGGGGCCGAGGAGCCCAACGCGCTCGTCCAGCTCGGCGAGCGAGGGGCGAGCGAGCCCAATCTCCGCGCTACCCAGATCGAGCTCTACGACGGGCTCGTGGCCGAGAGCCAGAATCGCTGGCCCAGCCTCGACGTCGACCTCGGCAGCCTCAACAATTTCGCGGCACCGCTGATGCCGGCCGGCTTCTACTACAAGACCTTCATGTGGTCGCCGACGGTCTGGCGCCTCTCCGAGGCCGCCATCCGCAAAATGGCGGGCATGGGCAAGGCGCCGAGCGAGGCGGACCCTCAGCGCTACGTTCGCCGCAACGCGCATTGCGACGTGCTCGTGGTCGGGGGCGGCCCGGCGGGGCTGATGGCCGCCCTCGTCGCCGGGCGCAGCGGCGCGCGCGTGCTGCTGGCCGACGAGCAAAGCGAGCTCGGCGGCGCCCTCCTCGGCGCGAGCGATACGATCGAGGGCAAGCCGGCGCTCGCGTGGGTGGCGGCGGCCGAGCGCGAGCTTGCGGAGATGCCCGAGGTGCGGCTGCTCAAGCGAAGCACCGTGTTCGGCTACTACGACCATAACTTCCTCGGCGTCCTCGAGCGCGCGAGCGACCATCTGGGACCTGCAGCGCCGGGCCCGCGCCAGCGCCATTGGCGCGTGCGGGCGAAGCGGGTCATCCTCGCGACGGGGGCGATCGAGCGGCCGCTTGTCTTCGCCAACAACGACCTTCCCGGTATCATGCTGGCGTCCGCCGCGCGCAGCTACGTCAACCGCTACGCCGTGCGCCCCGGCCGGCGCGCGGTGGTCTTCACCACCAACGACAGCGCTTACGCGGCCGCCCTCGACCTCAAGGCCGCCGGGATTGCCGTGGCGGCGATCGTGGATCTGCGCGCCGAGCCCGTGGGTGTGCTTGTCGAGACGGCGCGCGAGGCGGGCATCGAGGTCTTGACCGGGCAGGTGGTGGCGGTGGCCCACGGCTGGCGCCGCGTGCATGGGGTGGAGGTGGGGGCGTTCTACCACAGCGGGGAGAAGCTTTTGGGCGAGCGGCGCGCCATCGCCTGCGATCTTCTCTGCGTCTCGGGCGGCTGGAACCCGAGCGTGCACCTCTTCTCCCAATCGCGCGGCAAGCTCAGCTACGAGGAAGGACGCGGCATTTTCGTGCCCGGCCAGTCCTTCCAGGCGGAGCGCTCGGTCGGTGCCGCGAACGGGGCATTCGCGCTCGCGGCGTGCCTTGAGGAGGGTGCCCGCGCCGGCGCCGAGGCGGCTGAGGCCGCGGGTTTCGCCGTGCCGGCGGGTGCGGATCTGGTACCCGCCGCGGAGGCTCCCGAGGAAGGGCCGCCTGAAGTGCTGTGGCTGGTGCCGCCGCTCAAGGAGAAGCGCGGCTTGGCCAAGCATTTCGTCGACTATCAGAACGACGTGACGGCCGCCGACGTGGCGCTCGCCGCGCGCGAAGGCTACGTCTCGGTCGAGCATCTCAAGCGCTACACCACGCTCGGCATGGGCACGGATCAGGGCAAGACCTCGAACATCAACGCGCTTGCCCTCCTCGCCCACGACATCGGCGCCGAGGTCGCGAGCGTCGGCACGACCACCTTCCGCCCGCCCTGCACGCCGGTCGGCATCGCGGCACTTGCCGGCCGCGACGGGGGCGAGTTCGCCGATCCCATACGCCGCACGCCCATCCACCATTGGCACGAGGCGGCGGGCTCCCCTTACGAGAACGTGGGGCAGTGGAAGCGGCCGTGGTATTACCCGAAGCCGGGCGAGGGCATGCACGAGGCGGTCGCGCGCGAATGTCTGGCGGTGCGCCGAAGCGTGGGCATCCTCGACGCGAGCACGCTCGGCAAGATCGACATCCGGGGCCCGGACGCGGTCAAGCTGCTCGACCTGGTCTACACCAACACCTGGGGCGATCTCGAGATCGGCCGCTCGCGCTACGGCCTCATGTGCGACGAGCAGGGCTACGTGATCGACGACGGCGTCACCACGCGCCTCGGACCCAACCATTTTCTGATGACGACGACCACCGGCAATGCCGCGCGCGTGCTCGCCTGGCTCGAGGAATGGCTGCAGTGCGAGTATCTCGGCTGGCGGGTCTATTGCGTCTCCGTGACCGACGCCTGGGCGACCGTCGGCATCGCGGGTCCTCATGCCAGGAAGCTTTTGTCCGAGCTCAGCACGGACGTAGCGCTTGCGCCGGACGCCTTTCCTCACATGAGCGTCAGGAGCGGCCACGTCGCCGGCATCCCGGCGCGGGTCTTCCGCGTGAGCTTCACGGGCGAGCTCTCTTACGAGATCAACGTGCCGGCAAGCTACGGCACCGCGCTGTGGACCGCCTGCATGACCGCCGGTGCGCCCTACGGCATCACACCCTTCGGCACCGAGGCGATGCACGTGCTGCGCGCCGAGAAGGGATACATCATCGTCGGCCAGGAGACCGACGGCACGGTAACGCCGCGCGATCTCGGCATGGCCTGGCTGATCTCCAAGAAGAAGCCCGACTTCCTCGGCAGGCGCGGCATGGCGCGGCCCGACCTGGCGCGCGAGGGCCGCAAGCAGCTCGTCGGGCTGCTCACCAAGGAGCCCGGCTTCGTGCTGCCGGAAGGTGCCCAGATCGTCTCGGAAGTGAGGCGGCGGCCGCCGATGCCGATGATCGGCCACGTCACCTCGAGCTACGCGAGCCCGATCCTCGGCCGTTCGATCGCGCTTGCGCTGCTCGAGGGCGGGCGCAAGCGCATGGGCGAGGTGGTGCGCCTGCCCCTCGCCGATGACACCGTGATCGAGGCCGAGGTGGTCGATCCGCGCTTCTACGACAAGAGCGGAGAACGCCTCAATGGTTGAGCGCTATTTGCGGCAAAGCCCGCTTGCCAATCTCCAGCTCGCCGCGCGCGTGGCGGGGAGTGCCGCCGCGGCCGGGGTCAAGATGAGCGACGGCGGCTTCATGGGCCAGCTCGCCTTGCGCGGGAGCGGGGACGGCGCGTTCCGCATGGCGGCCACAGCTGCGCTCCTGACGCCCCTTCCGCTCGAGGCCAATCGGGCGAGCGAGGGGGTGGACATCCGCGTGCTCTGGCTCGGCCCCGATGAATGGCTCGTCGTGGCGGCCGAGGACAAGGTGGAGGGGCTCACGCGCGCGCTCATCGAGAATCTCGCCGGGCAGAGCTTCTCGGTGACCGACGTGAGCGAGGCGCGCGCCGTGATCGGGCTTGCGGGTGCTGCCGCGCGGGAGGTGCTGAGCCAGGGCACGGCACTCGACCTCCATCCGCGCGTCATGGCACACGGCCACGTGGCCCAGACGCTGCTCGCGCGCGTGCCGATCATCATCCACCAGCGCGACGACGAGCCGCGCTACGACATCTACGTGCAACGCAGCCTTGCCGAGTACTTATGGAACTGGCTCGAGGACGCCGCGCACGACTGCGGCGTCGCCGTGGTGGAGGGCTAGCGCGGCCTCCGATCCGCCGCGCGCTTCCGGCATAAGGGAGTCCCCGCGCCCCGCTCTCGGCGCCGGCGAATATGCGTCGAGGTGAAGGCAATGGTGGCACTCCTTGCATCCGTAGCTGCCCTCCTCCTCGGTGTGGCGATCCTCAATACCGGCAACGGGCTCTTCGGCACCTTCCTCTCCCTGCGCATGACGCTCGAGGCCTTCCCCACCGAGGTCACGGGCCTCATCATGTCGGCCTACTACGTGGGGCTCGTCATCGGTGCGCGCACTTGCCATCACATCATCAACCGCGTCGGCCACATCCGCGCCTTCAGCGCGTTCGCGGCCACGGTCTCGACCGTCGTGCTCGTCGCCGGCTTCTTCATCTCGCCCTATGTCTGGGGCATCATGCGGGCGATCCTCGGCTTCTGCTTCGCCGGGCTCTTCATGGTGGTCGAGAGCTGGCTCAACGCGCGGGTCGGCACGGCGAGGCGGGGCCAGCTCTTCTCCCTCTACATGATGGTGAGCTACACCGCCCTCGGCTTGGGTCAGCTCCTGCTCAACCTCTACGACCCCTACAGCCGGGATTTCTTCATGATCGCCGCCCTCCTCTATTCCGCCTCGCTCATCCCCCTCGCCCTTACCAGCGCCGTGACGCCGACGCCCGTCGCGACCTCCAAGCTCGACTTCTCCGCGCTTTACCGCGTCTCTCCCCTGGGCGTACTCGCCTGCGTGGCCTCGGGGCTTGTCACCTCCTCGCTCTACGGCATGGGTGCGGTCTTCGCCCAAGCGAGCGGCTTCAGGGTGAGCGAGGTCTCCTATTTCATGGGTGCTGCGGTCACGAGCGGGCTCCTTTTCCAGTATCCGCTCGGCCGCATCTCCGATCGCTACGACCGGCGCCATGTCATCGTAGGCGTGGCGCTCGCGACGGCCTTGGTCAGTCTCGGCATGGCGGCACTCGCAGGCACCTCGAAGCCGGCGCTGATTGCGCTCGCCTGCCTCTACGGCGGCTTCTCCTTCACCCTCTATCCGCTCGGCGTCTCGCACGCCAACGACTTTCTCGAGCCGCGCGACACGGTCAAGGCGAGCGGCGGCCTCCTCTTGTCCTGGGGTTTGGGCGCGAGCGCGGGACCGCTCGCGGCGGCTGCGCTCATGGGAAGGCTCGGCCCGCGCGGGCTCTTCGTCTTCGTGGCGGGGGTGACCGTGCTGCTCGCCCTCTTCGCGCTCTGGCGCATGACGCGCCGGCCGAGCGTCGCGCCCGCAGCGAAGAGCGCCTTCGCGCCGCCGACCGGCATGACGCCCGTGGGTGCGGAGGCGGGACGGGTAGCGGAGGCGGAGGCGCAAGCGCCGGCGAGCGCCGAGCGATGATCCTCAGCCGGCCTCGGCCATGCCTTGCACGGCGGCGACGGCGCGGCGCCAGCCGGCAAGGAGGGCCTCGCGCCTGTCGCCCGACATGCGCGGCTCGAACAGGCGGGAGCACTGCCAGTTGCGCGCGATGTCCTCGGTCGAGCTGAAGAGGCCGCTGCCGAGTCCGGCAAGATAGGCGGCACCGAGCGAGGTGGTCTCGGCGACCGCGGGGCGGGCCACGGGAAGTGCCAGGACGTCGGCGAGGAACTGCAGCAGCCAGTCGTTCTTGACCATGCCGCCATCGACGCGCAACGCCGTCGGCGCTCCCGCCCCGTCCGCCGCCATCGCCGCCATGAGATCATGGGTCTGGTAGGCGACGGCCTCGAGTGCCGCGCGCACGATCTCGGCGGCTCCGCTGTCGCGCGTGAGACCAAGCACGGCACCGCGCGCGTCCGGCTGCCAATAGGGCGCGCCGAGACCCGTGAAGGCCGGGACGAGATAGACGCCGCGATTGTCGTCGAGCGCGAGCGCGAGCCCTTCGCTCTCGCCGGCGTGCCGGATGAGCGAGAGTTTGTCGCGCAGCCACTGCACGGCGGCACCCGCCGCGAAGATGCTGCCCTCGAGGGCATATTGGACGGGGCGATCGGGCAGCAGGTAGGCGATGGTGGTGAGCAGCCGATGGCGCGAGGCGAGGGCCTCGCCCCCGGTATTGAGCAGGATGAAGGCGCCGGTACCGTAGGTCGCCTTGATCATGCCGGACGAGAGGCAGGCCTGGCCGATGCTCGCCGCCTGCTGGTCGCCGGCCATCCCGCTCACGGGGATGGCGGCGCCAAAGAGATACGGCTCGGTCTCGCCGAACTCGGCAACGTTGGGGAGAAGGCGCGGCAAGACCGCGGCGGGCACGCCGAAGGCCTCGAGGAGCTCCGCGTCCCACGCTTGGCGATGGATATCGAGGAGGAGCGTGCGCGAGGCGTTGGTGAGGTCGCTCGCATGGACGCGCCCGCCCGTGAGCCGCCACAGGAGGAAGCTGTCGACGGTGCCGAAGGCGAGGTCGCCTTGCTCGGCAAGCGCGCGCGCGCCGGGGACGTGGTCGAGCAGCCACGCGAGCTTGGTGCCGGAGAAATAGGGATCGATGAGGAGGCCGGTCCGCGCCGCCACGAGCTCGCCCAATCCCTCTGCGGCGAGCTTGCGGCACGCTTGCGCCGTGCGCCGGTCCTGCCAGACGATCGCATTGTGGACCGGGCGGCCGCTCCTGCGCTCCCAGACGAGCGTGGTCTCGCGCTGGTTGGTGATGCCGATTGCGGCTATCTCGCGCGCGCCGATACGCGCTTCCGCGATCACGCGGCGGCACACCTCGAGCACGCTGCTCCAGATCTCCTCCGGATCATGCTCGACCCAGCCGGGGGCGGGGTAGCTCTGCGCGAGCTCCTTCTGCGCCATCCCGTGCGGCCGGCCGGCGGCGTCGAAGAGCATCGCCCGCGTGCTCGTGGTCCCCTGGTCGATCGCCAGGACGTAAGCCCTCTCCGCCATCGCGCGCCACCCCCCTGCCGCACTCACGCAACGTCACATCCCCCTCGCGCGACAGAGATCATGCCGTGCCGTTGCCGCGCGGTCCATGGCAATGGGTCATTTTTCCGATCCCGCTGGGGCTGGCGGCAACGTGGCGGAGGACGGTGCCGCCTCGGCCGCGGTTCTCGCACGGAAGAAGAGATGCGTGCCGATGCGGCGCGTGAAGGTGAGGCGCTCCGCCCACGCCGGCCGCACGTCGAGGCGGTGAAAGTAGGTGGCAGCGCCCGTGGGGTCGGCGTCGGGCTCCTGCCAGGCGATGAGGGCGGCCTCCTGCGCAAGCCCCCAGGCGCGCGCGTCGCACCCGCGCGCGTGGCCATGCTGCGCGATCGCGAGGAAGCTGCCGCGCGCGCCTACGACCGCGCAGGCCGTCTTGCCGCTCGCGCGCATGCGATTGAGCACGACGAAGGCGACGCCGAGCTGGCCGTCGAAGGGCTGGTCCCGCGCCTCCCAATAGACGGCGCGCGCGATGCAGCCCAGGCTGTCGAGGATGCCCTCCGCTCCTGCCGGCGCGGCTGCCACGAGCGCAAGTGCTAAGAGGAGCGCCAAGAGGCCGGCCCTCATCATGCTCGGTTTTCTCCGGCCCCGGCTACGAGGCGCCCCAAGCGATAACCCCACCTGGCCGCGTAGCGTGCGGCCTCGCCCGCGGCAGCGCACGGAGACGTCGCCTCGATGACGAGCGTGGCCCGGTAGCCGCGTCCCTCGATGAGCTCGGCGCGATAGCTACCGGGCGCTGCCGCGACCTCGGCGGGGGCGGGTGCCGATGCCGGCGGGAGAAGATGGGCTGAGATGCTCGGGAGGCGGATGAGCGACGTCTCCTGGTCTGACGCAGGGGCGAGGCAAGCGTGAACGATACATATCGCATCGGTCTCTGTCAATACGTATTGCATCGAACGAGAAAAGCTCGCATCGCTGGTGCGGGCGGGCGGCGGTCGCGGCGGTCAGCGCGAGATGACGAGGCGCGCGGGGGCGGCCTCGGCGCGGCAGGCCTCTCCGCGCGCGCCCGCCTTGCCCGGCAGCCTAGGGAAGGCGCGCAGCGCCGGCGCGCGCAGGCCCGCTCCGGCATGGCCGAACGCAAGCGTGGGCGACAGCAGGCGGCCGTGCAGGGTTGCCAATCTCAGCGATGGTCGATGGGCGATCGCGAAGAGCTCCCTCACCGGGGGAATTGCGCGCTCGGCCGATTCAGCCTCGAACAGCGCATCGATGGCGTGCTTGAAGGCTTGGATCGCCTGGGCGCGGCGACGATCCTCGGGGCACTCGATGCTTTCAGCCGCGAGCGCGAGCCGGACCTTTGCTTCCCCGCACATGATCCCCATGACATGCCTGTGCTAGGCTGC
>DASPPM010000528.1:0-5287 GCA_035625535.1 Alphaproteobacteria bacterium
CGAGAGCGAAGTCTACTCGACCTTGCCGGGCACGGAAACCGCTTTGCTGCGCCGTCCTTGCCGGCTCAGGCGCTCCGCCGGCCCCTCTCCCGCCCCTCCTCCTCGAGCGCGCCGATATTGTCGTGGACCCGCACCAGCATGTCCTTGAGCGCTTCGGTATCCGCCCCGTCGAAATCCCTAAGTGCCACCTCCTCGTAATGAAGCGCGCGCGGGACGATCATTTGGGCGAGGCGGGCGCCGGCCTGGGTGAGCTCGACGAGGACGCCGCGGCGAGCCGGCCCACCCGTTGGCCGCCGCTCTTGCGCAACGCGGCCAGCGCGCCACATGGGCAAGGTTATGTCGTGGGCCGCGAGCTTCTTGCCGAAGGCGCCGGCGGGGCGGACGCCGATGCGGTTAACCAGGCAGGGCAGATACGACGCGAGATCGCGCATTTTGGTGAGACCCTGCGAAGGCGGGAGCCACGTTCGCCATGAATTTGGCCATCTGGTCCTTGACCAGGGCGTGCGGCTTGTTGCCGACATTGAAATAGAGGATCACTTCCTCGATGCCGGCCGCCTCGACCCGCTTGAGCGTCTCGATGATCTTCTGTGGCGAGCCCAGGAGGATCGATTTGTCGCTCAGATCCTCCTTGCGCATGCCCTTGAGGATTTCCACGATGCGCATGAAGTACTGCATGGTCGGCGGCGCCTTGGCCGGATCCTTGGGGAAGGCGGGCAGCACGCAATGCCGGAAGTAGCTCATCAGCGTCTCGCGCCCGTAGTCCTCCTCGGCGGCCGTGTCGGCGATATGGATGAAGTAGCTGCACATCGCCTTGCCGGGCCGCGTACCCTCCTTGGCGCACTCCTCGCGGTAGGCCCGAACCGCCTTGGCAAGGTCGCCGAAGGTCATGGCGGCGGCGAAGGGGGCGAAAATGATGTTGAGGCCCCTTCGGGCGGCGATCTCCATGCTCGAGCGCGAGAAGCAGGCAATGAAGAAGGGAATCGGCTTCTGCACGGGTTTCGGCGTGATCGCCATGTCCCTGATGGTGTAATGCTTGCCCTCGTAGGACCATGGTCCGGGCTCATTCCATGCCTTGAGGAGGATGTCGACCCCTTCCGCGAAGAGCTCGATCGATGCCATGAAATTGGCCCCGAAGGGCTCGTATTCGCGCCGGTCATAGCCGCGCCCGGCGGCGAAGTCGACGCGCCCGCCGCTCAAGAGATCGAGCGTGGCCCATTCCTCGGCGACGCGAAGGGGATGGTGAAGCGGCAGCACGGCGACCGCGGGCGCCAGACGGACGCGCTTGGTGAGCGGCACGATGCTGGCAAGCAGCGTGCCCGGACAGGAATTGACGCCGAGGGAATCGAAATGATGCTCGCCGATCCAAACCGAGTGCATGCCGAGCTCATCGGCAAGGAGCGCCTGCTCGCGAATATCGAGGATGAAGCGCTCGGCGCTACGCGGATTATCGGGGTAGTGGTTGTCGCTCAGCGTAAAATAGCCGAAGTCCATATCATCCTCTCCCCTCAAGCGCCATCGGCGCGCGATGGTACCGGCGAATAATTACAATTACAACGATCTCGCAAGGCAAGCCGCTGCGGCGGCCGTCCGCGGCACGCGCGGAGCAGGACGCGGGCCGCGGGACGCGCTCGCCCCCGCCATGGTAGAAATCAGCCCGTCTCGGAATGCGCCGAGCGAAGGTCGGAGCGTCGCCCCCGGTCATGAATAGTCCGCCTGAGATCAGCGTCGTCATCCCGGTATTCAATCGCGCATGGTCGATCGCCAGGGCCGTGCGCTCGGTGCTGGGCCAGAGCTTCGCTGATTTCGAGATGGTCATCGTCGACGACGGCTCGTCGGACGACCTCGAGGGCGCGCTTCAGCCATTCGCGGACGCGCGTCTACGCGTCTTGCGCCACGAGCGCAATCGCGGGGCCGCCGCCGCGCGCAATACGGGCATTCGGGCGAGCCGCGGCGAAGCGATCGCCTTTCTCGATTCCGACGACGAATGGCTGCCGGCCAAGCTCGAGCGCCAGCGGGCGCTCCTCGCGGCTTCCGGCGAGAGCCGCTCGCTCGCCCTCTGCGGCTATACGCTCAGCCGCGACCAGGGGACCGAAGCAGAGGCGCGGCCGCTTCTCGAGCCGGAGGATTGGTATTTGCGCCTGCTTCTCGCCTGCAATGTGAGCTTCGGCTCCTGCGCCCTCGTCCGGCGCCGCGCCTTCGAGGAGTTCGGCGCGTTCGACGAGGCCATGCCGCGGCTCGAGGACTGGGACTGGCTGCTGCGCTACGCGGCAAAGCGGCCGATCGCTTCCTCGAGCGAGCCGCTCGCCGTCGTCCATCCCGGTCGGGCGTGGCCGAGCGTGGCGGCCGTCAACGCCTCCGTGGCCGCGATTTGGGAAAGACACCGGCAGGCCGCGGGCCGGCACTCGCGCCGGGCGCAACGGCTTCTGCGCTCGACGATCTGGTACGAGCGCGGGGTTGCCTACTACCATCACGGCCGCGCGCTCGAGGCCGCTTGGTGCCTCGGGCGCTCGCTCCTCGTCTACCCCGCGCGCGGGCGCGGGCTCTATCACAGTCTGGCGCGTCGCCGCGGCCTTGCCCTCGGCCATGAAGCGAGGCCTCCGAGATGACCGCCGGGCCGGGTGCCGTCGTCGTCGAGGGGCTGTCGAAGTGTTACGCGCTCTACGAGCAGCCCTGGCACCGCTTGGCGGATTGGCTTACAGGCGGGCGGGCGCGCTACCGCCAGGACATCTGGCCGCTTCGCGAAGTGAGCTTCCGCGTCCGCCGCGGCGAGAGCGTCGGCATCATCGGCCTCAATGGGGCGGGCAAGACGACGCTCCTCAAGTTGCTCGCGGGCGTGCTCACGCCGAGCGCGGGGCGCGCCGAGATCGGCGGCTCGACGCTGGCGCTGCTCGAGCTCGGCGCCGGCTTCCACCCGGAGCTGAGCGGGCGCGAGAACGTGCGCAATCTCGCCCGTCTCTTGGATTTTCCCGCAGGCTACGCCGAGGCGCGCATGGCGGACATCCTGGCCTTCGCCGAAATCGGCCCCTTCATCGACGACCCCTTCAAGATCTACTCCTCGGGCATGATGATCCGCCTCGCCTTCGCGACCTATCTCTTCTTTGCCCCCGACGTGCTCATCGTGGACGAGGCGCTCGCGGTCGGCGACATCTTCTTCCAGCAGAAATGCTACGGCGCGATGCGCGAGACCGTGGGCCGCGGCACCACGCTCCTCTTCGTCTCGCACGACATGGCGGCCGTGCGCGCCATGTGCAGCCGCGCCATCCTGCTGCGCGGCGGAGCGATCGACTTCGACGGCTCGACCGACGAGGCGATCGGGCGCTACATCGTCGAGACCGGGCGCGCGCTCGAGCCCGCCGCCGCGGCGGCCGCTCCCGCGCGGGCGCGCGTCATGGTCGCCGACGCCCACGCGGCGGAGCGGCTCTGCGCACACTCGCTCATCCCCCGAGGAAAGCGCCCCAGCGGGTCGTTGTTCGAGATCGCGGCACTACGCCTCGTCAATACCGCCGGCGAGGACTGCCGGCGCGTTCCAGCGCTCGACCGCCTCGTGATCGAGGCGCTCGTCGCGGTCCGCGAGAGAGTGGAGAAACCCAACGTCGGCTTCGAGCTCTATGACAGCGCGGGCGGCCTCGTCTTCTCCACGAGCTTTATTCATCTTGGCCGGCCGCTGCCGCCGCTCGAGGCGGGCAGCTCGGCGATCGTGCGCTTCACCCTGCAATTCGCCGTGCAGCCGGGGCTCTATACCCTCTCGATCAACAGCGGCGAGCTCGCGGGAACGCCCGACCCGAACATGGCCTTCGTGCGCGATCGCCACGACGGGCTGGGGCCGATCGAGGTGACCGAGGGCGAGGCGCCGCTGCCCTTCACCGGAGCCGTGCGGATTCCCTGCGAGGTCACGGTCGATGCGGTCGCTTGAGCATGCCCACGTCACGCCTGTTCCCGACAGGTGCCGTCGAGAGGGGCGGCGATGAGTGCAGCGCTGCGCACGCTTGTTCCGCCAGCCCGGCGCTGATATCACAATCCCGACTCCCGGTCTCAGCAGGACGGTAGAGGGATGAGCGACGGGCCGACGGTTCTT
Source organism: Alphaproteobacteria bacterium (assembly GCA_035625535.1). Taxonomy (GTDB): domain Bacteria; phylum Pseudomonadota; class Alphaproteobacteria; order JACZXZ01; family JACZXZ01; genus DASPPM01. The sequence continues at coordinate 4,076 of DASPPM010000528.1, forward strand.
TCCAAACGCAAGAGCGCGATCCGCGCGCGGGCGGACCGCCAGGCGCCGGAACGTCTGCAGCGGATCGCAAGGAACTCCTACTATTACGATGAGGACCACCGCTATCTTCGCTTCTTGATTCCCCCCGGTCTCGAAGTGCTCGAGCTCGGCTGCGGCGTCGGGCACAGTTTGGCGGCACTCGAGCCCCGGCGTGGGGTCGGCGTCGACTTCAGCGCGGACATGCTGGCCATCGCCCGCGCGCGCTATCCCCAACACGAATTCCATCTCGGCGACGTCGAGGACCCTGCGGTGCTGGCTCAGCTGAAGGGACCGTTCGATGTCATCCTTCTCAGCGACACGATCGGCGAGCTCGAGGACTGTCAGTCCACGCTCTCCAATCTCCACAGGCTCTGCACGCGCGAGACCCGGATCGTCATCGTCTATTATTCGATGTTCTGGCAGCCGATCTTGACATTCGGCGAATGGATCGGTCAAAAAACGCGGCTCGAGCAGCAGAACTGGCTATCGACCGACGATACGATGGCGCTGCTCGAGCTTGCCGGCTTCGATGTCGTCAAGCGCGAGTGGCGCCAGCTTCTTCCCAAACGCCTCCTCGGCCTCGGTCCGCTCGTCAACCGCTACGTGGCGACACTCCCGTTCGTCCGCCGGCTCTCTTTGCGCAACTATGTAGTGGCGCGCCTGCGACCGCGGGAACCGCTCGGCGAAATTTCAGCGACCGTGGTCATTCCGTGCAAGAATGAGCATGGCAACATCGAGCCGGCGATCCGCCGGCTGCCGCGCTTCGCGCCGAATCTCGAGTTTCTCTTCGTCGAAGGCGGCAGCAGCGACGGCACGCGGCAGGAGATCGAGCGCGTGATCGCCGCCTATCCCGATCTCGACATTCGCCTGATCGCACAGGACGGAAGGGGCAAGGGCGACGCCGTGCGCAAGGGGTTCGAGGCGGCGCGCGGCGAGGTCCTGATCATCCTCGATGCGGACTTGACCGTGCCGCCGGAGTGGACCCCCCGCTTTTACGAGGCCGTCCGCTCGGGCCAAGGCGAATTCATCAACGGCTCGCGTCTCGTCTATCCGATGGAGCAACAGGCGATGCGCTTCCTCAACCTCGTGGCCAACCGCGTCTTCTCATGGCTTTTCACCTGGCTCTTGAATGAGCGCTTCACGGACACGCTCTGTGGCACCAAGGCGCTCAGCAAGAGCCACTACCGCCGGATC
>DASPPM010000529.1:0-11015 GCA_035625535.1 Alphaproteobacteria bacterium
CGCGCTCAACAAGCCGCCGGGGCTCGCGGTCCAGGGCGGAACGGGGACCGTGCGGCACCTCGATGCCATGCTCGATGCCTTGCGCTTCGGTTGTGCGGAGCGGCCGCGCCTCGTCCATCGCCTCGACCGCGACACGAGCGGGGTGCTCCTCCTCGGCCGCAATGCCGCGGCCGCGCGCGCGCTTGCCGAGGCCTTCCGCGACCGCACCACGCGCAAGCTCTATTGGGCGATCACGGTCGGCGTGCCCCGGCCGCTCCAGGGCAAGATCGACCTCCCGCTCGCCAAGCTCCCGGGTCGGGCGGGGGAGCGCATGGCGCCCGACGAGGAGGAAGGCAAGCGCGCCGTCACCTACTACAAGGTGCTCGAGCATATGGGCAAGAAGGCCGCGTGGGTGGCGCTCTGGCCCGTGACCGGACGCACGCACCAGCTGCGCGTCCACCTCGCCGCCATCGGCACGCCGATCCTCTCTGATGGGAAATACGGCGGCAAGGCGGCCTTTCTCTCGGGCGAGAAAATCTCGCGCAAGCTCCACCTCCATGCCCGCGCGCTCACGCTGCCGCACCCCAAGACGGGGCGCCCGCTCACCCTGACGGCACCGCTCCCTGAGCATATGCGCGCGAGCTGGCGGCTCTTCGGCTTCGACCCCGAGCGGCGGGACGACCCGTTCGCGGGGCTCGAGGTTTAGCGAAACGTCCCTCTCCCGCAAGCGGGCGAGGGGCTTGGCGCAGCGGCGGGCTTCTACGGGCGAGCCTGGCAATGCCGATGCCGCCTAATTTTTAGCCACCGAGTTGGCCCGCACCCCTTGGCGCGGGTTTCCCTTGACCGGATTGCCCTGTCTCGCCAGCATCTTAGCGACGGCAGAGCTGGTGGCGCGCGGCTTGCACCGAAGCCTGGCGGCGCGGCCAGGCATGGGAAAGCGGGGTTCTGCTCGTGGATCCGATAGCGACGGCAAGGCGGCAGGAGGCACCTCCCGCATTCGACGAAATGGGGGCGGGCCGGCACTGCCGCGGTCAATATGACCTGATCCGGCATTGGATCGAGGACACGGCGGCCGACGCGCTCGCGCTCAAGCGCCGTGAGGCCGAGCTCCTCTTCCGCCGCATCGGCATCACCTTCGCCGTCTATGCCGAAGGCGGCGATCCCGAGCGCCTCATCCCCTTCGATATCATTCCGCGGGTGCTCGACAGGGAGGAATGGGCGCTCCTCTCGCGCGGTCTCATGCAGCGCGTCCGTGCCCTCAATGCCTTCATCCGCGATGTCTATCACCGGCGGGAGATTCTGCGCGCCGGCCATGTGCCTCAGGAATTGGTGCTGTTCAACGAAGGCTTTCGCGCGGAGATGCAGGATTTCGATCCGCCGCAAGGGGTCTACACCCATGTCGCGGGCATCGACATCGTGCGTCTGGGCCCGCGCGAGTTCTGCGTGCTCGAGGACAATTGCCGCACGCCGTCGGGCGTCTCCTACATGATCGAGAACCGCGAGGCGATGATGCGCCTCTTTCCGGACCTCTTCGCGCGCCATCGCATCGCACCCGTCTCGCACTATCCCGAGGAGCTCTTGGAGACCTTGCAATCGGTGGCGCCGGCCAATTGCGGCCGCGATCCGGTGGTCGTGCTGTTGACCCCCGGCTCCTTCAACAGCGCCTATTACGAGCATTCCTTCCTCGCCGACGAGATGGGAGTGGAGCTGGTCGAGGGCGCCGATCTCTTCATCGACGACAATATCGTCTATATGCGCACCACCGAAGGACCGAAGCGCGTCGACGTCATCTATCGCCGGATCGACGACGATTTCATCGATCCCCTGACGTTCCGCGCGGATTCGACCCTGGGCACGGCCGGGCTTTTCAACGCCTATCGCTCAGGCAATCTGACGCTCGCCAATGGGGTCGGCGCAGGCATCGCCGACGACAAGGCGGTCTATCGCTACGTGCCGGCGATGATCCGCTTCTATCTCGGCGAGGAGCCCATCCTCGATAACGTGCCGACCTATTGCTGCTCGGCGCGCGAGGATCTCGGCTACGTCCTCGATCATCTCGGCGAGCTCGTGGTGAAGGAGGCGCGGGGCTCGGGCGGCTACGGCATGCTGATCGGCCCGCAGGCGACGCGCGAGCAATTGACCGACTTTGCCGCGAAGCTCCGCGCGCACCCCGAAAATTACATCGCCCAGCCGACCCTGGCGCTCTCTACCTGTCCCACCTTCGTCGAGACCGGCATCGCGCCGCGGCACGTCGATCTCAGGCCCTTCGTGCTCTCGGGGAAGGAGACCCGCATCGTCCCCGGCGGGCTCACGCGCGTGGCGCTTCGCGAAGGCTCGCTCGTCGTCAATTCGAGCCAGGGCGGCGGTACGAAGGACACCTGGGTGCTGGAGAGCTGAGCCATGCTGAGCCGCACCGCCGATAGCCTCTATTGGCTCGCGCGGTACATGGAGCGCGCCGAGGACATCGCGCGCATCGTCATGGTCGGCCATCGCATGGCGAGCATGGCGCGCTCGCTCGAGAACCCCGGCAACGAATGGCATTCGACCTTGATCGCCACGGGATGCGAGCAGGGCTACCTTGCGAAATACCCCGAAGCGAGCGCGGCGCAGGTGATCGACTATCTCGTGCGCGACCCCGACAATCCCTCGAGCATCTTCTCCTGCCTGGAGACCGCGCGCCGCAATGCCCGCGTGGTGCGCACCGCGCTCACCGTCGACATGTGGGACGCTCTCAACGAGACCTGGCTCAGGACCCGCGACGCCGACGGCGCCGCCAACGACCCCGAACGCCTGTTGGAGCTCTTGGAGTGGGTGAAGGAGCGCTCGCTGCTCTTCAGCGGCGCCTACGCCAACACGATGCTGCGCAACGACGCCTACTACTTCACGCGCCTCGGCACCTTCATCGAGCGCGCCGACAATACGGCGCGCATCCTCGATGTGAAATACCATGTGCTTCTGCCGCGCCATGAGGGTGTGGGCGGCGCGCTCGATTATTATCACTGGCAGTCGATCCTCCGCTCGGTGTCGGCGCTGCGCAGCTATCACTGGGTCTATCAGGAGCGGCTCAAGCCGTGGTTCGTCGCGGAGCTCCTCATCCTCAGGCCCGAGATGCCGCGCTCGCTATTGAGCTGCTGCGAGCAGATCGTCCGGCACCTGGAGCTCCTGGCCGAGGCCTACGGCGGGCTGCGCGGCGAATGCCACCGCATCGCCGGCGACATGCATGCGCGGTTGCGCTTCGGACGCATCCAGGACATCTTTCAATCCGGGCTGCACGAGTTTCTCGTCGATTTCATGGACCGCTCGACCATGCTCGGGAATGAGATCGGCAAGCTCTACCTTCAGTAGTGGCACTCCGATGCGTCTTATCGTGCGGCACCAGACTTCGTACGTTTATGAGAGCCCCATCGCAGCGGCGGCGCAGGTTCTGCGTCTGACGCCGCGCTCCTATGAGGGCTTGAACGTCCTCCGCTGGAGCGTGCGTAGTACCGGCCGTCGCGAGCTGCCGGTCTTCACCGACGGCTTCGGCAACTTGACCCATTGCCTTTACGTCAATGAAGTGCATAGCCAGGTGGTCATCACGGCTGAAGGCGAGGTCGAGACCACCGACACGCACGGCGTAATCCGCAGCACGAGCGAGCCGCTGCCGCCGCTGTTCTTTCTTCGCCGCACGCCGCTGACCATGCCCGATCCGGCGATAACCGCACTTGCCGAGGCGGTGATAGAGAGCGGCTCGCCTCTCGCGCGGCTTCATGCCCTGCTCAATGCCGTGCGCGACAAGGTGGAATACCGGCCGGGTCTCACCGATCCGGCTACCACGGCCGCCGAGGCGCTCGCCGCCGGTGCCGGGGTCTGCCAGGACCATGCGCATATCTTCATCGCCGCCGCGCGCCACCTCGGGATACCCGCGCGCTATATCGGCGGATATCTGTGGACGGGCGACGAGCCTCGCGAAGCTCAAGTGAGCCATGCCTGGGCGGAGGCCTTTGTCGAGGATCTCGGCTGGGTGGGATTCGATCCCTCGAACCGAATCTGCCCGACCGAGGCCTATATCCGGACCAGCGTCGGGCTCGACTACGCCTCGGCGGCTCCGGTGCGCGGCGTGCGGCGCGGCACGGCGCCCGAGAGCCTCGCGGTCAAGGTCAAGGTCGTGCAAGTGGGCGGCGATCAATAAGTCGCGTGCAGCTCCGCGAGCGGCCGCCTGAGCGGCAAGGTGAGCGGCACGACGAGCAGCACCATGAAGGCGACGATCGCAAGCGTTCTCGGGATGCCGATGCTGTCGCTCAAGAGACCATAAAGCGAGGGGGACAAGGCGCTGCCGCCGATGCCGAGCGTATAGAAAAGGCCGAAGGCGCGGGCGCGGCGCGCGGCGGGTGCGAGCTCGGCGACGGTGCCGTAAAGCACCGAGGAGGTGCCGTTGAGCGCGATCCCGATCGCGGGCAGCAGCACGAGCGCGGCACCCAATGAAAGCGGCAGCAAGGCAAGGATGCCCGCCGTGGTGGCGCACTCCGTGACGATCACCGTACGCAGGATGCCAAGCCGGCCTGCAATGAGACCGCAGACGAACTTGCCCGCGGCACCGCCGGCGAAGACGAGGCTCATGGCGAGCCCGAGGGTCGGCAGCGAGGCCCCTTTGGCGGCGAGAAAGAAAGGCAGGAAGACGAGAAAGCCGCCGCGCGTCGCACTATCGATGATCCCGATGGTCGAGAGTGCAACGAAGCCGCGCCTGGCGCTCGGCGTCCAGGTGCCCTCCGGCTCGGGCTCGGCCGTTTTTGCCGCCTCTTCTGCGCGCGGCGCCTCGGGCCTGAGCTCGAGCGCCCAGAGGGCGGCAAGTGCCGCGGCGAGCGCGCCCGCGCCGAGGGCCATGCTCGTGGTACGCCAGGCCACGAGCGCGATGAGCCAGGCCGCAAGCGCGGGCAGCGCCACCTTGCCGAGATCGCCCGCGAAATTGTAGGTGCCGAGTGCTGCCCGCAAGCCACCTCCCTCAAAGGCGCGGGCGATCAGCGAGGAGCCGATCGGGTGCTGTACGCTCGAGCCGGCGCCGCTCAGTACGAGGCAGAGGGCGAGGGAGAGGAAGCCTTGCGAGAAGCCCGCGGCAACGAGGCCCAAGCCCGCGAGTGCGGTGCCGAGGACCAGGAGCCCACGCTCGCCGCGGCGCTCGGCCAAGAGGCCGGCCGGGACCTGGAGGCCGGCAAGCGCTCCCGAATAGAGCGTCTTCAAGAGGCCGACCTCGGCGAGCGAGAGTCCGAAGGCGGCCTGCCAGAGGGGGAACAGCACGTAGAGCGCGTTGGCCAGGCCGTCATGCAGGATGTGGGCACCTCCGCAGGCGCCAAGCGCCCGGCGCCTCCACCTGACATTGCCGATGGTCGATGCTTGGGCGTCTGCGCTTGCGGTCGTCATGGCCTGCAATTTAATGCTCTTTTCCCGAGCAGGCGAGACTTTGCATTGGCGCCGCTTTTGCCCCACATAGGACGTCATGGATAGGACCCTTGCCCTGCGTCTTGCGGTGTTCGACTGCGACGGCACGCTCGTGGACAGCCAGCACGCCATCTGGGCGGCGGTCTCCGAGGCCTTCCAGTCGCTCGCCCTCGCTCCGCCCCAGCTCGAGCAGTCCCGCCGCGTGATCGGGCTCCCGCTCGCGGACGCACTCTCCGCCTTGGCCCCGCCGGGGGCGGCCATCGATCACGCCCGCTTGACCGAGCGCTACCGCGAGGCCTTCTTTGCCTTACGCGCCCGCCCCGACTTCGAGGAGCCGCTTTTCCCCGGCGTGGCTCAAGCGCTCGCTGCCCTTGAGGAGGCCGGCTGTCTCTTGGGAATTGCCACGGGCAAGAGCCGGCGGGGCCTCGAGCGCACGCTCGAGCGCCACGGTCTCTTGCACCACTTCATGACGCTGCAGACGAGCGACATCGGCCCGGGCAAGCCGCACCCGCACATGCTGGTGCGCGCCATTGCCGAGGCCGGGGTGGAGGCAAGCGCCTGCGTCATGGTCGGCGACACCACCTTCGACGTGCTGATGGCGCGCGCGGCAGGGGCCAAGGCGGTGGGGGTCGGCTGGGGCTACCACGATGTCGAGGAGCTCGCGGCGTCGGGGGCGCACCTCATCGTGCGGGCCGCCGCGGATCTCCCGGCTGCGGTCGAGGCGCTGGTGCCGTGACCGCGCCAAGCGCGCGGCGCACCTACCAGGCCGTGGCCGTCGTCGAGCGCGAGGGCGGCTACGCCATCGCGCTCGACGGCGAGCCGGCCGCGACGCCCGAGGGCCGCCCTTTGGTGCTGCCGAGCCGCCCGCTCGCCGAAGCGCTCGCCGCGGAATGGCAGGCGCAAGGCCAGCACCTCGATCCGCTCGCCATGCCGCTCACACGCCTCGCGGGCTCCGCCATCGACCTCGTCCGCGCCCACCGCGCCACGGTGGTCGAGCGCACCGTGGCCTATGCCGAGACCGACCTCCTCTGCTACCGCGCGCTCGGGCCAGAGGCGCTCGCAGAACGCCAGGAGGCGGGGTGGCAGCCGCTCGTCGACTGGGTGGCACGGCGCTTCGAGGCCCCTCTGCGGGTGACCGCCGGCATTGTCGCGATCGAGCAGCCCGTGCGCAGCCTGGCGATCCTGCGGCGTGCGGTCGAGGCCTCGGATGATTGGCGCCTCACAGCGCTCGCCGCAGCGACGGCGGCCTGCGGATCGCTCATCCTGGCGCTCGCGCTCGCCGAGGGCGAGATCGATGCGGAGGCGGCCTGGGCGCTTTCGGAGCTCGACGCGAGCTACCAGATCGAGCTCTGGGGCGAGGACCCCGAGGCCAAGCGCCGCCGCGAGGCCTTGCGCGCCGACATCGCCGCGGCCGCCCGCTTTCTCACCCTCCTCGCGAGCTGAGGCCCGCCGGCCTCTTGGGGAGAGGCTCCTGGCCTTCGGCCCCCGCCCATGCTATCTGCAAGCCCTCTGCAACAAGGGCGGGTCGGCACCCGGGCGGGTGCTGGTAGAGTGAGGTGCCATGCAGGAAATCTTGCGACAGCTCGAGGAGAAGCGGGCGGCGGCGCGCGGGGGCGGCGGGGAGCGCCGCATCAAGACCCAGCACGACAAGGGCAAGCTGAGTGCGCGCGAGCGCATCGAGGTCCTGCTCGACCCCGGCTCCTTCGAGGAGTGGGACATGTTCGTCGAGCACCGCTGCGGCGACTTCGGCATGGTCGCGCAGAAGATCCCAGGCGACGGGGTGGTGACCGGCTGGGGCACCGTGAGCGGACGGCTCGTCTTCGTCTTCAGCCAGGACTTCACGGTGTTCGGCGGCTCGCTTTCCGAGGCGCACGCGGAGAAGATCTGCAAGATCATGGACCAGGCCATGAAGGTGGGCGCTCCCGTCATCGGCCTCAACGATTCGGGCGGTGCGCGCATCCAGGAGGGGGTCGCCTCGCTCGCGGGCTACGCCGAGGTGTTCGAGAGGAACGTGCTCGCCTCTGGGGTCATTCCGCAGCTCTCGCTCATCATGGGCCCCTGCGCGGGCGGGGCGGTCTACTCTCCGGCCATGACCGACTTCATCTTCATGGTCAAGGACAGCTCCTACATGTTCGTGACCGGTCCGGATGTGGTGAAGACGGTGACGCAGGAGACCGTCACGCAGGAGGAGCTCGGCGGTGCGGTCACCCACACGACCCGCTCGGGCGTCGCCGACGGCGCCTTCGAGAACGACGTCGAGGCCCTCCTCGAGCTCAGGCGCTTCATCGACTTCCTGCCGGCGTCCAACCGCGAGAGGCCGCCGCTGCGGCCGACCGAGGATCCCGCCGATCGCATCGAGCCCTCGCTCGATACGCTTGTGCCCGCCAATCCGACCAAGCCCTACGAGATGAAGGAGCTGATCCAGAAGGTGGTCGACGACGGCGACTTCTTCGAGACCCAGGCCGACTATGCGCGCAACATCGTCGTCGGCTTCGCGCGCATGGAGGGCTCGACCGTCGGCATCGTCGCCAACCAGCCGATGGTGCTCGCCGGCTGCCTCGACATCGACAGCTCGAAGAAGGCGGCGCGCTTCGTGCGCTTCTGCGACTGCTTCGGCATCCCGATCGTGACCTTCGTCGACGTGCCGGGATTTCTCCCCGGCACGGCGCAGGAGTTCGGCGGCATCATCAAGCACGGCGCCAAGCTGCTCTTCGCCTATGCCGAGGCGACCGTGCCGAAGGTGACGGTGATCACGCGCAAGGCCTACGGCGGCGCCTACGACGTCATGAGCTCGAAGCACTTGCGGGGAGATCTCAACTACGCCTGGCCCACGGCCGAAATCGCGGTGATGGGGCCCAAGGGTGCGGTCGAGATCATCTTCCGCCAGGACATCGGCGACGCCGAGAAGATCGCGCGGCGCACCGAGGAGTATCGCGAGAAATTCGCCAATCCCTTCGTCGCCGGCCACCGCGGCTTCATCGACGACGTCATCATGCCGCACTCGACCCGCCGCCGGCTCTGCCGCGCGCTCGCCATGCTGCGCGAGAAGAAGCTCGAGAACCCGTGGAAGAGGCACGACAACATCCCGCTGTGAGAGCCCGCCGGCTGCGCGGCTTGCGCTGGCACCTCATCTGCTATTTCGCGGTCGCGGCGGCGTGCGTCGTCGTCAATCGCTTGTGGACGCCGGAGACCGTCTGGTTCGTCTGGCCGATGGTCGGCTGGGGCCCGGTCCTGGCGTTTCACGTGGCCTATGTGATGGGCCTCTTCGGCACGCCAGGCCCGCGATGAAGACGGCCGAGCCGAGCAAGATCAGCGGCTACCACGCCCATGTCTACTATGACGACGCTGCCACGCGCGCCCGCGCGGCGGAGCTGCGCGAGGCGCTCGGGAGCACCTTCGAGGTGGTGCTCGGACGCTGGCGCGACGAGCCGGTCGGCCCGCACCCCAAGCCCATGTACCAGGTCGCCTTCGCTCGAACGGAGTTCGCGCGGCTCGTGCCCTGGCTCGCTCTCAATCACCGGGGCCTCTCCGTGCTCATCCACCCCGAAACCGGGGACGACCCGACCGACCACTCCGAATACGCCCTCTGGCTCGGCGAGAAGCTGCCGCTCGACATCGAGTACCTGCGCCGCCTCGCAAGGCGGTGAGCGGGATAGCCAGAGGCGTCTGAGCAATCCCTCACCCTTCCCATCGCTTGCGCGATGGGTCCCTTCGTCGATCCGCCTTGCGGCTCGACCCCGCAAGCGGGAGAGGGTGGCGAGCGTAGCGAGCCGGGTGAGGGACGGCGCAACGCCAAGGGAGTTGAGGGGTCTCGGCCCCTATGGTATTAAGTATAGGACGATAACAAGATAGACCTATCTCCCGCCATGGGCTGGACCGAGCTCGCGACCGAGGTCGTCGATCCCAAAGTTCGCGCGCGCGCCGTGCGCCATCTGCGCGAGGCGCGGGTGGTGCTGCCGAGCTTCGCCGAGCTCGCGCATCCGGCGCGCATTCCCGCGCGCGTGCTGGCTGCCCTTGCCGCGATCGACCCCGACGCGGCCGAGGCCGGCAATCTTTTCCGCGTGCATTGGTACAACGACGAGCGCCGCAAGGGACTGGCAGCCGTCCCCTCCTATCTCGAGCTGCCCGAGGCGCTGAGCGGGGTTAGAGCGCGCATCCTCGTGGCCCTCGGCCGCAACTTCCCCATGATCGGCGCGCACAAGGTGCTGGCCGCCTACGGCTGCCTGGTGCCGCGGCTGGTCACGGGACAATTCGACCCCGCTGCCAACAAGGCGGTGTGGCCCTCGACCGGGAACTATTGCCGCGGCGGGGTGGCGATCTCGCGCATCCTCGGCTGCCGCGGCGTCGCCGTGTTGCCGGCCGGCATGAGCGAGGAGCGCTTCGCTTGGCTCAAGGGCTGGGTGGGCCGGGCCGAGGACATCGTGCGCACGCCGGGTACGGAGAGCAACGTCAAGGAAATCTACGACAAGTGCGCCGAGCTCGCGCGCGACCCCAGGAACGTCATCCTCAACCAGTTCGCCGAGTTCGGGAACCATCTCGTCCATTATGCCGCGACGGGGCCGGCCTTGCGCGCGGTCTATGAGCATGCGCGGCGCGGGCACGAGGCGCTCGGCCTTGCCGCCTTCGTCGCCGCCTCGGGCTCGGCCGGCACGCTCGGCGCGGGCGACTACCTCAAGGAGGCGTGCGGCGCCAAGATCGTCGCCGTCGAGGCGCTCGAGTGCCCGACCATGCTCGAGAACGGCTACGGCGAGCACAACATCCAGGGCATCGGCGACAAGCACATTCCCTTCATCCACAACGTCATGAACACCGACGTCGTGACCGGCGTGTCGGACCGCGGCACGGATTCGCTCAACCTGCTCTTCAATAGCCGGGTGGGAAAGCGCTATCTCGAGCGCCGCCGCGGCCTCGACGCGCGGCTGGTGGCCCGCCTCGAGGCGCTCGGGCTCTCGAGCATCGCCAATCTCCTGGCCGCTATCAAGACCGCGAAGCGCTTCTCGCTCGGCCGCGACGACGCCATCGTCACCGTGGCCACGGACAGCGCCGCCATGTACGGCAGCGAGCGGCGCAAGTTCGAGGCCGCGCACTATCCGCAAGGCTTCGACGAGATCCATGCCGGCGAGGTGGCCGGCCGGCATCTCGACGCTGTTGCCGACGACCACATGATCGAACTCGGCACGAGCGAGCGGAGGCGAATCTTCAATCTCGGCTATTACACGTGGGTCGAGCAGCAAGGCGTGCCGCTCGAGGAGTTCGATCGGCGCCGGGACGAGGGCTTCTGGCGCGGGCTCAGGGAGGCGCTTCCCAAGTGGGATGCGCTCATCGCGGAATTCAATCGCGAGACCGGCCTCGATCGGCCCGCCCGCTAGAGGAGGCGGATTTTGAGCGAGTCATATCTGGAGCTGCGCAAGAAGACCGTCGAGCGCGACAGGAGCCTGCGCGAGAAGGTGATGTCGCTCGAGGGGGCGGCCGAGCTGGTGAAGGACGGCTCCACCGTCGGCATCGGCGGCAGCACGCTCTCGCGCACGCCGATGGCGATGGTGTGGGCGCTCATCCGGGCCGGGCGCAAGGGGCTCACGTGCGCGCGCAGCATCACCTCGAGCGAGGGCGAGCTGCTGTTC
>DASPPM010000530.1:0-5630 GCA_035625535.1 Alphaproteobacteria bacterium
TCATCGAACGCATGTTCTGTCGCCTCAAAGATTTCCGCCGCATCGCAACCCGATACGACAAGCTCGCACGAAACTTCCTTGCTGGCGTCCTCATCGCCGCCGCCGTAACCTGGTGGCTCAATTGAGTCCGGACCCTAGAGCGGTTGCCGCTCGAGCGGAATCGCCGCTCCGATCGTCGTTCCCGCGAAGCTTGTCTCCGCGAAGGCGGGGAGCGGGAATCGAGCAGCTTGTCGACCCCCGCTTACGCGCGGGTGCCGACCAGGATGCTCCAATATGATTCGATCATGCTCTACGCGCCGCCGAACGGGCGCACCGTGTGGGCGTGGTTGAGCGGCCCGCGGCCGTGGCCGAAGCCCGGCGCTGTGCGGATCGCCTCCTGGAGGTAGGCGCGCGCGCGGGCGACCGCGTCCGCGAGCGCAAGCCCTTGCGCCAGGCCCGTAGCGATGGCCGAGGCAAGGGTGCAGCCCGTGCCGTGCGTGCTCCGGGTCTCGAGCCGCGGGTATTCGAAGGCCCGCCAGCCCTCGGCGCTCACCAAAAGATCGACGACGCTCGAGCCCGCGAGGTGGCCGCCCTTCAGGAGGACCGCGCGGCAGCCGAGTGCCAACAGCAGGCGCGCAGCTTCCGCCATCGCCTCGCGGCTCTCGATGCGGGCTCCAGAGAGCGCCTCGGCTTCGGGGATATTGGGCGTCACGATTGCCGCGAGAGGAAAGAGCCGCCCCCTGAGCGTGGCGACCGCGTCCTCGGCGAGGAGCCGTCCGCCGCCCGTCGCCACCATGACCGGATCCACGACGAGCGGCAGCCGCGGCACCCTCGCCGCGAGCACGTCGGCGACCGCGTTGATCAGGCTATCGCTCACCAGCATGCCGCTCTTGGCCGCATCGGCGCCGAGGTCGTCGAGCACCAAGGCCATCTGTCGCGCCACGAAGGCGGGCTCGGTCGGGAGCACGCCGTGGACGCCGCGCGTGTCCTGGGCGGTGAGTGCCGTCGTCGCGGTCATGGCATAGCCGCCGAGTGCGGTCACCGTCTTGATGTCGGCCTCGATTCCGGCGCCGCCGCCGGAATCCGATCCCGCGATGATGAGGACCCTGCCCTTCACGGCCGCGGCGCTAGCCGGCCGACCGCTCGATCGCGCGCACCACTTCGTCGACCACGCGGCCGACGAGCGTGTCGTCCTCGCCTTCCGCCATGACGCGGATGACCGGCTCGGTGCCGGATTTGCGGATGAGGAGGCGCCCCTTGAGTCCGAGCATGGCTTCCGCCTCGCGGATCGCCGCCTTGACGCTCGCGCGCTCGAGCGGCGCGCCGCCGTTGAAGTGCACGTTGCGCATGAGCTGCGGCAGCGGTTCGAAGAGATGCACCGCTTCGCTCGCCGGCCGGCTCCCCTCGCTCAGGGCCGCGAGCACCTGGAGGGCCGAGATGAGCCCGTCGCCGGTCGTCGTATAGTCGGAAAGAATGATGTGCCCAGACTGCTCGCCGCCCACGTTGTAGCCGCCGTCGCGCATGGTCTCGAGCACGTAGCGGTCGCCCACCTGCGTGCGCACGAGCTTGAGACCGAGGCTCGCCAGGCAGCGCTCGAGGCCGAGGTTCGACATCACGGTGGCGACAACGCCGCCGCCGCGGAGCTGGCCCGAGGCGTGCCAGGTGCGCGCGACGAGCGCCATCAGCTGGTCGCCGCCGAGTCTGGCGCCGCGCTCGTCGACCATGACGACGCGGTCCCCGTCGCCGTCAAGCGCGATCCCGATATCGGCTTTCTCCTTGAGCACCCGTTCCTGGAGGGCCGCGGTATCGGTGGCGCCGAAGCCCTTGTTGATGTTGAGGCCGTCGGGCTCGACGCCGATCGCCACCACCTCCGCCCCGAGCTCGAACAGCACCGCCGGTGCCGCGCGATAGGCCGCACCGTTGGCGCAGTCGATGACGATCTTGCGGCCGTCGAGCCGCCGGCCGCGCGGAAAGCTCGCCTTGACGAACTCGATGTAGCGGCCGAGCGCGTCGTCGAGACGCGTGGCGCGGCCGAGCTTGTCGCTGGCGACGCGCGAGGCGCCCGTGCCGTTGCCGATGCGGCGCTCGATGTCGAGCTCGGCCTCGTCGGAAAGCTTGTAGCCGTCGGGGCCGAAGAGCTTGATGCCGTTGTCCTGGTAGAGGTTGTGCGAGGCGGAGATGACGACGCCCAAATCGGCGCGCAGCGAGCGCGTGAGCATGGCGACGGCAGGGGTCGGCAGCGGGCCGAGCAACACCACGTCCATGCCGACGGAGATGAAGCCCGCGGTCAGTGCCGGCTCGATGAGATAACCCGAGAGCCGGGTGTCCTTGCCGATGACGACGCGGTGGCGATGGGGCCCGCGGGTAAAGCGCTCGCCCGCGGCCATCGCGACCTTGAGCGCGGTCTCGGCGGTCATCGGCTCCGCATTGGCCTTGCCACGGATGCCGTCGGTACCAAAGAGCTTGCGCGTCACCTCATCCCCTCCGGAATGCCGCCAAACGTTATAGCAGAAGTGCCAAGGCGATACAGCAACGCCGCCCGATTCCCGCGATACCGCCCGGACGGGACTCGGAGGCTTCTTCGCAAGCCGCGGAAATGCTACTCTTCATCGAAGCCTGCCGGAGCCGTCCCGATGAAACCGCTCTTCGAGATGCTGGCCGCCTACAACGCCTGGGTCAACGAGCGGCTCTTCGCCGCCGCTGCCAAAATCCCCGATCGGGACTACCGCGCGGATCACGGCGTCTTCTTCCATTCGCTCCACGGCACGCTCAATCATCTGCTCCTGGGCGACCGCATTTGGATGCACCGTTTCACCGGCGAGGGCGACGAGCCCACGGCCCTCGATGCCATCCTTTACGACGATCTCGCAGCCCTTCACCGAGCCCGGCGCGCCGCGGACGCCCGCATCGTCTCCTACATCGCGTCGCTCAGCGAGGCAGCGCTTCTTGGCACGATCCGCTACCGCTCGACCCGCAGCCCGGCGGAGATCGAGCAATTCCTCGCCCCACTTCTGCTGCATTTCTTCAATCACCAGACCCATCACCGCGGACAGGCGCACGCCATCTTGACCAAGCTTACCGGCGAAGCCCCGTCTTTCGATCTCCTGATCTTCCAGCGAGAGACCGGCATCAGCCTTCTCAAGGGACAAGGCGGGGAGCTTGCGGCCCCCGAGCGGCGGCCGGCGCGGCCTGGCGCGGCTAGTAATTCCCCCTCAATGCCCGCCAAAGATTGACGGCCTGCAGCGTTTCCGCGACATCGTGCACGCGCAGGAGCTGCACGCCCTGATCGAGCGCTGAAAGCGCTGCCGCGAGCGAGGCGCCGAGCCGCGCCTTGGGCGGCACCTCCTTCTTCGAGGCGCCGATCAGGAGCTTCCGCGAGGCGCCGATCAGGACCGCGCAGCCGAGCCCGTGGAAGAGCGCCACCCGCTCGAGGATCTGCACATTGTGAGCGGTCGTCTTGCCGAAGCCGAGGCCGGGATCGACGGCGATCGACGCGCGCGGGATGCCGGCGGCCAAGGCGGCCTCCACGCGCGCGGCAAGCGCCTCGTAGACGTCGAGCGGGGCGAAGTCGTAGCGCGGCACGAGGTTCATCGTGGCGGGCTCGCCCTGCATGTGCACGAGCACGACCGCGGCCTTGCGCGCGGCCGCGAGCGGCAGGCTCAAGGGATCGCCCGCCAGCGCGGTCACGTCGTTGATGATGCGCCCGCCCGAGTCGAGCGCCGCCCGCATCACCGCGGCGTGTCGGCTGTCGACCGAGAGGCGGGGGCCGAGCCCGGCGCCCGCAAGGCCTTCGAGCACAGGCCCGACGCGGCGGAGCTCCTCCTCGGCCGCGACGGCGACCGCGCCCGGCCGGGTCGACTCGCCGCCCACGTCGACGATGTCGGCCCCCGCCTCGGCGAGGGCCAGGCCATGGGCCACGGCATGCTCGGCGGCGAGATGATCGCCGCCGTCCGAGAAGCTGTCGGGGGTCGCATTCACGATGCCCATGAGGCGCGGGCGATCGAGCGAGAGCCCGGCAAAGTCGGCGCGGGATGAGGCGAGGAGTGCTAGGAGCTCGGCCACGCGCGCCTCGACGAGAGCGCCCGCGCGGCGCGCCCACGACTCGAGCTCGGCAAGGGAGGCGAAGGCGCTCTCCGTGCGCCCCGTCGCGCGCACCAGCACTTCGCAGCGCGTGAAGGCGAGGGGGCCGCCGGCGAGCGGCCGCGCGGCACCTGCCGCCAGGGCCGCGTGCGCCTCGGCGCCATGAACGAGGCCGGCCGGGCAAAGGAAGAGCCGTTCCGCAGCACCCGCCAACAAGGCAAAGCCCCGGTCGAGGCCGGGGCTTCGCACCAGTGCCGCCTTGTCTTTACCGTCAGGCACCCGGCTGCGGCTCCGGCTCCAAGCCCCCGCTCCCCTTCGCCTCGCGCTGGCCGGCCAGCTTGCTGGTCGGCACCGAGGTGCGCGGCTTGGGCGGCTCGGGCTGGGCATCCTTGTCCGGACGCACGATGGGATTGCCCTTGAGGATCGACTGGATCTCGTCGCCCGTGAGCGTCTCGTATTCGAGCAGGCCCTTGGCGAGGCGATGCAGCTCCTCGGTGCGGTCGCCCAAGATGCCCCGGGCTCTCGCCTCGCCTTCCTCGACGACGCGGCGGATCTCCTCGTCGATGATCTTGGCGGTCGCCTCGGAGACGTTCTTGCGCTGCGTCACCGAGTGGCCGAGGAAGACCTCCTGCTCGTTCTCGGAGTAGCGCAACGGTCCGAGCACGTCGCTGAAGCCGAACTCGGTCACCATGCGGCGCGCCAGCTCGGTCGCCTGGCGGATGTCGTCGCCGGCCCCGGTCGTCACGTTGTCCTTGCCGTAGATGAGCTCCTCGGCGACCCTGCCGCCGAACATCATGGCGATCTTGGCCTCGAGCTCGCGCTTGGCGAAGCCGTAACGATCGCGCTCCGGCAGCGACATGGTGACGCCGAGCGCCCGGCCGCGCGGAATGATGGTGACCTTGTGCAGCGGATCGTGGCCCGGCGAATAGAGGGCCACGAGCGCATGGCCCGCCTCGTGATAGGCGGTGGTCTCCTTCTCCTTGTCGGTCATCACCATGGAGCGGCGCTCGGTACCCATCAGGACCTTGTCCTTGGCGTTCTCGAGCTCGCTCATGGTGACGAGGCGCTTGCCGCGGCGAGCGGCGATGAGGGCCGCCTCGTTGACGAGGTTGGCGAGGTCGGCCCCTGAGAAGCCCGGCGTGCCGCGCGCGATGATCTTGGCATCGACGTCGGGTGCGGTCGGCACCTTGCGCAAATGCACCTTGAGGATCTTCTCGCGCCCCAGGATGTCCGGGTTGGGCACGACGACCTGACGGTCGAAGCGGCCGGGGCGAAGCAACGCCGGATCGAGCACGTCGGGCCGGTTGGTGGCCGCGATCAGGATGACGCCTTCGTTCGTCTCGAAGCCGTCCATCTCGACGAGGAGCTGGTTGAGCGTCTGCTCGCGCTCGTCATTGCCGCCGCCGAGGCCCGCGCCACGATGGCGTCCCACCGCGTCGATCTCGTCGATGAAGATGATGCAGGGCGCGTTCTTCTTGGCCTGCTCGAACATGTCGCGGACGCGGCTCGCGCCGACGCCGACGAACATTTCGACGAAGTCGGAGCCGGAAATGGTGAAGAACGGCACGTTG
>DASPPM010000531.1:0-2452 GCA_035625535.1 Alphaproteobacteria bacterium
CGGCTCGTCATTGCGAGGGGGCGAAGCCGACGAAGCAATCCAGTGCGGCCGGTAGGATCTGGATTGCTTCGCCTCCTGCCTTCGCCGAAGCGAAGCCGCTTCGGCTTCGCGCAGGCAGGTCGGCTCGCAATGACACGGTTGGAGTTTGTCAGTGGTAATTCTCGCAAATCCGCGCGTCGCGCTCTCCTCCTCGATCCGCCTCGCGGCTCAAGCCGCCTGCGAGACTGAGGGGGACGCACGAAACTCCTTTGCGCCATGATCTTCTCGAGCGAGCTCTTTTTCCAGACGCTCATCGCCGGAGTGATGATCGGGGTGCTTTACGCGCTCATGGCGCTCGGCATCACCTTCATCTACAGCATCGTCAAGATGATCAACTGGGCGATGGGCGAATTCTACATGATCGGAAGCTACCTGCAGTTCGTCCTCGTGGTCCATCTCCTGGGGCCGGAATACTGGTGGGTGGCGGTGCCGCTCTCGGCACTCGGCGTGTTCCTCCTCGGCATCCTGCTCGAGCCCATCTTGATCAAGCCCATGTTCGTGAAGGTGCTCGAGCGCAGGGACGATTATGCGACGGTAGTCACGATCGCGCTCCTCCTGCTCCTGCGCAACCTAGCGACCGCGCTCAGCGGGCCCTATCAGCGCACCCCGGGCTCGGTGCTGCCGACCGTGACACTCGGCCCGCTCCCCCAGGACGGCGCGCGCGTCGCCGCCTTCGTGCTGGCACTCGTCGCGATCGCGCTCTTCCAGTTCCTCATCAAGACGACCTGGCTTGGTCTCGCGCTCCGCGCCGCCTCGCAGAGCCGCATAGGCGTGCAGACCTCCGGGGTCGACATCCTGCGCCTCGACCAGCTCGCCTTCGGCATCGGCGTGGCGCTCGCCGGGCTCGCCGGCGCCTTGTTGGCCCCCGTCTTCCTCGTCTTTCCGACGGACGGCGTCGTCACCACGGTCAAGGGCTTCGAGATCATCGTGATCGGCGGGCTCGGCTCGGTCCCCGGAGCGCTCGTCGGCGGGCTCATGCTCGGCATCGTCGAAAGCCTGGGTGCCGCCTTCATCTCGTCGCCGTACCAGAACGCCTATGGCTTCGCGCTCGTGCTTCTCGTCCTCTTGCTGCGCCCGACCGGCCTCTTCGGCGAGCGGACGCGGCAGGCGTGAGCGCATGACCCCGCTCCTCGAAACTCGCGGCCTCACCAAGCGCTTCGGCGGCCTCCTCGCCAATGAGGAGGTCTCGATTCTGCTGGAGCGCGGCGAGATTCGCGGCCTGATCGGACCCAACGGCGCCGGCAAGACCACGTTCGCCAATCTCGTCACCGGCATCCACGCGCCGAGCGCCGGCGACATCCGCCTCGACGGCGAGAGCGTGCTCGGCTTGGCCCCTTTCGAGATCGCGCGCAAGGGCCTATTGCGCACCTTCCAAGTGTGCCGCCTCTTCGGCAACCTCACGGTCTTCGAGAACCTGCTGCTCCCCTACATGGCGCGTGGGGCCAAGGGCAGCGCGCTCGATGAGGGCATTGGCCGCGCGCGCGAGCTCCTCGAGCTCATCACGCTCTCGCGGCTCGCGCAGCTTCCGGCCAAAGGGCTCTCGGGCGGCCAGCGTGCGCTCCTCCAGGTCTGCTGCGGCTTCATGATCCCCGAGCTCAAATGCTACGTGCTCGACGAGCCCTTCGCCGGCATCAACCCGGTGATCAAGGATGCGATCATCGACCTCATCCTGCACGAGAACCGGGCGCGCGGCGTCAGCTACCTCATCGTCAGCCACGAGATGGCGGTGATGCGCCGGCTCTGCAGCAAGATCACGGTGATGATCGAGGGACGCGTCGTGGCCGAGGGCCCGCTCGAGGAGGTCGCCCGGCGCGACGACGTGATCACCGCCTATCTCGGGAAGGCGCTCACATGAGCGATGCGGCGCTCTTGACGGTCGAGCAGCTCCATGCCGCCTATCAGCCGGGCGTCGACATCCTGCAGGGGCTTTCCCTTGCCGTGCGCAGGGAGAGCTTGACGCTTGTGATCGGCCCCAACGGTGCCGGCAAGTCCACGCTTCTGCGCACGATCTTCGGCTTCCTCAAGCCCCACGCGGGTGCCATCCGCTTCCTCGCCGAGTCGACCCTCGGGCTGCAGCCTTATGAGGTGAAGGCGCTGGGCATCAGCTATGTGCCCCAGGATATCAATACCTTCCCGGGCCTCACGGTCGAGGAGAACCTGCGCATGGGCGGCTGGACGTTCCGCCGCGACCGCGCTCGACTCCTCGCACAGATCGACAAGATATACGGCATCTTCCCGGCCCTTGCCGAGCGCCGGCGCACGCGCGCGGGCGACCTCTCGGGCGGCCAGGGACGCATGCTTTCCGTCGCGCGCGAGATGATGAGCGATCCCAAGCTCATGCTGGTGGACGAGCCCACGGCGGGGCTGGCGCCGAGCCTCGTCGACCAGGTCTACGGGCTCCTGCTTGCGGTGC